>CAXQZU010000017.1:0-124602 GCA_964228555.1 Planctomycetota bacterium
GCCCGTGGCCAGGCGCAGGTCGTAGCGCTGCTGCCAGGTCGGCTCGAAGCGGTAGCGCTGCCGGTCGGGCAGCGCCTCCGACCAGTGGATCTCCAGCGACGCCCCCGGGATGTTCTGCTCCTTCCACGCCAGCGAGAGGCCACCCGGGCTGGCCGCCACCAGCGCCCCCACCGCGTCCGGGATGCGCGACAGCAGGCTGTGGCCCACCCAGTAGGCATTCCATTCCGTGGCCGCCCCGGGCGAGGCCGCCCCCCCACGCGGCGGCCGCGCCTCGCCGCCGCGCGCCCAGCAGGGGCCGGCCAGCAGCAGGCCCAGCACCGCGGCCAGGAGCACTCGCGTCCACGCACGCCTGCCTCGCACGCCACCCCGCCCGCGAGAACGTGCAGCCGCCTTCAGCATGGCCACCTCCGGGAAACGTGCGTGCCGCGCCCCGGCATGGCCGCACGCTGCCCCCCAAGGATAGTCCGCCGCGCAGGGCCCGCCGCCGGCGCACAGGCGTCCGTCACGCCCTCTGGATGAGGCGCAAGATCGTGGCTGCCGCATCCTCGGCAGCCATGCACGTGATGTCGAGGCCGATGGCTGGCCCAAGGCTTGCCCGCATCTCGGCGTTGATGCGGGCCGAGACCGCCAGGTCATGGAAGAAGCCAGCCGGGCGGCCAGCGACCCGGGCTGCCAGGACAGCCTCCTCGGCATGCAGCATGATGCTGCACATCGTGGCCGCGGGCTGGCGGGCACGCAGGACCTCCTCGAAGTAGACCGCCTTGCCACCGCTGAAGGTGTCCACCACGACGACAGGGCAGTACCCAAGGGTTGACAGCTGGACGGCCAGCCCTGCACAGGCACCGAGCATGGCCAGGTGCTCGTCCCGGTCCTTCCAGCGGGGCGCATTCACCATGCAGCGCACCATGTCCACCTCCAGCGTGGACGCGGCGGGCAGCATCGCGGCCAGCAAGCGTGCGACCGTTGACTTGCCCACGCCCGGAGCTCCCCCCAGCAGCACGTACTGGAGCGCCCCGTCCATCACTTGAAGAGCAACTGGCGGGGCTTGTTGCAGGACATCGCCTTGCAGGGCAGGTTGCAGGTCTTCATGACGCGCGAGACCTCGGTCGACCGGCGCGTGCACAGGATCTCGAGGATGTCTTGCTGGGCGATGTTTCCCAGCGGCTCTCGAGCCAAGGGTATCCTCCGGTGGTCGAAGCACTTCACCACGTCCCCGTTGGGATAGATGCAGATGTTCTTGCGCGCATCGCAGGGCGTGTCGTCACGCACCATCTCGTCGGGCGTCACCTGGCTGGACCAGTTCCTCGCGCCGAAGTCTTGGTACAGCTGCGTGTTGTGCTGGATGCCGTGCAGCCTGCACCATGCAATCACGCCATCCACCTCCTGCGCCGACTCGCGCGCCAGGACCGACTGGACCCGCAACTGGTCACCGAGGATCTCCCGGGCGAGGAGGATCTTGGGCATGACGAGGTCGAAGGTCTGCGTGCCGCGGAACTCGTTCCACTTCTCGCGGTTGACAGAATCGACCGAGATCACGAGGATGTGGCCAAGCTCTCCATAGCGACGCAGGAAGGCCTCGTCGAGCATGCGGCCGTTCGTGATCATCACCATGGGCACCGCGAGGCGCGCGGCCTCCTCGGCAATCTGGGCGACGTCCCGCTTGAAGAGGAGCGGCTCGCCTCCCGTCAAGGTGACCTGGTAGAGGTTGCGGTGCAAGCGCTCCAGGCAGCGGAGGAAGTGCTCCACGCGCAGGTGCTGCTGGCGCGATTCGGGATGCTCCCAGATGGCGCATTTCGGGCACCGGTCATTGCACGCGTTCGTGATCATGTAGATCAACTCGTTGCTCTTCACGCCATAGAATCGGCGGATGGGCGTACGGTGCCAGCGGTAGATCGACCACTCGATCGACTTGAGGGCCAGCATCGGCACGTACAGCAGGGGGTTGCGGACCCGGCGCACGAAGTGGGCCATCTCGCCGAGGTAGTCCTGCACCCCGTGCAGGAAGCGTGGTTGTGCCTGCTTGAGGCGGTAGACGAGGCTCATCGCATGTTCCCCCGGTAGATGGCCTCGGATGCGTCCCACATCAACACGGTGTGGCCCTCGTAGAGCGTCGCGCTCGAGCTCTTGTACTTCTTGAACAGCCCGATGAAGCGCCGCAGCCCGCGCAAGGTGCTGGTGTAGCCGTAGTCATGCCAGAGCGTCGCATCGGCACAGAACCCGATCCGGTACTTGCTGCGAAGTCGCAGGCACAGGTCCACATCCTCCCCGGCGGCCGTGGGGAAGCGCTCGTCGAAGGGGAACTCCTCCACCGCGAAGGCCTTCATGCCGAAGTTGAGCGAGGGCATGTACCAGAGTTCCTTGCGGTGCGGCAGCAGCCACTTCCCGCACAGGGTCCCGTTGAGGTCGTGATAGCGGTCGAGCAAGGTCGTGCCCCACGAGTAGGTCATGCCGCCCACGGCGGCAAACTCGGCGCCGGCGAGGAACCTGCTCATGTGCGCGTGCCAGTCCGCATGCAGCACGCAGTCGTGGTCCGTGAAGAAGACTTGCTCGCATCCGTCCGCGAGAGCCCTAGCAGCCGCCATGTTGCGCGCACGTGCTGGCCCCCCGTTGACGGGCAGGCGCAGGTGCTCGACGCCAGCCACGTCGATGGCGTGCGCGCGCGGGCTGCCGTCATCGACGACATAGATCCTGTCGAAGGGACGCGATTGCCCAGCGACGCTCTGCAAGAGTCGCTGGAGGCACTGCTCGTCCCACTCGGACTGGATGAAGCACGGGATGATGAGGGCGTTCATCCCCTCCTCCAGGGCCTGTGTACGCGCAGGCGGCGGGCTTGCCGGCCGTCGACGACAGGTGCTGTGCAGGCGCGAACGGTCACGTGCATGTCGAGGCCCTTGGCCGGCATCCCGTGCCGTTCACGCCACACGGAGCGCTCGAGAATCCTAGGGCCATGCTCATGCACGATCAAACGTCATGCTGCACCTTGCGCGCCCCCCGGTCCGGCCCGCCTGACCCGGGCATGTTTCGACCCGCCACCTTGGGGCTGAACTTTGGCGGACAGGCTGCGTTTCCCTGCCGAAAGCCGCCACTCCCTGCACGATCGGCCCCGCCAGGCGAGGAGACTGCTCGAAACCTGGGCTTGCGCAGAACAGCGCCAGTTGCCCGCCAGCACCGTCCTGTGCGGGAATCAAAGGTGGGCCCGCCTGGACTCGAACCAGGGACCAAGGGATTATGAGTCCCCTGCTCTGACCGACTGAGCTACGGGCCCGCGATGCACTGCCGTGCTGGGGCAGGATACGGCGGCGCGGGCGGGGCGCGACGGGTGGGCGGACCGGGTGCTGCTTGCGCGGGGCGTGCGGCCCGCTACGCCGGGGGTGTGCACGCCCCGGGCGTGGCACCTGGAGGCTTCCGGTGGCGAGCACGAGCACCTTCCGCAAGGAGACGGTGATGCCCGTGGCGGCGGGCATGCTGTACCGCTGGCACGCGCGGCCCGGGGCCTTCGAGCGGCTGGTGCCGCCGTGGCAGCAGATCCGGATGGTGGAGCGCCACGGGTCGATCCGGGAAGGCGACCGCACGGTGCTGCGCATGCGGCTGGCGCCGCTGGCGTGGACCACGTGGGTGGCCGTGCACGAGGGCCACGAGGAGGGCCGCGCCTTCTGTGACGTGCAGTCCAAGGGGCCCTTCGCGCGCTTCCGGCACGTGCACCGCTTCGAGGACGCGCCCGAGGGCGGCTCGGTGCTGGTGGACGCCATCGAGTGGGCGCTGCCGATGGGCGTGCTGGGCCGCGTGCTGGGCGGGCCGCGCGTGCGGGCCGACCTCGCGCGCGCCTTTGCCTACCGGCACGCCATCACGCGCGGCGACCTCGCCGCACACGCCTCGCTGGGCAGCGAGGCGCGTCCGCTGCACGTGCTGGTGACGGGCGCCACGGGGCTGGTGGGCTCGGCCCTGGTGCCCTTCCTCACCACGGGCGGGCACACCGTCACGCGCGTGGTGCGCGGCACGCCGGGCGCGGGCGAGGTGGCGTGGGACCCGGCCACGGGCCCGCACGACCCGGATCGCTGGCCGCGGGCCGACGCGCTCGTGCACCTGGCCGGCGAGAACATCGCGGGCCGGCGCTGGTCGGCGCGCCAGCGCGAGCGGCTGCGCGCGAGCCGCGTAGAGGCCACGCAGCGGCTGCTGGAGGGGCTGGCCCGTGCCGGCCGCCTGCCGCCGGTGCTGGTGTCGGCCAGCGCGGTGGGCGTGTACGGCGACCGCGGCGACGAGCCGCTGGACGAGGCGAGCGCGCCCGGCAGCGGCTTCCTGGCGGAGCTGGGACAGGCGTGGGAGGCCAGCACGCGCGTGGCGCGCGAGGCCGGCACGCGCACGGCCCTGCTGCGGCTGGGCGTGGTGCTCTCGCCGCGCGGCGGCGCGCTGGCGCGCCTGCTGCCGCCGGCGCGCGCAGGCGTGCTGGGCCCGCTGGGCTCGGGGCGGCAGTGGATGCCGTGGATCGCGCTCGACGACGTGCTGGACGTGGTGCTGCGCGCCCTGCTGGATGCACGCGTGCAGGGCCCGGTGCTG
Organism: Planctomycetota bacterium; assembly: GCA_964228555.1. GTDB lineage: Bacteria > Planctomycetota > PLA2 > PLA2 > JAEUHO01 > CAXQZU01. The sequence goes on from CAXQZU010000017.1 coordinate 4,555, forward strand.
GCCGTGGCGCCGGGCGCCGTGCGGCAGGCCGACCTCGCGCGCACGCTGGGGCGCGTGCTCGGCCGGCCCGCGTTCCTGCCCATGCCGGGCTGGGCCGCGCGCGTGGCCTTCGGCCCCATGGCGCGCGAGGTGCTGCTGGCCGGGCAGCGCTGCACGCCGGCCAGGCTGGAGGCGCTGGGCCACGTGTTCCGCTTCCGCGAGCTGGAGCCGGCCCTGCGCCACCTGCTGGGGCGGGCTGGCCCTGCCCCCGCGTAGCCTGCCGCCATGGCCCTGGCCCCCGCCGAGCGCCTGCGCATCCTGGGCGACCGGCCCGTGGCCCCGCGCGGGCGCTACGTCCTCTACTGGATGACGGCGGCGCGACGCACGCGCTACAACGCGGCGCTGGAGCACGCCGTGGCCCGCGCGCGCGAGCACCGCGTGCCGCTGCTGGTGCTGGAGGCGCTGCGTGCGGGCGACGAGCACGCCTGCGAGCGCTTCCACGCCTTCGTGCTGCAGGGCATGCACGACCAGGCCAGGGCCTTCGCGCGCCGCGGCATCACGTACCTGCCCTACGTCGAGCCCAGGCACGGCGCCGGGCGCGGGCTGCTGGAGGCGCTGGCCGCGGAGGCGGTGCTGGTGGTGGCCGACGACTGGCCCGGCTACTTCCTGCCGCGCATGGTGGCGGCCGCGGCGCGGCGCCTCCCGGTGCGCATGGAGGCCGTCGAGGGCTGCACCGTGCTGCCGCTGCAGGTGGCGGGCAAGGCCTGGCCCACCGCCTACGCCTACCGGCGCCACCTGCAGCGCGAGCTGCCGGCCTGGCTGGAGCGTGCGCGGCTGCCCGAGGAAGAGCCGCTGGCCGGCGGCGGCCTGGGCGGCGCCACGCTGCCCGCGGGCGTGGCGCGGCGCTGGCCGCAGGCCAGCGAGGCGCTGCTGGAGGCGCGGCCCGAGGCGCTGGCGGCGCTGCGCATCTCGCACCGCGTCGCGCCCGTGCCGGGCGTGACGGGCGGCGAGCGCGCGGCGGCCAAGGTGCTGGAACGCTTCCTCGAGCAGCGGCTCGTGCGCTACGGCGAGCGCAACGACCCCACCGTGGAGGCGGCCTCGGGCCTCTCGCCATGGCTGCACTGGGGCCACGTCGCGCCCCACGAGGTGGCGCTGGCCGTGCTGCGCGTGGAGCGCTGGAAGCCCAGCGACCTCTCCAGCAAGGTGGACGGGCGCCGCGAGGGCTGGTGGGGCTGCTCGGCGCCGGCCGAGGGCTTCCTCGACCAGGTCATCACGTGGCGCGAGGTGGGGCACGCCGCCAGCCGCTTCGGGCCCGACCCCACGACGCTGGAGGCGCTGCCCGCCTGGGCGCAGGAGACGCTGGGCGAGCACGCGCGCGACCCGCGCCCGACCACCTACACGCTCGAGCCGCTGGAGCAGGCCCGCACGCACGACCCGCTGTGGAACGCCGCGCAGCGCCAGCTGCTGCGCGAGGGCGTGATGCACAACTACCTGCGCATGCTGTGGGGCAAGAAGATCCTCGAGTGGAGCGCGACGCCCGACGAGGCGCTGGCGCACATGCTGCTGCTCAACGACCGCTACGCGCTCGACGGGCGCGACCCCAACAGCACCTGCGGCATCACGTGGGTGATGGGCCGCTTCGACCGGCCGTGGGCCCCCATCCGGCCCATCTTCGGCAGCGTGCGCTACATGAGCAGCGCCAACACGGCGCGCAAGATGGACGTGAAGCCGTACCTGGCGCGTTACGGCGAGGGAACGCAGGGCGCCCTGTTCGACGGGGACTGACCGTGCGCCCGCGCCGGAGCGCCCGGATCCTGCGCGAGGCGTGGGGCCCAGCCCGGGCGAATCCCCGTTGTTAGGCGATTGGTCCGGGCAGGGTATCGGGCGCTGGGGTGCTCCGGTCGTGTCATCTGCCCGTGGCACGCGCATTTTTGCCCCCCCTGTCCCCGGGCTCGGGTACATCTCTTGCTTGGAGCCTGGCGGTTGCGCCAACGCGTAAAACGAGCCTTCTCATTCCACACATTTCCCCTTTTCTCCAGCTCGTTGCCGCCAGATCCATTCGCATCGTGATGTCCCCGGCATGTCTTGCCGCTGCATCGTGATGCCTCTCGGCGCGGCCTGCGGGGCCTCTGCGTGACAGGGCCCGCGGCCCGGGGCTAGCATGCGCCCCGTGGCATCCCACCAGGCCCTCGTGACGCGTTGGCTGGCGCTGGCGGCGGTGGCCACGGCCTTCCTGCTGGCGCAGGGGCTGGCCGGCGGCGACGGCGACCGAGACACTCCCTACCTCGCGCGCCTCAAGCCGGGACACTGCCCATGCGACCAGGGGCAGGCCTGCTGGCACTACCTGCGCTCGCCGATGAAGCCGCCCACGGACCGATGCCGCTGTGGCTGCTGCCTCGCGGGCGGCACGTGCGAGGGGCGCGAGCGGCCCAAGGGCACCAGCGGTGCCTGCTGGAGCAGCGGCAAGGAAGAGTGCTTCTGGAAGCGCCACGCGCATTCGTGGCGGCTGCAGTGCAGCGAGTGCTGGACGAACAGCGAGTGCGAGGCCTGCGACGCCGACCTGGGCGGGCGCGACCCCAAGGTGGTCGAGCGGCTCGCCAAGGCGCTGGAGGTCGAGGGCAGCACGAAGAAGTGGCCGCTCTCGGTCGTGTTCTCGCCGCACTTCTACATCGTCACGGACCTCGAGCGGCAGGTGAAGGTGCCCGTCGAGGGCGGGAGCTTCCGCATCGCCTCGGCCCACGAGATCGCGCACCTCTACGCGCAGCGGGCCGAGCAGGCGTGGGAAGACTTCGGCCACTGGTTCGGCGGCGACCTGCGCCTGTCCAAGCCCATGGCCATCTTCCTCGTGGGCAAGGCGTCCACGGAGGCCGCCATCCAGGAGAAGTACTTCGGCGGCGCGCGCACGAACATGGTCTACGGCGCGGGCGGCGGCGATCGCATCTCGGCGGGCCTCGCGGGCAACGGCTTCGCCGCGTGCTACGCCGAGGAGGGCAGCGACCTGTCGATGCATGCCTACGTGCGGCACATGGTCGGCCACATCCTCTTCAGCTGCTGGGCGGGCGGCTCGGGGATGAAGAAGGAGTGCCCGATCTGGGCCTTCGAGGGGGCGGCCTACTTCCTCGAGAAGCTGCTGCCCGAGCACGCCGACCTCGCGCACTACTGCAGCAGCGAGAGCGCCGCCCCCTCGGGCAGCCCCAAGGACTGGGACAAGAAGGCACGCGGCCAGGCCGGCGGCCGGCTGGACCCCATCGAGACCTGGTTCGGACGCGGCTCGCTGGGCTCATTCACCTACGAAGACCGCATCCGGGCGTGGTCGGTGTTCGACCTCGCCCTGCGCGAGGACCGCGACCGCTTCCTCAAGGCCCTGCGCGGCGTGCGCAAGGGCCAGGGCGAGGCACCCTCGTTCCGCGAGGCCTTCGGCTTCACGGCCGACGAGTTCCACAAGCGCTGGGTGGACCGCGTGACCGGCAAGCGCCCGACGCTGGGCGAGATGGCCAGGGAAGAGGATCTGGAGGTGGCCGGCGCGCGCGAGCGCGCCGCCATCGCCGCCGAGGAGGATCCCGAGGTGCTGGCGGGCCGCATCCGCGGGCTGGACCGCATCACCGACCTCAAGGTGCTGGAGGTGGTGGTGGGACGGCTGGACCACCCCAGCGATCATGTGCGCGAGTCGATCCTGCTGGTGCTGCAGCGCAGCAAGGACCCGGCGGTGGTGGCCTGGCTGCGCGCGCAGGGCCTGAAGCACAAGGACCCGCTGGGGCGCGCCGGCGTGGCGCGCGTGCTGGGCCTGGACCAGGACAAGGAGGCGCGGCCCGCGCTGGAGGCCATGCTGGCCTCGGAGTCGCACTGGCTGGCGCGCGCCAACGCGGCGCAGGCGCTGGCGCGCATCGGCGACCCGGCCTCGTTCGAGCCGCTTTCGGCGGCGATGTCGGAGACGCGCCCCAAGCCGTGGATCGCCATCGCCGACGCCGTGGCCACCTACGGCAGGCGCTGCCCGCAGGCCACGCTGGCCAGCATCCCCATGCTGGAGCACGCCGACTGGCAGGTGCGCGTGACGGCCTGCCGGGGCCTTGCGCGCTACGGCACCGAGGAGGCGCTCGACAAGCTCATCGAGCGCTTCGACACCGAGGGTGGGCGCCTGCAGCGCGAGCTCAAGGCGGCGCTGGTGGCCGTGGCTCGTGACGACCTGGGCGAGAGCGCCGACTCGTGGCGCGCGTGGTGGACGCAGCAGAAGCAGCGCCACGGCGGGCGCCTGCCGCCCGACCTGCCCCAGCCGCGCAACCCCGCCGACGACCGCTACGGGCCGGCCAAGCCCCCCACCAAGGACGAGCCGCGCTACTACGGCAAGCGCATCTTCTCGCGCGCCATCGGCTTCGTGCTCGACACCAGCGGCAGCATGGAGACGCTGCTGAAGGTGCCGCCCGACGCGGTCAAGCGGCTGGGCGACGTGCCCGCCGAGGGCACGCGGGGCCAGATCGCCAAGCAGGCCCTCACGGTGGCGCTGCGCTCGCTGGACCCGCGCGCGCGCTTCGCACTGGTGTTCTTCTCCAGCGAGGTGCGGCCCTGGAAGGACGGGCTGGTGCCGGTGGCGGGCAACGTGGAGTCGGCCGTGGGCGCGGTCGAGTCGGCGACGCTGGACGGCGAGACCAACATCCACGGCGCGCTCAAGGCCGCGCTGGGCCTGCACGGCAAGACCACGCTGGACGCCACGCTCGACCCCATCCCCGACACGGTCTACTTCCTCACCGACGGCAGCCCCACGCGCGGAGAGATCACGGCCACGCCCGAGATCCTGAGCTGGTTCGAGGACCTCAACCGCTTCGCCAAGGTGGAGATGCACGTGATCGCGCTGGGCTCGCTGGGGCTGGACCTGCCCTTCCTGTCGCAGCTGGCCAAGGTGGGCGGGGGCCAGTTCATCCACGTGCCCGAGCGTTGAGCGCGAGGGGCAGGGGCCGCCCCCGCCGGGACGCTCGCTGCGAGGGGGCGGGGCCCCCGCCGCCCCCACGACCGCGACGCGGGGCCGGCAGTAGGGTTGGAGCATGGCCGGGACCGCACGACGGACTCCGGCCCAGGAGACCTGCCATGCGTCACGCTGCCTCGTCGATCGGCCTCTGCATCCTCGGCCTCGCGCTGCTGGTCACGCCGGCTCCCGCGCGGGCGGATGAAGGCACGCCGGGCGCCAAGGCGCCGGCCAAGCAGCCCACCGGCCCGGTGACGCTGGAGGTGCGCGGCGAGCGCGAGGCGTTGCACAAGGCGGCCGATGCGCTGGGCCAGCAGACCGGCGCCACGGGCGTGGCGTGGGAGGGCGAGGTGCTGCGCCTCACCTTCGCAAGCCCCGAGGCCGCCGAGAAGGCGCGCGCGCTGTGCAAGGAGCTGGGCCTGAAGGTGCGCAAGGCCCGTGCAGCGGGCAACGAGGACGACGCGGGCAAGCCGCAGGGCGCGCCCCCGCCCAAGGCTGCACCCAAGCCTGCGCCCAAGGACGGCGAGGCGCCGCGCGTGCACCAAGGCCGTGTCATGGAGGGCCGGCCCGAGCAGCTGGAGCAGGCGGTGCAGCGCGTGAAGGAGGCCTTCCCTGACGTGAAGGCGCGCGTGCGCGAGGGCGTGCTGGTGCTGTCCTCCAGCGACCGCAAGGCCTTCGATGGCGCTGTCGCCCTGCTGGGCCAGATGGGCCTGCTGGTGGCCGAGCCGCGCGGGCCCGGCATGCCGGGCATGGACGGTCGCGGCGTGGACGTGCAGGTGTCGCCCGAGCGTGCGGCCGCGTTGCGCATCGACGGGCTGGAGCGGCGCCTCGTGGAGGCCCGCCAGGCGGGCCGCGAGCGCGAGGTGGCCGAGCTGGAGCGTGCGCTGGAGCAGGCGCGCCGCGAGATGCGCGAGCAGCGTGCGCGTGGCGAGGCGCCGGGGCGCGAGGCCCCGGCCCGCGGCCCGCGCGAAGAGGGTCGCTCCGAGCTCGAGGGCCTGCGCCAGCGGGCGCAGCAGGCGCGCGAGGCGCTGGCCGAGGCCGAGCAGCGCGACGCGCGCGGGCGCGAGCCGCAGCGCGGCGAGGGCCGGCCGGGGGCCATGGAGCCCGAGGCCCGGCTGCGCCACGCGCGCGAGGCGCTCGAGCACCTGCAGGCCGCCGGCATGGACGGCCTGGCGCAGATGGTGCGCGCCACCATCGGGCGCATGGAGCAGGGCCTGCAGCGCATGGCGCAGGGCCGCGAGGCCATGGCGCAGCGCATGCGCCAGCGCCAGGGCCCGCCTGAGGGCCTTGGGCAGCAGGGCATGGGCCCGCGTGGCACGGGTCCGCAGGGCATGGGGCCGCGCAGCATGGACCGCAGGGGCATGGCGCCCGGCATGGGCGGCCGCGGGCCTGAGCAGGGTCCCCCGCCGCAGGATGGGCGCCGTGGCCCGCAGGGCCCGCCGCCTCCCGGGACGACGTGGGGCCGCCTGCCTCCGGGCGCGCCGCCCAGCGTGGGCGGCGTGCGCCGCGGCCAGATCTTCCTGCCCCACCCGGTGCCCAGCGTTCCGGACGCGCCGCCCCCTGCACCGCGCGCCGGCCCGCAGGGCCCGCCCGCGCCGGGCGAGCGCCGCGGCATGGGCATGGGGATGGGCATGGGGATGGGCATGCAGATGGGACCGCGCGAGGGCATGCAGCGCGAGCGCATGGGCCCGGGCCGCATGCAGGACGGTCCGCAGGGGCCGATGCAGGGTGGCCCGCAGGGCCCCGGCCCGCGTGGCCGGCAGGACGGGCCGCAGCGCGGCATGCAGCGCGGCCCGCAGGGACCGCAGGCGGGCCCGCAGGGCGAGATCGAGGCGCTGCGCCGGGAGATGGAAGAGTTGCGCAAGCAACTGCGCTACCTGCTGATGGAGCGCCTGGACCGCCCGCAGGGCCGCTAGCACGGCGCGCGCGGCCGGCGGGTCGTGCGCGGTAGGCTGCGCGGCATGGACGCGCACCTCTACGCCCGCTACCAGTCGCCCGAGGGCGCGCGCGACTACCGGCACAAGTACGAGCAGTCGCTGGCGCGGCGCTGGAGCAACCGGCGCGAGCTGGCCATCGTGCGCCGTGCGCTGGCGCGCGCGGGCGCGCAGGGCCGGCTTCTGGATTGCCCCTGCGGGGCCGGGCGCCTGGGACCCGTGCTGCTGGAGCGGGCCACGCACCTCGTCGCGGCCGACCTCTCCCCCACCATGGTGGCCGAGGCGCGCGAGGTGCTGGCCGGGCCGGCCGCGGCTGGGCTCGTCGAGTTCCACGTGGCGAGCGCCGACCGGCTGCCCTTGCCCGACCGGCACGTGGACACGGCCGTGTGCCACCGCCTGCTGCACCACCTCGAGCAGCCCGACCGGCTGCGCGTGCTGCACGAGCTGGCGCGCGTGGCCCAGCGGCGCGTGGTGCTCTCGTTCAGCGACGCCAGCACGCTCAAGGCGCGCTTCCAGCGCCTGCGCGGAGTGCGGCGCCGCCGCAGCGTGCTCACGCCCGCGCAGCTGGCCGAGGAGGCCGGGCAGGCCGGGCTGGTGATGGACGGCCCGCCGCTGCGGCTGGCCAGCCTGTTCTCCACCGTGGCGGTGGCCGTGTTCCGCGCGCCGGGCGCCTAGGCGGGGCCACGGCGCGCGAGGTCCTCTGGCAGCCGGCGGGTGCCGCACCGCTGGGCGCACGCTGGCAGGCGCTGTCGGCGGCAGGCTGGATGCAGGCCTGCGCGGCGGGACGCGTGCTCTCCACCGACCGCGACAGCGCCGCGGTGCGCGTCGAGGGCGAGGCGGGGCCGTGGCTGGTGAAGTGGCGCGCCCCGCGCGCGGGCAAGGGCTGGAAGCAGGCCTGGCGCGCCTCGCGCGAGCGGCGCGAGGCGCTGGGCCTGCTGGCCGCGCGCGCCTGCGGCATCCCGGTTCCGCTGCCCTGCCTCGTGCTGGAGCGGCGTGCAGCGCTGGGGCGGCTCACGGGCTCGGTGCTGGTGCGTCCCTTCGTGGAGGGCCTCGTGGCGGCCGACGTGCTCCTCGCGCGCGCGGGCGGGCCCGGCTGGGGCCGGCTGGGTGCCAGCGTGCGCGGCTGGCACGACGCGGGCTGGCGCCACGGCGACTGCTGGCCGAAGAACGTGCTGCTGGACGAGGGCGGCCTGCAGGCTCTGCCGGTGGGCGCCTCGCGCTGGGCACGCCTCGCCCCCGGGCCGCGGCTGGACCGCCTGAGGCTGCGCGACCTCGCGCGCCTGCTGGCCCACGCGCAGCGCCACGCGCCGCCGGGGGCGAGTGCAGCGCTGCTGGCTGGCTACGCCGGCGCGGCAGGCCTGCCCGCACCCGAGGTGATCGAGCAGCGCCTCGCGCCGATGGTGGCCAGCGTGCTGGCGCGGCGCGAGGCCGACGAGCGCACGCGCCCCGCACGCGAGCCCCACGGCCCGCCCCAGCCCATCGCGCTGCCGGCCGACACGGCGCCCGTCCAGCGGACGGCGCGCGTGCTGGGCCTCGCCTAGCCCTCAGTCCACCCGCACGATCCACCAGCGCCCGTCGCGCGGCGCCATGGTGTAGGCGTGGTCGCCGTAGGCCGGCAGCGTGTCCACCGTCACGCTGCCGTCGGCGTGCGTGGTGATGGTGGCGCTCAGCAGCAGCTGCACCAGCAGGTCGTCGCAGTCGCCCTCGCTGCGGTGCTTGCTCATGCGCTCGAACTCGGCGCAGAAGTCGTCGCGCACGCGCTCCGGCGCGGTGCCCGCCGGGTAGGTGCCCGCGGCGACCTCGTGGTCCCGCATGGACGGCCAGTGGAAGGCGGCCTCCAGCAGGTCGCGCCGCGGGAGGTGGTAGCCGCGCCCGAAGGTGACGAACGCCGAGAGCGCATCCTGCGGCGGCTCCCCCACGCGCGCGAACCACGCGGGCGCCGGCGGCAGGCCGGGCGTGCCGCGCGGCACGATGGAGAGCGCGGGCACGAGGCCCTCGATGCGCTGCACCGCGCGCGTGGCGCGGTCCAGGTGCAGGCGCAGCGCGCGGCCCGAGGCGGCGCGGCCCTCCAGCACGAGCGTCGCGCCCCCCGCGCGTCCCTCGACCACCGTGAGCTCGACATCGGCCAGCCCGGCCGGCAGCGGCTGGCCCTTGTCGTCGCCGAAGGCGAGGCGCCCGTCGGCCACCTCCAGCCGCCACGCGACGCCGGGCGTGGCGAGGTCCTGCGCGGGCAGCGCGCGCGCCAGCGCCAGCAGCGCGAAGAGGCCGCTGGTGGCCTCGCGGGGCGCGTCCAGCGCAGCGGCGCGGGCCTCGTCGCCGGCCTCCTCGTGCACCTCCAGGCGCCCGTCGCGCCAGCCCATGGCCAGCAGGCTGCTGCCGCCCGGCGCTCGCAGCGCGCTCTCGCTGCGCAGCAAGGCGAGGTCGGGCGCGAGGAACAGCGTGCTGTCCGACACCACGCGCGCTGCGCCGTGCTCGCGCACGGTGCGCTCGCTCACGACCCAGCAGGGCTGGTCGCCCAGCGTGCCCGGCTCGGCGGCCAGCTCGACGCGGCCCAGTCGCGCGCCCAGCCCCACCAGCTCGCCCTCGAAGGACCAGGGCGCCCTCGGCGCCGCAGCCAGCGAGGCCCGCAGCGCACGCGCGCGCGCGCGCGGCGTGCCCGTCTCCACGGCAGGCTGCCCCGCCACGGGCTGCACGGCCGGCGGCGTGCCGCGCGGCGGGCAAGGCGTGCACCGCCCGCGGCAGGCCGCCGTGGGCAAGGCGGCCGCGAGCACCAACCCCAGCGCCACCACCCGGCGCGCCGCACGGCGTGCAGCCGCTCCTCGCTGCGCAGCCCTCGCGGGCGCGCACGCGAGCGCACGCGCGTGCGCTGTCGCGCGCGCACGCGACGGCACGTGCGCGCGCGCGAGGGCGAGCCGGATGGGACGGGCGTGCATGCGAGCACCTCCTGGGCGGGCGGGCGCATCCTAGGGGAGAGGCCTCGCTGGGAGGCCGACCGCAAATCGCGGGGATCGGGCCCCCCCGAGCGGTAGAGTCCCGCCCACGTGGGGCCTTGCCGCCCCGCCGAACGCCCGCGCCCCGAGGGAATCCGCGCTCCGCATGCCGCCGACTGCCGCCAAGAAGACCGCCGCCCGAGCCGAGGCCGAGCGCCACCTCGTGATCGTCGAGTCGCCGGCCAAGGCCAAGACGATCAAGAAGTTCCTCGGCGAGGAGTACCAGGTGGAGGCCTGCAAGGGCCACGTGCGCGACCTGCCTGAGCGCGGCGACACCATCCCCGAGCCTTTCGCCAGCCTGCCGGACAAGCGGCTGGCCGTGGACATCGACCGCGACTTCGAGCCCTGCTACGTGGTCTCCGCCGACCGCCGCGACTCGGTGGCCACGCTGCGCCGCCTGCTCAAGGACGCCGACGTGCTCTGGCTGGCCACCGATGAGGACCGCGAGGGCGAGAGCATCTCGTGGCACCTGCTCGAGGTGCTCAAGCCCAAGGTGCCGGTCAAGCGGCTGGTGTTCCACGAGGTGACGCGCGAGGCCATCCTGCACGCGCTCGCCGAGCCGCGCGCGCTGGACATGAACCTGGTGCAGGCGCAGGAGGCGCGCCGCATCCTCGACCGCCTGATGGGCTACCGCCTCAGCCCCGTGCTGTGGCGCAAGGTGGGCCGCCCGCTCAGCGCCGGCCGCGTGCAGACGGTGGCGCTGGCCCTGCTGGTGGACCGCGAGCTGGAGCGGCGCGCCTTCCGCAAGGCCTCCTACTGGGACCTGCTCGCACGCCTGGCCCCGGGCGGCGACGCGACGCAGGCCTTCGAGGCGCGGCTGGTCGAGGTGGCCGGCAAGCGCGTGGCGCAGGGCGGCGACTTCGAGCCCACCACGGGCCAGCTGGCGCGCGACGCGCACCTGCTGGACGAGGCGCAGGCCCGCGAGCTGGCGCGCCGGCTGGGCGAGGGCCCGGCCACGGTGCTGGGGCTGGAGACCAAGCCGTGGGTGCGGCGCCCCTTCGCCCCCTTCACCACCAGCACGCTGCAGCAGGAGGCCGGCCGCAAGCTGGGCATGACCTCGCGCAACACGATGTCGGCGGCGCAGGCCCTCTACCAGGGCGGTGCCATCACCTACATGCGCACCGACTCCACGACGCTGAGCAAGCAGGCGCTGGACGCCGCACGCGACCTGATCCGCACGCAGTACGGCGCCGAGTGGCTCACGCCCGAGCCGCGCCAGTACGCCACCAAGGTGAAGAACGCGCAGGAGGCCCACGAGGCCATCCGCCCCGCCGGCACCACCTTCCGCGACGTGCGCTCGGTGGCCGCCGAGTTCGGCCCCGAGGCCGGCCGGCTCTACGAGATGATCTGGCAGCGCACGGTGGCCTCGCAGATGCGCGATGCGCACGGCGACGACCTGCGCGTGGACATCGGGCTGGGCGCGGTGACGGGCGGCACGCCCGAGGCGCTGGTGCGGGCCAACGGCCGCACCACCACCTTCGCCGGCTGGATGCGCGCCTACCAGGAGGGCGACGACGAGCCCGAGGCCGGACGCGAGGGCGGACGCGAGGCGCGAGGCGGCTCGCGCCTGCCGCCGCTGGCCAAGGGCCAGTCGCTGCAGGTGCTGGCGCTGGACGCGAGCGGCCACGAGACGCAGCCGCCCGCGCGCTTCACGGAAGCCAGCCTGATCAAGGAGCTGGACCGGCGCGGCATCGGCCGCCCCAGCACGTGGGCCACCATCGTGGGCCAGCTGCGCTCGCCCACGAGCGAGTACGTGTTGATGCGTGGCAACGCGATGGTGCCGACCTGGACCGGCATCGTGGTGGTGCGCATGCTGCGCAAGCACTTCCGGGAGCTGCTGGACTACGACTTCACCGCCACCATGGAAGACGGGCTCGACACCGTGGCGCGCGGCGAGGACAGCCGCGTCGCCTACCTGCGCCGCTTCTGGGATGGCTTCAGCAAGCAGCTGGAGGCCAGCAAGGCGGGCATCAGCCCGCGCCACGACTGTGCCTTCCCGCTGGGCACCGGCAGTGCCGGCCCCATCGAGGTGCGCGTGGGCAAGTTCGGGCTGTTCATGAGCGACGACGCGCGCAAGTGCAGCCTGCCGGTCACGATGGCCCCCGACGAGCTCACCGTGGCGCGCGCCGAGGAGCTGCTGGCGCAGGCCGCGCGTGGGCCCGACTCGCTGGGCGTGGACCCGGCCACGGGCAAGAAGGTCTACCTGCTGATGGGCCGCAACGGGGCCTACCTGCGGCTGGGCGAGGCGCCGCCGGCGCCGCCCAAGGGCAGCAAGAAGAAGGTGGCCATCGACCCGGCCCTCAAGCCCAAGACCTCCAGCCTGCTGCCCGGCATGAACCCGGCGCAGGTGGACCTCGCCACGGCGCTCAAGCTGCTGTCGCTGCCGCGCGACCTGGGCGAGAACCCCGAGCACCCCGAGAAGGCGCATGTCATGGCGCGCCTGGGCCGTTTCGGGCCCTACGTCACCTGCGGAACCGAGTCCCGCTCGCTGCCCAAGGGCGTGAACCTGCTGGAGGTCGACCTCGCGACGGCACTGGCGGCCCTCAAGGCGCCGCGCATGGGCCGCGGCCAGCGCGAGGCCAAGCCGCCGCTGCGCGAGCTGGGCAAGCACCCGCAGAGCGCCAAGCCCATCGTGATGCGCGACGGCAAGTACGGCGTGTACATCACCGACGGCGTGGTGAACGCCAACGTGCCCCCCGGCCTCCCCCCCGAGGCGATCACGCTGGAGCAGGCGGTGGAGCTGCTGGCCGAGCGTGAGCGGCGCATGGCCGAGGGTGGCGGGCGGCGCGGCAAGGGCCGTGGCCGGCGCGCCCCGGCCAAGGGCTCCACCGCGGCGCCGGCAGGCGCCGCTGCGAGCGGCAGCGACGGGGACGCGGGCGACGCAGCCGTGCGCGCCGCGAAGGCCCCGGGCCAGGAGGCCGCGGCCCGCAAGGGCCAGCGCGCCTCCCAGCCCAAGGCGGGGCCGACGGCCGGGGACGCGGGCGCGCGCAACCCCCGTCGTGGGGCCAAGGCCCCCGAGCCGTCGCGGGGCGCGAGCGACGGCGCGAAGGAGCGGCCCTCGAAGCCGTCCGCGGCGCGCTCGCGCCGGGGCGGCAAGCCGCCCGCCGGCGACACGCCCGCGTAGGCCGGGCGAGCGACCGCCAGCAATCCTGCGCCGCGGGGGTCCGCAGGCGTACCTTGGCGCCCCGTAGTCCTCCCCGTAGCCACCTCCTCCCGGAGCCCGCACGGCCATGAAGATCACGCGCATCCAGCAGGCCCACTACGAGCAGGTGGTGACCTGCGAGGACCCGGAGTCGGGCCTCAAGGCCATCATCGCGGTGCACGACACCACGCTGGGACCGGCGCTGGGCGGCCTGCGCATGTGGCCCTACGCGTCGTGGGACGACGCGTTGTTCGACGTGCTGCGCCTCTCGAAGGGCATGACCTACAAGTCGGCCGTGGCCGAGACGGGCCTGGGCGGCGGCAAGAGCGTGATCCTGGGCAACCCCAAGACGCAGAAGAGCGAGAAGCTGTTCCTCGCGATGGGCAAGTTCATCGACTCGCTGGGCGGTGCCTACATCACGGCCGAGGACGTGGGCACCTCGCCCGACGACATGCAGGTCGTGCGCCGCGCCACCCGCTACGTCAGCGGCCTGCCGCGCGAGATGGGCTCCAGCGGCGACCCCTCGCCGTGGACGGCCTTGGGCTGCTTCCGCGGCATCGTGGCCAGCGTGGAGGAAGTGTTCGGCTCGCCCGACCTCAAGGGCCGCACCGTGGCCCTGCAGGGCTGCGGCCACGTGGGCAAGTACCTGGCCGAGCACCTGGCCAAGGCCGGGGCGCGGCTGGTGCTGGCCGACATCTCCGCCGATCGCGCCGCCGAGGTGGCCAAGGCCACCGGGGGCAGCGTGGTGGACGCCAGCGAGATCCTGTCCACGCCCTGTGACGTGCTGGCGCCGTGTGCGCTGGGCGCCGTGATCAACGACGAGACGCTCCCGCGGCTGAAGACGCGCATCGTGGCGGGCGCGGCCAACAACATCCTGCTGCGCGAGGAGCACGGCGCACGGCTGAAGGCCGCCGGCATCCTGCTCGCACCCGACTACGTCATCAACGCCGGCGGCATCATCAACGTGTCCATCGAGTTCGAGAAGGGCGGCTACGACGAGGCCCGCTCGCGCGCGAAGGTCGAGAACATCTACCACGCGCTCAAGAAGGTCTATGCCACCAGCAAGGCGCACAACCTGCCCACCAACGAGGCGGCCAACCACCTCGCGCAGGAGATCCTGGCCAAGGCCCGCGCGGCCAAGCAGGGCAAGGCAGCGGCCGGCTCGCGCTAGCCTCCGGGCTGCGCCGCTAGATGCGCGGCCGCGAGGGATCCACCTCGAGGCCTTCCTCGCCCGAGAGGCGCGCCACCTCCCGCGAGAGCCTCAGGCCGGCGGTGAGCATGGCGATCCAGAGCACCCCCGTCCACAGCACGACGGCCGCGGAGCGGGCCGCGCCGCCCACGCCCAGGAACAGCACCTCGGCCACGGCGAGCATGCCCAGCCGGCGACGCGCCGTCATGCCGCGCGGCTCCACGCGCAGGCACGCGGGGATCACCAGCAGCGTCAGCAGGCCGTGCGCCAGCAGCGCCCACGGCAGCCAGGCCGGCACCGTCACGGCACCGCCCAGCCCGGCAGGCACCCCCACCACGGCGCCCAGCACCGTGAGCCAGCCGGCGGGCTCGGCTGCCAGCGCGGCACAGGCCGGGGCGCCCAGCACCTGAAGCACGGCGCGCACGGCATCCACGCGCAACAGCCAGCGCGTGACCGGGCCGGGCGCGACGCGGATGCCGGTCAGGTCGATGGTGCGCTCGAGGCCCGTCATGGCGCGGCCAGCGTACGGGGGCGCCGGCCCCGCGCCCACCCGCGACCGGGCGGCGCCACAGGCCGTGCCGCGGCCGCCCTACCGCGTGCGCGCCGGCGGCAGGTCGTCGGGCCCCGGCCCGTCCACCGGCCACTCCTCGTCGGGCGCCGCGGGCTCGGGAGGCGGCGCGCCCGCAGGCGTGGCATGCTGCACCTCCACCGGGCAGGCCGGCAGGCTCTCCAGCAGCGTGCGCCCGTAGCCCTTGGTGCGCGTGCGCGGGTCGAGGATGGTCACGCGGCCGTGGTCCGTGGACCGGCGCACCAGGCGCCCGAAGCCCTGCTTGAGGCGCAACGCGGCCTGGGGCAGCGAGAGCTCGGCGAAGGGGTCACCGCCCAGCTCCTCCACGCGCCGGCTGCGCGCCTGCTGCAGGGGATGGTCCGGCGGCTGGAAGGGCAGGCGCGTGATGATGACGTGGCGCAACGCATCGCCGGGCACGTCCACGCCCTGCCAGAACGAGGCGAGGCCCATGAGCACGCCGCCGCCCTCGCGCAGGCGCTCGAGCAGCTGCGAGCGGTCGAGGCCCTCGCCCTGCACCAGCAGCTCGAGGCCGTCGGCCGCCAGCGGCTCGCGCAGGGCCTCGGCACACGCCTGCATGGAGGAGCGCGAGGTGAACAGCACCAGGGCGCCACCCTGCGTGGCACGCACCGCGGCCAGCACCGCCTCGGGCAGCGCCTGCTCCCACGCGTGCGACTCGCGGGAGGGGTCGGGCAGGCCCGCCACGAGCACGAGCCGCGCCTGCCTCGGGTAGTCGAAGGGGCTGCCCAGCACGCACTCCGCCGCCTCCGCGACGCCCAGCCGGCCGCGCAGGTAGTCGAAGGAGGGCGGACGGCCCGTGGCCAGCGTGGCGCTGGTGAGCACGGCCGATCCCACCTGCGACCACAGCGCCTGCTGCAGCGTGGGCCCCACGTCCACCGGCGCGGCGCACAGCGCAGGCAGGCGCCCCTGCGTGTCGAGCCAGCGCACCATGCCAGCCGGCGTGGGGCCGCACAGGCCCAGCAAGGCTTCACCCGCCACGACCAGCGACCGGCCGCGCGCCGCCTGCTCGAGGGCCTCGCCACCCGCCAGCAGGCCCTCGGCGCGATCGATGAGCACGCCGCCCAGCACCTTGAGGCGCTCGCCCAGCGCGGGCGGCACGGGCGAGGGCTCGGGAAAGGCCAGCGCCGTGGGCCCGCGGCCGCGCCCGTCGCCCCTTGCGCCTGCGCGCGACCCGCCGGGGAGGCTTGCGGCCAGCCCGTCGAAGAAGGCCAGCACCTCGCCGCGCACCGCCTCCACCTCGGCGCGCAGCGCCGCATCGGCGTGCGCAGCCAGCAGTCCGCTGCGGTTGCGTGCGTTCCACAGGCGCCCCAGGGCCTGCACGAGCGAGGAGGCCGACACCCGCGTGCCCAGGTGCTCGGCCGCCACCTCCTCGAGGTCGTGGGCCTCGTCCACCACCACCGCGGCCAGCGGCGGCAGCATCGAGCCGCCGCCGCGACGCAGCACGAGGTCGCTCACCAGCAGGTGGTGGTTGATGACGATGAGCTGGGCCTGCTGGGCCCGGCGGCGCGAGGCCTGGTAGCTGCACACCTCGTAGTGCTTGCAGCGAGGACCGAGGCAGTTGTCACGCTCCGCTCGCACGAGGTCCCAGGCCGCGTCGCCCGGGTCGGAGGGCATCTCCTGCCGGCTGCCCTCGCCCGGCGACTCGCTCCACGCCGCCACGTCCTCCAGCCGATCGCGCAGGTCGCCCTCGAAGAGGCCGCGCTCGGCGAGCGCGGCGTGCATGCGGCGCAGGCACAGGTAGTTCCCACGCCCCTTGAGCAAGGCCCAGTCCAGCCCGGGCAGCACGCGGGCCAGCAGGGGCAGGTCGCGCCGCACCAGCTGCTCCTGCAGCGCGATGCTGCTGGTGGACACGGCCACGGCCTGCCCGGTGCGCTGCGCGTGCAGCAGCGCCGGCAGCAGGTAGGCGAAGGTCTTGCCCACGCCCGTCCCGGCCTCGACGAGGAGGTGCCGGTCCTGCTGGAAGGCCTCGTGCACGGCCGAGCACATCGCCACCTGCTGGGCGCGCGGCTCGAAGGGCACGCCCTGCGCCCGCAGGGCCTCGGCCACCGGTCCCCCAGGCGCCAGCCACTGGGCCGGGTCGCCCGCCAGGCCCTCCCCGATCACGCCGGGCCTCCCCCAGCCCCGGGCCGGGCCAAGGCCCTCGCGAACCGGGGACGCAGGCGGGGAGGGTTGTAGGGGGCCACGGTACGGGGCTATCCTACGCCCTTCCCCGGGAGCCCCGTGCCCATGCGCCGTGTCATGTCGATCGCCTCCTTGCTGGTCCCGGCCCTGTCACTGGCCCTCGCCGGCTGCGCCAGCCGTCCGGCCGGCGGCGGCAACCCCAACGTGGGCGTGCGCGTGGCCGGCAGCGACCTGGGCGCGCGGCTCGACCGCAGCGACTGGATGGTGCGCGAGGGCGGGCAGGTGTGGCGCGTGCTGGAGTCGCGCACGGTGAACGGCGAGACGCGCCCGCCCGTGCTCGTGGGCTACCTGGAGGCGCGCGACTACCGCCAGGCCAAGGGCGGCCCCACGCTGCGCCTCTACGAGGTGACCGGGCTGGACCGCCGCACCGTGCTGGGCCGCATCGACTCGGTGGGCAAGATCGTGCGCTACGAGGTGGACCCTGCCACGCACGTGTTCACGCAGCGCGACCTGCTGCCCGCCCCCTCGCGCGAGGACAACGTGGGCGCCATCCTCGGCTCCCCGCACCCGATCCTGCTGCAGGCCACCACGGCGCGCCGCATCGCCTTCGACACGCTGGACCGCGACAGCAACGGGGTGCTCTCGGCCGAGGAGCTGGTGGGCACGGGCACGCGCATCAGCTCGGGCGATGCCAACGGCGACAAGATCGTGGACTACGCCGAGTTCCAGGCGCTCGAGCGCCTCTAGCCCGGGGCCTGCCTCAGGCGCTGGGCGCGCCCGTCGGCGACGCCGGGCCCGCGGGCGGCAGCGCCACCTGCGGCGCGTCGCCCCACAGGTGCTCGAGGTCGTAGTGCGCGCGCGTGGCGCCCTCGAAGACGTGCACGACGACGTCCACGAAGTCGAGGCAGATCCACAGCCCCTCTTCCGGGCCGGGACGCTGGACGGGGCGCACCTTGAGGCCGCGCAGGCCGCGCATGAGGCCGTCGGCGATGGCGCGGTTCTGGCGCTCGCTGCGACCCGTGCAGATCACCATGTAGTCCATGTAGTCGGCCAGGCCGCGCACGTCGAGGGCCACGATGTCCTCGCCCCGGCGCTCACGCACCAGGGCCACCACGCGGGCCAGCAGGTCCTCGCTGGAGAGCGGCCCCGTGGGCACGGGCAGGGACTCGACCGGCGGGGCGGCCACCACGGGTGCCTGCGGCACCGGCGCCGGGGTCACCACCGGCAGCGAGGCCTCCACGGCCGGCGAGGCCGGGGCCTTGGTGCGAGCCGAGGGGGGCGTGGCCTTGGCGGCCCGCGGGGGGCTCGCCCGGCGTGCGACCGTCGCCTTGGGCGGGGTGGAGCGCTTGGCCTTCGCCGCGCGCGCAGCCTTGGGAGCCGCCTTCGCCTTGGGAGCCGGCTTGGCCTTCGACGTGCGCGCCGCCATGGGCTTGGCCTTCGCCTTGGCCTTGGGCTGCGCGTTGGCCTTGGGCTTCGCCTTGGCCTTGGCGGGAACGCCCGGCTTGGGGGCAGGCGAGGCGGGACGGGGTCGACGCGGAGAGGGCATGCATGGAACCGGCGAGGGACCTGCGGAAGGTAGACGCCCGCGAGGCGCCCGCCGCAGCGAAACCGATGCGACCGCAGGGGAGCCTAGCGGGGCAGCAGGGTGCGCAGGATGCGCGTCGTGGCGGTGACGCCCACGCGCCGCTCGGCCTCGCCCAGCGCAGCGTCCAGCGCCGCGAGGTCCCCGGCCCGGCGGAAGGCCCGCGCGGCCTCGAGCAGTGCCTCGTGGGCCTCCAGCCGCGCCAGCAGCCCCACCGGGCGCCCGGTCGGGTGCTGCGGCTCGGGGTCGGTCAGTTCCTCGACCTGCTGGCAGGCCGAGCGCCGCTCGGCGTGCAGCACCGCCGCGCGCGCCAGCAGGGCCGCCACCTCCTCGTCGCGTTCGCCGCGCACCAGCGCCTCGGCCGCACGCCGCGGGGCCTCGCGCGCGAGCGCGACCAGGTGCGCCCGCCCCGTGCGCGGCAGGTGCTCCTCCGCGCGGCAGGCTTCCGCGAGGAAGGCGAGGCCCGTCGCCACCCTCTGCGCATGGCCGCCCAGGCGCTGGTCCACGCGCTGCGCGAGGCCCGGCGTGGCCTCGGCGTCCTCCAGCAGCATCAGGCCGGCACGCATCGCCAGCAGCGCCGATCCCGGGTGGCGCGCGATGCCCGACTGCAGCAGGCGCATGCCATCCACCCAGCGCGCTAGCCGCTCGTCGTCGTCGGCGGCCACCCGCAGGCCCTCGGACACCAGCAGGGCGGAGAGCGCCTCCGTGGCTGCGGCGTGGCCCGGGTCCAGCCCCACCATGGTCTCGTAGACGGCCAGCATCTCCTCGCTGCGCCCCTGGCGCCGCAGCGCATCGGCGCGCAGCGCCAGCACGTCCACGGCCGCCACGCGCCAGCCGCCCAGCGAGCGGCCCAGGGCCTCCAGCGGGCCGGCCGCCGGCAGCGGTGCCGGATGCAGCGCCGCCGCCGCAGCGAGCGCCACCACGCCGCCCACGGCCAGCAGGCGGCGGCTCACGCCTCGTCTCCCTGCGGGCCCCGGCGGAGGGGCAGCAGCACCAGCCCCAGCCCGCACAGGGCCAGCGGGGCCAGCGGGGCCAGCACCTGAAGCACCGTGGGCTCGAGCGCCCGCCCCACGCAGGGCTCGGCGCAGTGCACGAGGCCCGTCAGGTCCGGCGCCAGCGCACTCGCCGCCTCCAGCACGCTGCGCGCTGCCTGCTGCAGCGCACCGGGCGCGGGCAACGCGTCCAGCTCGGGCAGCACGCCACGCATGCCGGCCAGCAAGACGAGGATCACGGTGGCGCCCGCCGCCGTCGGGGCTGACGTGGCCCGCGACAGGCCCACGGACCAGGGCACCAGCGCCACGCCCACCAGGCCCAGCACCCACCCCACCCAGAGCCACGACGCGAGCGCGGAGCGCGGCTCGCCGAGCATCCAGCCGCGCACGAGGGCGAGGTCGTAGGTGCCGCCCACCAGCGAGAGCCGCACCTCCCTCGCGCCCGCCTCGAGCGGCACCTGCACGCGACCGCGCCAGGGCACGTCGAGCTCGCCCGAGGCCGCGCCCGCCTGCCAGCCCAGGCGCAGCGAGCCGGGCTCGCCCAGGCTGGGGGTCCAGCCGCGTGGGCGCGTCTCCAGCAGCAGCGTGCCAGGCACGTCCAGCGCCAGCGGCAGGCCCAGCGTCACGGGACGCGCCACGCCCCGCGCGTCACGGAAGCCGGTGGCGCGCTCCGGCGCGAGGGCATGCGCATGGCGCACCGGCGGCACGAGGCCCAGCACGGGTCCCAGCAGCCCGACCAGCGCGGCCACGAGCAGGCAGCCTCCCAGCACCAGCACGGCACCGGCCAGCAGCGCCCCCACCCGGCGCAGCACCTCGGGCGGTCCCAGCGTGCACAGCCAGGCGCGACGCCCGTCGAGACGGTCCCCGGCCAGGAAGGCGCCGCAGGCGGAGGCCCCCATCACGGCCAGTGCGCCCAGCACCCACGCCAGCCAGGTGGCGGAGAGCCCGACGGCCGCGCCGTCCTCTCCGGGCGCGCGCGGGGCCATCAGGAAGGCAAGCGCCAGCGCCGCCAGCACCCGCCAGGCCGCCGCGCGCAGCGCACGGCCGCGCAGCACCTGCCGCAGGTCCAGCGCGAGGTAGAGCGCTGCCTCACGCACGCGCGTCGTCGCTCCCGGGCGCGGGACGCAGCAACGCGGCCAGCGACGCACGTGCGTCGCCGGCCAGCAGAGCCGACGGCGCACCCTCGCGCACGCAGGTGCCCCGCTGCAGCACGAGCGCGCGGTCGCAGGCGCCCTCGGCGGTGACACGGTCGTGCGTGGAGAGCAGGGCTGCGCCGCCCTCGCGGCGGTGGCGCGCGAGCAGGGCCAGCACCTCCTCGGTGCCCAGCGGGTCGAGGCCGCTGGTGGGCTCGTCGAGCACGAGCAGGCGCGGCCGGTGCACCCACGCGGCCGCCAGCGCGAGGCGGCGGGCCATCCCGCGCGAGTAGCCCGCCACCCGACGGTCACGCGCGTCGGCCGGGAGGCCCACCAGCGCCAGGGCTTCCTCGACGCGCCGCTGGCGCTCGCGGCGCGGGCGCACGCCCTGCAGCGACGCGAACAGGTCCACCGTCTCGCGGCCCGTGAGCAGGCCGAAGCGCCGCGCCTCCTCGGGCACGAACCCGGTCTGGGCGCGCGCCTCACGACGCCCGGCGCGACCGCCCAGCACCTCGACCCGGCCCGAGGCCGGCCGCTCGAGCCCCAGCACGAGGCGCAGCGTGGTGCTCTTGCCCGAGCCATTGACGCCCAGCAGGCCCAGGCACTCGCCCGGCTGCAGGGTGAAGGACAGCCCGGCCAGCGCCTGCACGCGCGAGGCGCCCCGTCCATAGGCCATGGCCAGGGCCTCGGCCACCACCACCGCAGGGCGTCCCTCGCCGGCAGGACGGTCGGGCGTGGAGGGCGCCGGGCTCACGGGCGCACTCTACGCCGGGCCCGCCACCGGCGGTACCGCCGTGGGGCTGCACCGCGTGCAGCCGTCGCGCGCGACCGCGAGACCCCGACCCGCGAGGCAAGGGCATGGACGCACCCGCCACGCCGGCTGCGCGCGCCCGGCAAGCCGCAGCACGTGCAGCCCTGCACGCCGTGCTGGCCATCGCGCTGGCCTGCGTGGCGCTGGGGCCGCTGCTGTGTCCGCAGCCCGCGCCCGAGCCTCCACTGCCGCTGTGCGTGGACCTCGCCCGCGACCCGCCCGAGAGGCTGGCGTGGCTGCCGGGCGTGGGCCCACGGCTCGCGCAAGCCCTGGCCACGCACCGTGCCAGCCATGGCGCACCGCGCACCCTCGCGCAGCTGGCTGCGGTGCCGGGCATGGGCCCCGCGCGCGCGGCCGCGCTGCTGGCGACGCGGACGGTGCGGCTGCGCAGCGACGGGCTGCCGCTGGGCGATCCCGGCACGCGGCCGGCCACGGGCGCCCGCTAGCGGGTGCTTGCGCCCGCGCCCGTGCGGGGTCCTGTGCCCTCGCGGCCCGGGGCGCGCCGCGGGGCAGGGGACGCGCGCCACGCAGCCCGTACGATGCGGGCATGAGCGACGAGGCTCCCCCGCGCCTGGAGGTCGAGCCCCACCTCGCCTTGCTGCGTGCAGCCCTCGCGGAAGACGGTGCGCAGGGCGACCTCACCGTGCAGGCGGTGGTGCCGGCCGGCACGCGTGCCACGGCCGACCTCGTGGCCCGCGCGCCGGGCGTGGTGGCCGGCCTGCCCCTGGCCGAGCCATGCTTCCGGATGCTGGACCCCGCGGCGCGCGTCGAGGAGCACGTGCAGGACGGCGATCGCGTGGCGGGGGGCGAGCGCTTGCTCACCGTCACGGGCGAGGCGCGCGCCATCCTCTCGGCCGAGCGCACGGTGCTCAACCTGCTGCGTCGCCTCTCGGGCATCGCCACGCTCACGCAAGCCTACGTGGAGGCGTTGATGGCCACCGGCGCCCGCCTCTACGACACCCGCAAGACCACGCCGGGCTGGCGCGTGCTGGAGAAGCACGCGGTGCGCTGCGGCGGCGGCCACAACCACCGGCTGGGCCTCGCCGACGCGCTGATGGTCAAGGAGAACCACCTCTACGCAGCCTTCGGCACCACGGGGCCGCAGGCCCTGGTGGAGGCGATGGGCCGCTGCCGGGCGCAGGCGCCCGGCGTGCCGCTGTACGTGGAAGTCGAGACGCACGAGGAGCTAGTGGCCGTGGCGGCACTGCGTCCCGACGTCGTGATGCTCGACGGCTTCGACCTCGGCGAGGTGCGCGCTGCCGTGAAGCACGTGCGCAGCCTGCCGCCGCCCCGACCCCTGCTGGAAGCCACGGGCGGGATGGACCTGCACACGGTGGCCGCCTACGCCGCCGCGGGCGTGCAGCGCATCTCGGTGGGCGCGATCACCCACTCGGCGCCCGCGCTGGACATCTCCCTGCGCATCCGCGCGCGCTAGCGCGGAGCCGGCCGGCCCGCGCGGGGCCTAGCGCGGGCCCGCGGGCGGTGCGGGGCGCGGAGCGAGAGGCGCCCGGTCGCGTGCCACCGGGCCCGGGGGCGGCGGGCGCCGCTCGCGCCACCACGAGGCGGCCACGTTGCGCGACAGCACCTCGGCCAGCACGCGCAAGTCGGCCCGGGAGGCCTCGACGTCGTCGGCGGTGATGGCCGTCACCGGCTTCCAGAAGCGCGGACGCAGGATGAAGAGCAGGCCGCGCTGGAGCGCACATTCCACCACCCAGCGCCGGCGCGTGGCGTGGTTGGCCATCTCCAGCACCGTCAGCAGGCGCTCGAGGTCGGCCAGCCCCTGGGGGTCCAGCCGCAGGAACACGAAGGGGTAGTCGCCGCGCCCGGCCTCGCCGGCCGTGGCGCCCTCCACCGCGAAGGTGGGCACCTTCTCCAGCGCCAGCACCAGCGGGTACACCTCGGGATCCAGCCCGCGCTCGCGAGCGGCGCGGCCCTGCTCCACCTGCGCCACGGCGCGGTCGTCCCCCTGCAGGTGGCCGCAGAGGCTGCATTCCTCCACGTCCACGCCTTCCAGGCGGCGGGGCGCCAGCGCGTGGTTGCCGCACTCGTCGCAGGCACGCACGGGCTAGGCGCGTCCCAGCGGCCAGTGCCCCTCGAACACCTCGACGCAGGGCCCCGTCATCGACACGCTGCCGCCCTCGGGCCAGCGCACGAGCAGGTCGCCGCCCAGCAGGTGCAGCGTGAGCTCCCGGCCCGTGCGGCCCGTGAGCACGCCCGCCACCGTCACGGCGCAGGCCCCCGTGCCGCAGGCGTGCGTCTCGCCACTGCCCCGCTCCCAGGTGCGCTGGCGCACCTCGCTGCGCGAGAGCACCTCGACGAACTCCACGTTGGTGCGGCGCGGGAAGGCGGGGTGGTGCTCGATGCGCGGGCCCAGCGTGGTGACCGGCGCGGCCTCGACGCGATCCACGAAGGTGACCGCATGCGGGTTGCCCATCGACACGCCCGTGATGCGCAGCGTGGTGCCATCCACGGCCAGCGGCTCGTCCACCACCTGCCCGGGCGCTCCCTGCATCGGGATGCGCGCGCGCTCGAGGATGGGCGGACCCATGTCGACCGTGGCCGCCACCACCTCCCCCGCCTCCAGCACGAGGTCCACGCGCTTGGGGCCCGCACCCGTCTCCACCTGCAGGCGGGTGCGCCCGCCCACCAAGCCGCGGTCGTAGGCGAACTTGCTCACGCAACGGATGCCGTTGCCGCACATCTCGCTCTCGCTGCCGTCGGCGTTCCACATGCGCATGCGGAAGTCGGCCGTGGCGCTGGGCAGCGCCAGGATCAGGCCGTCGCTGCCCACGCCCCGGCGGCGGTCGGCGATGGCCACCGCCAGCGCCGCCGGGTCCGGCACGCCGTGCTTGAAGCCGTCCACGTAGACGTAGTCGTTGCCGCAGCCGTGCATCTTGGTGAAGGGCAGGCGGGCCGGGACGGGCGGGCTGGCGCTCACGGGGACTCCTGGCCCGGACGCGCCGGGCCTCCCCATTGTGGTGGCGCGCACGACGCTCGCGACCTTCCACGCGGCCCGCCCGGCCGGTGGCTCAAGGCCTGCGGCCGTCTGGTCGATAAGGCCAGCCCACCCCGGGCAGCGGCCGGGTGCGCCGTACCCCGCCGCTGCCCAGCCCCGGCACAGGCCCTGCTGCCACCACCCCACGCCATGCACGCCCCCAGCCTCCCCGGCCGCCTGCGCCTGCTCGTCGAGGAGCAGGAACTGCCCGTGGAGCCCGTGAGCGTCGAGGGCCGGTCCGTGACCATGGTGGTGCAAGGCCGCCACCTGCACGGCAAGCCCGCGCGCCTGCTGCTGGAGTGGGAGCAGGGTGGCTGCACCGAGCTGGCCGGCACCACGCACAGCCTCGTGGCCAGCAAGGCCCGCACGCTGGCCCGCCTGGACGTGGAGCGCGTCTCGGGCGACTGGCTCGCATTCCTCGCCTGGCTGCGCACGCGCGCCAGCGCCTAGGCCCGTGCCCGGGACAGGCGCGGGCTGCGCGGGGACCGTGGTAGGGTCCGGCCTCTTCCCTGCGAGGCCGCCCATGCCCGACCCCTCCCCGACGAAGGACGGCAGCCGCAAGGAGGCTGTGCGTGCCGACGGGCGCACCCCGGGCCAGGTGCGCCCCGTGGAGATCACGCGCCACTGGACCCAGGCGGTGCCGGGCAGCGTGCTCTACCGCTGCGGGCGCACGCTGGTGTTCGCCACGGCCAGCATCGAGGAGCGCGTGCCGCCGTGGATGTCCGGCCGCGGCACCGGCTGGGTCACGGCCGAGTACGCCATGCTCCCGGGCGCCAGCCGCGAGCGCAAGGCGCGCCCGGGCCCGGGCGGCAAGCCCGACGGCCGCACGCACGAGATCCAGCGCCTCGTGGGACGCGCCCTGCGCTCGGTGGTGGACCTCAAGGCGCTGGGCGAGCGCACCGTGCACCTGGACTGCGACGTGCTGGAAGCCGATGGCGGCACGCGTACCGCGTCGATCAACGCCGCCTACATCGCGCTGGTGGACGCGCTCAAGGGCCACGCCTTCAAGAAGCCGCTGGAGCGCTGGCCCGTGAGCGAGGCCGTGGGCGCCATCAGCGTGGGCGTCGTGGGCGGGCGGCCGCTGTGCGACCTCGACTACAGCGAGGACCACCGCGCCGACGTGGACATGAACGTGGTGCTCACGGAAGGCGGCCGCTTCCTCGAGCTGCAGGGCACCGGCGAGGCCCGGCCCTTCGACCAGGCCGAGCTCGACCTCCTGCTGGCGCTGGCGCGCGACGGCGTGCGCCAGGTGCTGGAGGCCTCGCGCAAGGCGCTGGCCGCGCCGGCCCGCACGGCCTAGGGCGGCGTGATGCGCCTCGTGATGGCCACCACCAACGCGCACAAGCGCGCCGAGGCACAGGCCATCCTCGCCCCGCTGGGCATCGAGGTGCTCGCGCCCCCGCGCCCGCTGCCCGAGGTGGACGAGGACGCCCCCACCTTCGCCGGCAACGCGGCCAAGAAGGCCCGCAGCGGCGCCGCCGCGCTGGGCCTGCCGGTGCTGGCCGACGACAGCGGGCTCGTGGTGGACGCGCTGGGCGGCGAGCCCGGCGTGCGCAGCGCGCGCTACGCCGGCGAGGGAGCCGGCGACGAAGCCAACAACGCGCTGCTGGTCGAGCGCCTGTCGGCGCTAGGCGCCGTGGACCCCGCCGCCCGCTTCACCTGCTGCGTCGCGCTGGCGGCGCCCGACGGCACGCTGCTGGCCCAGGCCGAGGGCCACGTGGAGGGCGTCGTGCGCTGGCCGGGGCGTGGTGCGCACGGCTTCGGCTACGACCCCCTGTTCCACCATCCACCCAGCGGCTGCCGGCTCGCCGAGATGGAGCCCGGGGCGAAGAACGCGCTCAGCCACCGGGGCGCGGCCCTGCGTGCCCTGGCGGCGATCCTGCGCGAACGGGGGCCTGCCTCGGCGGGCCGGTAGGATCCCGGCGTGCCGGCCACGCCCCAGACCCACATCCGCAACTTCTCGATCGTGGCGCACATCGACCACGGCAAGTCCACGCTGGCGGACCGCATCCTGGAGATCTGCGGCCTGATCAAGGCGGGTGGCGGGGTGACGCAGGTGCTCGACGACCTCGAGCTGGAGAAGGAGCGTGGCATCACCATCAAGGCGCGCGCGGTGCGCCTGCCCTTCGTGAAGGATGGCAAGGAGTACATCCTCAACCTGATCGACACGCCCGGGCACGTGGACTTCACCTACGAGGTGTCGCGCTCGCTGGCCGCCTGCGAGGGCTCCATCCTGCTCGTGGACGCCACGCAGGGCGTCGAGGCCCAGACCGTGGCCAACACCTACCTCGCCATCGAGGCCGGCCACGAGCTGGTGCCCGCCGTCAACAAGATCGACATGGCCGCCTCGCGCAAGGACGAGGTGATCGAGGAGATGCAGTCGGTGCTGGGCATCGCCAAGGGCACGGTGCTGGCCTGCTCGGCCAAGACCGGCACGGGCGTGAAGGAGATCCTCGACCGGGTGGTGGAGGTGATCCCGCCCCCCGTCGGCGACCCCGAGGCCCCGCTCAAGGCCCTGCTCTTCGACGCGGTGTTCGACAGCTACCGCGGCGTGATCATCTACGTGAAGCTGGTGGACGGCGCCCTGGAAGCCGGGCAGGCCATCCGCCTGTGCAGCAGCGGCACCGAGTACGAGGTGCTGGAGGTGGGCGTGCTGCAGCCCGACCGCACGGCCGTCAAGGCGCTGCGCGCGGGCGAGGCCGGCTACGTGGTGGCCAACATCAAGTCGCTGCAGGACGTGCGCATCGGCGACACGGTCGGGCCAGCACGCCTGCCGGAGGGCTTCGCGCCGCTGCCCGGCTTCCGCGAGCCCAAGCCGATGGTGTACTGCGGGCTCTACCCCACGTACCCCAAGGACTTCGAGCAGCTGCGCAAGGCGCTGCAGACGCTGCGCCTCAACGACGCCTCGTTCACCTTCGTGCCGGAGACCAGCGATGCGCTGGGCTTCGGCTTCCGCTGCGGCTTCCTCGGCCTGCTGCACATGGAGATCGTGCAGGAACGCCTCGAGCGCGAGAGCGACATCGACCTCGTGCAGACGGCACCCAACGTCACCTACGAGGTGCTGCTCACCGACGGCACGCTCAAGCGCGTGGAGAAGCCGGGGGACATCCCCGAGAGCAACCTCATCGAGGAGTTCCGCGAGCCCATCGCCCGCTGCAACCTGATCCTGCCCGCCGACGCCATCGGCGCCATGATGAAGGTGTGCACCGAGAAGCGCGGCGTGTACGTGGAGACCACCTGGCTGTCGCCGCAGCGCGTGATGCTGGTGTTCGACGTGCCGCTGCAGGAGATCGTGTTCGACTTCTACGACATCCTCAAGTCGGCCACCCACGGCTACGGCACGCTGGACTACGAGGTGAAGGGCTACGTGCCCGCCGACCTCGTGCGCCTGCGCATCCTCGTCAACGCGCAGGAGGTGGACGCCCTCTCGCTGGTGTGCCACCGCGAGCAGGCCCCCTACCGCGGCCGCAAGGTGCTGCAGCGCCTGCGCAAGTCGATCCCGCGCCACCTCTTCGCCGTGCCGCTGCAGGCGGCCATCGGCGGCAAGATCATCGCGCGCGAGACCATCGCCCCGCTGCGCAAGGACGTGCTGGCCAAGTGCTACGGCGGCGACATCACCCGCAAGCGCAAGCTGCTGGAGAAGCAGAAGAAGGGCAAGAAGCGCATGAAGCAGGTGGGCTCCGTGGAGATCCCGCAGGAGGCCTTCCTCTCGGTGCTGGGCGGCAGCGGCGACGACGGGGGCGAGGGCGAGGAGTGAGCGAGCCGGCATCCGCCACCGAGCCCCTGGGCCCGGCCGGCGGGACGGCCGCCACGCCGCCCGCCGCCGCCGCGGCGCCGCAGGGACCGGGCGAGGTGCTGCGCGAGAACATCGTGGCCTTTGCCGTGGCCGTGGTGATGGCGCTGGTGATCAAGCACTTCTGCCTCGAGGCCTTCCGCATCCCCACCAGCTCGATGTACCCCACGCTCTACGGCGAGCGCGACGCGCGGCCCGACGGGCAGGAGGACCGCATCCTCGTGGACAAGTGGGCCTACCTCGCGCGCGACCCCCAGCGCGGCGAGGTGGTGGTGTTCCAGTACCCGCTGGACCGCAGCCGCAACTTCATCAAGCGCGTGGCCGGCCTGCCGGGCGAGTGGGTGCGCATCCAGGACGGCGACGTGTGGGTGCGCCACGCCGAGGGCGACCGCTGGCGCCCGGCCCCGCGGCCGCGCGAGGTGCGCGAGGCGCTCTACCGCCGCGCCTACCCGCCCGCGCACCCGGAGGACGACGGGCAGGGCGGCACGTGGTGGGACGCCGAGGAGGGCCGCGACGGATGGCGCCTCGACAGCCTCACGCGCCTGGCCTACGAGGGCCCCGGGCGTGCGCGCCTGCGCTACGCGGCCCCGCTGACCGTGCAGGGCGGCCTCTCGTGCCGCGACCTGCGGCTGCGCATGCGCGTCATCCCGCGCGGTGCCGGCACGCTGGAGCTGGGCTGGGCCACCGAGGGCGGCTGGAAGGGCAGCCTCGCGCTGCCCATCGGGGAGCCCGACAGCCAGGCCGGCGGCACGCTGTCCTGGCAGGGCGGCGCCGGCCCCGTCGTGCAGCCGCTGGACGTGGTGCTCAAGCCCGGCCGCCCCACCCAGCTGGAGTGGGAGGTGGTGGACGGCGCCATGCACGTGTGGGTGGACGGCGTGGAACGGGGCGTGCACGCCTTCGAGCGCACGCCGGGCGCCTCCGAGGGCCGGCAGTCGCTCACGCTGGAAGCCTCGGGCGCACCGCTGGTGGTCGAGAACCTGCGCATCGACACCGACCTCCACTACTCGCTGGGCTCGTCGCGCTACCGCAGCGAGCTGGGCAGCCCGCAGGGCCTGCGCGTGCCCGATGACGCCTTCCTGATGCTGGGCGACAACACGGACTACAGCAGCGACTCGCGGGCGTGGGAGGCCGGCGGCGTGCGCCTCAAGGACGGGCAGGAGGTGTGGTGGAACCTCTCGGGCGAGCAGGGCACCGGGCCCGCGCGCGTGCCGGGCACCGAGCTCAACGCGTGCGTGGACCTCGACGGCCTCGAGCGCCGCTGGCACGACGAGGAGGAGCAGGAGAGCCTGCCCCACCGCTGGATCACCTTCGTGCCCCGCGACCACGTGGTGGGACGCGCCTTCGTGATCTTCTGGCCGGCGTGGCCAGCCTTCCCGCGCCGCGTGGGCTGGATCCACTGATGGCCCTGCTCGAGGCCCACGACCTGGCCAAGGCCTACCGTCGCCGCACGGTGGTGGACCGCGTGGCCTTCACGGTCGAGCCCGGCGAGATCGTGGGCCTGCTGGGCCCCAACGGGGCCGGCAAGACCACCTCCTTCCGCATGGTGGTGGGCGTGGTCAAGCCCGACGCGGGCAGCGTGCGGCTGCGCGGCGAGGACATCACGCGCCTGCCCATCTACCGCCGCGCGCGGCTGGGCATCGCCTACCTGCCGCAGGAGCCCAGCGTGTTCCGGCGCATGACGGCGCTGGACAACCTGCTGGCGCTGCTGGAGACGCTGCCGCTGGGCCGCCAGGAGCGCCTGGCGCGCGCCGAGCGCCTGCTGGCCGACCTCGACCTCCTGCGCGTGCGCGACAGCCGGGCCGAGGTGCTCTCGGGCGGCGAGCGCCGGCGCCTGGAGATCGCGCGCAGCCTCGTGCACGAGCCGGCGCTGCTGCTGCTCGACGAGCCCTTCGCCGGCGTGGACCCCATCACGGTGCAGGAGATCCAGGGCATCCTGCAGCGCCTCACGCACGAGCGCGGGCTGGCCATCCTGCTCACGGACCACAACGTGCGCGAGACGCTGGCCATCACCGACCGCTCCTACATCATCGCCGAGGGCCGCATCCTGCGGCACGGCGTGCCCGGCGAGCTCGTCAACGACGAGCTGGTGCGCCGCATCTACCTGGGCGAGCGCTTCCAGCTCTAGGGCTGCAGGGCGGGAGGTCGCGCGCCGCCCCGCGGGCATGTCCGCTGCTGGCGGGGCATCGCGGGCGGGGCTCGCGCGGCGCAGGCGGGCCGCAGGCCCGCGTGCCGCCGGGGGCCGGGCGGCCCTCGAGCCGCGCCCGGGCGATGCCCGGGGCGCCCCGGCCCCGGCCGCCGCACGGTGCCCCGGGCACGGTGCCCCGGGAAGCGGACAGGGGCGGGCCGACCCCTACAGTGGCGCGCCAGCCCCCCGGAGGAGTGCCGCATGCACATCCTAGCCTGCGTCAAGCGCGTGGTGGACACCGAGACGCGCGTCAAGGTGGCCGCCGACGGCAAGAGCCTGGACGCCACGGGCGTGCAGCACATCCTGGCGCCCTACGACGAGATCGCCGTCGAGAAGGCGCTGCAGCTGCGTGACGCCGCCGGCCAGGGCAGCGTGACGGTGCTCACCATCGGCCCCGCCGACGCCAGCAAGGAGCTGCGCACGGCGCTGGCCATGGGCGCCGACGCCGCGCTGCACGTGGTGGCCGAGCCCCCCACCGACCCGTGGGCCACCGCCGAGACGCTGGCCGCGGCCGTGCGCGGGCGCAACGTGGACCTGCTGCTGCTGGGCAAGCAGGCCACCGACGAGGACGACGCGGCCGTCGGCCCGCTGCTGGCCGCGCTGCTGGGCCTGCCCTGCGTGACGTGGGTGAACGCCATCGAGCGCAGCGGCACCGGCCTCGTGGTGCGTCGCGAGGTGGACGGCGAGACCGAGGTGCTGGAGGTGCCGCTGCCCTGCGTGCTCACGGCGCAGAAGGGCCTGGCCGAGCCGCGCCTGCCGGGCCTCAAGGGCATCATGAACGCCAAGAAGAAGGCCATCGAGGCCGTGGCCGTGCCGGTGGCGGCCGGCAAGTCCGAGGTGCTGTCGCTGGCGCTGCCGCCGGCGCGCGGCGCCCTCACGAAGGTGGACCCCACGCCGGAGGGCATGCGCACGCTGCTCACGGCCCTGCGCAACGACCGGAAGGTGCTGTGATGAGCTCCCCCACGAACGACGTGCTGGCGTATGTCGAGGTGCGCGAGGGCGCGCCCAAGAAGTCGGCCGCCGAGGTTCTCACGGCCGGCCGCCTGCTGGCCGACCAGCTCGGCGGGCGCCTCGTGGCCCTGCTGGTGGGCGCCGGCGCGGCCCCCGCGGCCGCGCTGGGCCGCCACGGCGCCGACCGCGTGCTGGTGGTCGAGGGTGCGGCCTTCGCCCGCGCCACGCTCGAGGCCCACGGCGCGGCCGTGCAGGCGGCGCTGGCGGCCTGCTCGCCGCGTGCGCTGCTGCTCTCGGCCAGCGTGGTGGGCAAGGAGCTGGGCGCGTGGGTGGCCGGCACGACCGGTCGCGCGCTGGCCGCCGACGTGCTGTCGGTGGAGCTGCGCGACGGGCGCCTGGTGGCGCTCAAGCCCAAGTACGCCGGCAAGGCGCTGGCGCAGGTGGCGCTGGCGGGCCCGGCCGTGGTGTCGCTGCGCCCCAACGCCACGC
The DNA here is from genome assembly GCA_964228555.1 of Planctomycetota bacterium. Classification (GTDB taxonomy): domain Bacteria; phylum Planctomycetota; class PLA2; order PLA2; family JAEUHO01; genus CAXQZU01. The sequence goes on from CAXQZU010000017.1 coordinate 36,384, forward strand.
CGGTGCGCGAGGCGGCCCGCACGGCCGTCGTCGAAGCGCTGGCCGTGGCGGCGCCCGCCGCGCGCGTGGTGGTCAAGGAGGTCGTGGCCGCCGCCACGCGTCGCGTGGAGCTGGCCGAGGCCGACATCGTGGTCTCGGGCGGGCGCGGGCTGGGCGGCCCCGAGCGCTGGGGCCTGGTCACCGACCTGGCCGCCGCGCTGGGCGCGGCCCACGGCGCCTCGCGCGCGGTGGTGGACGCCGGCTGGCGCCCGCACGGCGAGCAGGTGGGCCAGACGGGCAAGACCGTCTCGCCCAAGCTGTACGTGGCCTGCGGCATCAGCGGCGCCATCCAGCACCTGGCCGGCATGAGCGGCAGCAAGGTGATCGTGGCCATCAACAAGGACGCCGACGCGCCCATCTTCAAGGTGGCCGACTACGGCATCGTGGGCGACGTGCAGCAGGTGCTGCCCATGCTCACGGAGGCCGCGAAGTCCTTCCTGCGCTAGCCCGCCGCGCGGCCGGCCGCGTAGGATGAGGCCGTGAAGCCGTCCCCGGCGACCTCCCCCACGCTGGGCCCGCGGCCTCCGGGCCGGCCGGGCCGCGACGGGCGCCGGGGCCGCGTGGCCTACGCGCTGCGCACCATGCGCCGCAGCCCGCTGATGCGCTGGACGGCCATCGCCACCTTCCTCTGCTGGGGCGGCCTGCTGGGCCTGGTGATCTTCGGGCGCCTGAGCCTGCTGCAAGGCGGCCAGCTGAGCCTGCTGTCGCTGGGCGCGTGGTTCTTCCTGCTGTGGTGGTTTCCCATCATCGAGTTCACCACCGCGTTCCTGGCCCGCGATCCTCGACGGGCGTGGATCGGGGTAGCCTTGGAGTGGGTCGCAGTGGGCGGCGTGGCCTTGGTGCACGTGCTGCTGACGATCATGGTCGTGGTCCTCGCGAGGTCCTGATGCGCATCCCTGCAGCCCTGTCCTGGCCCTGCGTCCTGCTCCTGGCGTGCGCAGGCCCCTGCGCACGCGCGCTGGCCGACGTCCCGGTGGCCCCTCCGCCGGCCGCACCGGCGCCCCAGCCCGCGGCGACGCCCGAGCCCGCCCCCGGCCACGAGTGGAGCCCGGCGCCCGCGGCGCCGCCGGCCGCTGCGCCCGCCGGGCCCCCGCCCGGTCGCGCCGCGGTCGATCCCTCGCTGCGCAGCCCCGTGGTGCGCCGCGCGGGCAGCGTGGCCGGCGCGCCGGCCGCGCCCATCGCGCCCGTCGCCGCGGCGCCGGCACCCGCCGCAGCGCCGGCACCCGCCGCGGCAGGCGCCACGGTCGCGGCCAGCATCCTGCAGGTGGGCAAGCAGCACAACGTGCCGCTCACGGACGGCTCGCTGGCGCTGGCCCTGCGCACCACCTTCCGTGTCGAGGCGCCCGGGGGGGGCACCTTCCGCGTGTGGGCGAGCTTCCACGACGGCGACAGCGGCGAGCCCATCCGCAGCACGCGCCCCTCCTTTGCCAAGCCGGGCGGGCAAGCCCACGTGGTGACGCTGCCCGTCGCCGGGGCGGCCGGCGAGACCTTCGACGCGCCGCTGCTGGTGCCCTACACCGTGTTCCCCAACCCGGGGGAGGGCAAGACCCTGCCCGTGCAGGCGCGCATCGAGCTGACGCAGGTGGGGGCAGACGGCCGAGAGGTGGTCGTCGCTCGCGCCACGACCACCTTCCGCGTGCACGGCGCCTAGCGCCGCGCAGCACGCGCGGCGCTAGGCCGCCTTGAAGCGGTACCCGGAGCCGCGCACCGTCTCGATCCACTCCTCGCCCAGCTTGGTGCGCAGCTTGTTGATGAAGTTGTCGATGGTCCGAGGCGTGCCCTCGTAGGCATGGCCCCACACCTTGTCGAGGATGGTGTCGCGGGTGAGCACGCGGCCGCGGCCCTGGATCAGCACCTTGAGCAGGTTGAACTCGCGCGTGCTGCACTCCAGCTCGCGTCCGTCCACCCACAGCTTCTGGGCGGCGAAGTCGATCTTGAGGTTGCCCTCGGCGAACACGTCGGACTCGCCGGCCAGCGTGCGTCGGCGACGCAGGGCCGCCTTGATGCGCGCCACCAGCTCGCGGATGCTGAAGGGCTTGGTGACGTAGTCGTCGGCGCCCAGCTCGAGGCCCAGCACCTTGTCGCCCTCGTCGCCCTTGGCCGAGAGGATCACCACCGGGATCCCGGCGTCGTAGCGGCGCAGCGTGCGGCACACCTCGAAGCCGTTGAGCTTGGGCAGCATCAGGTCCAGCAGGATCAGGTCGGGCTTCTGGTCGAAGGCGCGCTGCACCGCCTCGTCGCCGTCGCGGGCGATGTCCACGGTGAAGCCCTCGAACTCGAGGCTGCGCTTGAGGCCCTGGCGGATGGTGGCGTCGTCCTCGACGACAAGGATGCGGTTGCTCATGGTGCGCTCGGGGCGGGAGGGTGGGCGGGAGGAGGGAAGGGTGGCGTCCCGGCCGGCGACGGCGGTTCGGCCGGCCGGCTGGCGGACGGGTCCGAGGGTAGGGCAGACCCGGGGGCAGGCGCCTGCGGCGCGGGCAGGGGGTCCCGGCAGGCGGGCAGGGAGAGGTGGAAGGCGCTGCCCACGCCGCCGGGACCACCCTCGACGTGGATGCGGCCGCGGTGGGCGCGCACGATGCTGCGCACCAGCGCCAGGCCCAGCCCGGTGCCGGCCACCTCGCGCGTGAGGTAGTTCTCGGCCCGGTAGAACATCTCGAACACGCGCTTGCGCTCGGCCCGGGGGATGCCCACGCCGTCGTCCACCACGCTCAGCACCACGCGCGAGCCACGCCGGCGCGCGGAGAGCTCGATGCGCGCCCGGTCGCCGCGCTTGTACTTCCACGCGTTGCCCAGCAGGTTGCCGATGGCGTCCTCGATGGCATGGCTGTCCATGCGCACGGGCAGCGGCTCGGCCGGCAGGTGCACGTGCAGGTCCAGCCCGGGCTCGGTGACCAGGCGGCGGAAGCGCTGCAGCGCCTCGCGCACGGGCAGGGCGAGGTCGCCCGGCACGAGGTCGTAGGGCGCACCGCGGGCCTCGCGCGCCAGCGCCTCGGTCATGCGAGCCACGATGCGCTGCAGGCGCTGGCTCTCCTGCGAGAGCACCGCCAGCCCCTCGGCCCGCTCCTGCTCGCCCTCCAGCTGCCCGTCCTGCAGCAGCTCGGTGTAGAGCGCGATGCTGGTGAGCGGCGTCTTGAGCTCGTGCGAGAGGTTCGACACGAAGTCGGCCTTCAGGCGCGCGAGGTGCACCTCGCGCTGCCAGGCGCGCACGAGCACCACCGCACCCACCAGCAGGCCCACCGCGGCCAGCCCGATGATGCCCCAGTAGAAGCCCTCGCTGCGGCCCCCGGCGGGCTCGGGCGGCAGCCGGTCACGGTAGAGCGCCACGCGCAGCGGCAGCTCCAGCGTGCCCTCGCGGCCCAGGTCCTGCTGCCACAGCGGGCGGCCCGGGACCTCCACGCCGCTGCGCAGCACCTCCAGCCGCACGCCGCCACGGGCCAGCGCGTCCTCGTCCAGCCGGCCGAGCGCGACGTTGCGGGCCTCCTCGGGCAGCAGGCGCACCAGCACGAGGCGGTCGGGGATGCGCGTGGAGCGCTCCACGGCCAGCACCTCGCCCTGCGCCGCCAGCACCTGCCGCGGCGCCGGCTCGCCGCCGGCGCGCTCGGCCTCGCGGTAGCGACGCGCCACGGCCTCCAGCGCGGGCCGCAGCAGGTCGAGCCCCTCGCGCGCGCGCCGGAACTCCTGCAGCATGGCCTGCAGCGCGTCACGGTCCTCCTCGCAGGCAATCGCCGCGTCGGCGTGGGCATGGATGCGCTGGAGGTAGCGCAGCGACTCGTCGTCGCCATCTCCCTCGCGGCCGCTGTTCATGGCGGCCGCCTCCAGCGACAGCAGCAGCACCTGCCTCAGCGGCGGCTGCAGCACCATGCCCTGCGTGCGCGCCAGCGCCGCGTGCTCCAGCAACGCCGACGCCCATGCCAGCCCGTCGGGGAAGCCCGCCGGCACGCTGGAGGGGTCGCGCCGCAGGGCGTGCGTGCCCACGAGGCCGGCCAGCAGGCGCACCGCCTCGGCGTGGGCTCCCTGGCGCTGGGCCGCCTCGAGCCGCAGCCGCAGCGGATCCACGTCGTCGCGTGCGTAGATCGCGCGCGACTCCAGCTCCAGGCGCACCTTGGCCGGCAGCCACAGCCGCTGGACCCCGTTCATCCAGCGCACCGTGCCGCTGTCCTCCAGCTGCAGCACCAGGTCCACCATGCGGCCGCTGCTGCGGCTGCGCAGGCGCCGCAAGTCCTCCGGCGAGGCCACGGCCAGGGCCTCGCCCAGCACCTCGTCGAGGTCGGTGCGCACGCGGGCCAGCATGCCCTCGGCGTCCGCGATGGCCTCGCTGTCGGCGCGCTCGCGGCTCTCGCGCGCGGCCTCGCGCCGGTCGCGCGAGATGGCGCCCAGGCCCAGCACGCCGACCACGATGACCTGCAGGCACACCACCAGCACGATCACCGTGGCGGTCTTGCTGGGGCTGCTGGCGAGGGGTGCGGCACGCATCGGGGCATGCGCCCGCAACGCAGGGCGCGGGGAGGAGGCCTCTCCCGGCCCGCACGGGCGCCGGGGCACGGTAGCACCGCCACGCCCACGGGGACCCCGCCGCGCGGGCTGGGTGGGCCTTGCCACGCCCGCGGGCGGGCCCCCCGTGGAGCGTGCCTAGGCCGGGCGCAGGTCCATGGCGTGCTCGATCCGCACGCGGCGGCGCCGTCCCTGTTGCTCCACCTCGAGGCCGTCGAGCCCCGCGTGGAGCAGCCGGCCCGCGTGGCGCGTGCTGCCCTCCGTCCAGGTCACCTGCGCGCCCTGCAGCGCCTGGCGGCCGGCGTAGTCCTGCGCCAGGCTCGCGCGAGCGGCGGGCGTGCGCAGCGCGGCGAGGCGGGCGTCTGCTGCGCGCAGCAGGTCCGTGAGCAGGGCATCGCGCGACACGGGCCGTCCCACGTGAGGCTCCAGCGCGCACAGCGTGGAGCGCAGGTCGTCGGGCAGGTCCGGCGGCACCTGCACGAGGTTGAGCCCGATGCCGGCCACCACCAGCCCCTGCGGACCGCCGGGACCCTCCAGCAGGATGCCCCCCACCTTGCGGCCCGACAGCCACAGGTCGTTGGGCCACTTGAGCGCCACGTCATGGGCGCCGGCGCCCTGCAGCGCATCGGCGACGGCCAGCGCGACGGCTGCCACCACCGGCCCCGGCAGGTCCTCGGGCGAGGCGGGCAGCAGCAAGGAGGCGTAGAGGCCCCCGCGCGGCGAGGCGAACGCGCGCCCCTCGCGCCCCCGACCGGCCTGCTGCTCGTCGGCCACGACCACCGTGCGGGCGGGCGCGCCCGCCGCGCGCAGGCAGGCGGCGTCGTCGTTGGTGCTGCGCGTGCGGTTGCGGTGCACCACGGTCCAGCCGCTGGCCGCCGCCAGCGCGGAGGCATCCAGCGACTGCGGGTCGTGTCGGGCGGCCACGGGCCTAGCCCCCGCCCAGCCAGCGCTTGATGCGCGCCCGCCAGCGCCGCACGTCCGGGGCCACCTCGCTGCGCACGCGCAGGTAGAGGCCGCTGCCCAGCAACCCCAGCGCGCACAGGTCCCACCAGTGACCGCCCACGTAGAGGTCGGCCAGCCAGCCCGCCGAGCGCGTCGCGAAGGCTGCGCTGCCCATCAAGGCCAGCAGCGGGCCCAGCCCACGGCGCCGCTTCCACACCCACCACGCCACCACCGTGAAGGCAGCCCAGCCCACGGCCTCGAGCAGCACGGGCAGGCTCAGGTCGGCGAGCACGGGCGCAGCGGGCATGGGCGCAAGGGTAGGCGCACGCCGGGCCAACGCCCCGCGCGGCCCCGGCCCTCACACGGTCGTCGTGGGCGGCGACGGAGGGGCCGGCGGCGCAGGCGGCGTGCCGCCCGGCGGCGGGGCCGGCGGCGTGCCCGCCGTCAGGTCATGCACCTTCTTGCGCAGCGCGTCGAGCTCGCCCGTGATCTGCGCCCGCACCGAGAGCACGAAGCCTGCCGTGAGCGCCAGCGTGGTGAGCACGGTGAGGGTCGGGCCCCCGAAGAACTCGTTGAAGAACATCATCAGGAACTCGAAGGCGAACACGCCGGCGGCCACCAGCATGACGAGGTAGCCAGCGCCCTTGGTCTTCTTCCAGATCCAGAAGCAGACCACGGCCCACACCACCCAGGCGAGGAACAGCAGCAGGCCGGAGAGGTTGACGATGGCCAGCACGGGAGCAGGCAGGGTCATGCAGGGCCTCCAGCGCGCGCGTGCGCCGCTTCACCCTCCCGCCACCGGCGAGCCCTGTCAAGGCTGCCTCCTCGGGCCCAGCGGGATGCGCTCCACCTCGCGCCCATGCCCGTCGAGGCGCAGCAAGAGACCACGCGAGAGACGCAGGGCGCCGGGGCGCCACGCGAGCGCACAGCAGGCGCTGGCCCACGCCAGGGCAGCCGGCTCGTCCGTGCAGGCGTGATCGGGGGCCTCGTAGGTCACCTGCCCGAGATCCTCCATGTCGGGGTCGAGCGCCAGCGTGAGCTGCGGGCGCAGCGGGCGCGACGCCCAGCGCTCGAAGGCTGCCGCGAGGCCGGCCTGCTCGCGTGCCTCGAGGGCCTCGCGCCGCGCAGGCTCCATCCCGACCGCATCGCACACGGCGCGCACCCACGCCGCATCGAAGCGCCGCTGGCCACGCTCCCACTCGGCCAGCCCACCGCCGGCCGTGCGCTGGCGCCCCGTGCGCTGCATGATGTCGCCGTACGAGAGTCGCGCGCGCTCGCGACAGCGCACGAACTCCTCGCGCAGGTGCAGCCCGAGGAACTGCTGGGGATCCGGGCGCCCCTCGTCGGGATCCTTGCGGGCACGGCGCGCGAAGAGGTCGCCAGCCCCCGGCAGGCGCGTCCAGTGCGCCGCCTCCCACCATGCACGGCCCGCAGCGCCGCGGCCGGCGGGCGCCCGCCGCTGGCGCACGATGACACCGGCGTGCACGTCGAGCTCGAGCAGCTGCGCCGGGCGGGCGGCGGGGTCGCGCGTGCGGCCGCGAGCGAGGGGCAATCGGTAGAGGCCGCTGACCCAGCCGGCGAGCAGGGGCGGCCCCTCGCGCAGCGACCACTGCCCGTCCAGCGCGGCCAGCCACACCCGGCCCTCGCGCAGCTCCCACGTGGCCGCGTAGCCCCGCCAGCAACCGCTGCTCCAGGCCTCCGCGCCGAGGCGGCGCACGCCCTCCACCTCGGCCACGGGGAAGGAGAGGAAATCGGGGACCTGCACCGGCTGGCCCTCGATGCGGACCAGGTCCGGCACCTGCGCGGTCATCGAGCCCTCCGCCAGCCCGCCGGCCGGCGGGCACGGGGGGCACCCCCCCGGCACGGCGCACGCAAGCCGCTTCCCATCCAGCACCTCCCCCGCCCAGCCCCGCGGGGCCGGCGCACGCTCTTGGCCGTCGAGCCAACCATCCATCACGGCAAGGGGGCTGTCCAGCCGCCCCTGCGGTTCAATGCTGTCATGCGCACCGGATCCGGGCAGTTCCCCGAGGACCGCGACCACGGCCTCGCCGCGCGCCGGCGCGGTGCCCGGGCCCTGCAGCTGGCCGGGCTGGCGCTGCTCGTGGCCGCGGGTTCGCTGTGGCGTGCAGCGCTGGCCGAGGACCCGCCCACGACGGGGCCCGACTACGGCTTCTACAAGCAGTTCGTGGCACCCATCGTGGCCGAGCACTGCGCCTCGTGCCATGCCAACCCCCGCAAGCGGCTGGGCAAGCACCTGCTCAAGCCGGTGCCGGGCCGCACCGTGCGCGAGGCGCAGCACCGCGACAACTTCACGATGCTGCTGGGGCTGGTGGAGCCCGGCGACCCATCCCAGTCCCTGTGGCTGCTGAAGGCGCTGGGACCCGGCCAGGGCGGCGTCACGCACGAGGGCGGCCAGCGCATCCGGCTGGGCAGTGCCGAGTACGGCGCGATGGTGGACTGGATCCAGGGCAAGCGGCTGGAGCCGCGCGCCTTCCAGCCGCCCCCCACGCCCGAGGGCGAGCCCGACTTCGCCTTCTACCTCGTGCGCATCGCCCCCACCCTGGCGCAGGTGTGCGCCGAGTGCCACGCAGGCAAGGGGCAGGGAAAGCTGGCGCTGCGCACGGCCGCGCGTGGCGCCGAGCTCTCGCTGGAGGACCAGTACGCCAACTACCGCACCGTGCTGGGGCTGGTGGACCGCAAGCGGCCCGAGCGCTCGCGCTTCCTCACCAAGCCGCTGGCCGTGGCCGACGGCGGCGTGCCCCACAAGGGCGGCGACCGCATCCGCAAGGACGACCCCAACCACGTCAACTGGCTGGCCTTCCTGCGCGCCGAGCGCGGCCCCAGCCTGCCGGGCAGCGGCACGCGCGACATCACGGGCCCGCTGCTGCTGGAGGCCACGCTGCGCATCGAGGGCGAGAGCATGCAGCGCGAGGGCGAGGTGCTCGAGCAGGCCGACGCCGTGAAGGTGGAACAGCGCTGGGTGGTGGCAGGCGCTGCGGGCGGTCGCGTGCGGGCCACCGTGCGCGTGCCGGAGGCGGGCGACTATGCGCTGGCGCTGGAGGCCGTGGGCGGCGAGGGCACGCTGGCGCTGCGCCTCGATGGCCGCACGCTGGCCGGCATCGAGGTGGGCCTGCTGGACGGCGAGCGCGGCACGCTGGCGCCGCGCTTCCTGCTGGACGGGCACGCCGCGCTGCGCTCCCCGCGCGGTGCCCTGTGGCGCGAGGACGGCGGCCTCGTGCTCGACGGCCGGGGCGGAGAGACCTCGTTCCTCGCGGCCGGCGAGGTGGACCACCGCGCCGTGGAGGCCGAGGTGCTGCTGCCCCCCGAGGACGAGGGCGGCGACGACGCCTGGCTGCTGTTCGACATGGCCGACGCCGACAACGGCAAGCTGCTGGGGCTCGTGGACGGCGGCCGGCGCGTGGTGATGGGGCTGCTGGAGGGAGGCGTGCCGCGCATCGTCTCCAGCGCCAAGGCCCTGCGCCCCTCCGAGGAGGGCGCCCCGCGACGGCTGCGGGTGGACTTCATCGAGGGCGTGGCCGTGGGCCGGCTGGACCTGCAGCCCCTGGTCTTCATGCGGCTGGACCAGCACCTGGGCCAGGGGGCGTTCGGCTTCGCCAGCCACGGGGTGGCCCGCCTGCGCCGGCTGGAGGCCATCGACCAGTTCCCCGTCCACAAGGTGGCCTTCGGCGAGGGGCCGATCCTGCGGCTGCCGGCCGGGGTTCATGTGCTGGAGCTCGAGCTGCCCCCGGGCGGCGCCGGGCTGGACGCCCTCACGCTGACGCTCTCGGATCCCTAGCCGGCGCCGCCCCCTGCGAGGCGCGCCCGGACGGCTTCCGGGGGCACCAGCCGAGGGGGGCCAGCCGGTGCCGTGGCGGGCGGCTCGGGCGCTGCCTACCCTGTCAGGGCCGGCCCGTGCCGGCACCCGGAGGTCCTCGATGCGCGTTCCCGGCTCCCTGCCTGTCACACCCTCCCGCTCCCCGCTGGGCGTCACCTTCCAGCTGCTGGCCGCCTTGGCGGCGCTGGGCCTTGCACTGCCCGCAGGAGCCGAGGGTCCGCCGCCGCGGGAGAGCCAGTTCTTCGAGGCGCTGGACGGCGATCGCGACGGCAAGGTGACGCTGGAGGAGTTCCGCGCCGCGGGCAAGGACGAGGCTGCCTTCTCGCTGCTGGACCGCAACCAGGACGGCGCCATCACGCCCGAGGACCTGGGCCTGCCCGCCGACTACAAGCCCACGGGGCGCACGACCCCCGTGAAGCCGGGCGGCCCGCCGGCGCAGGGCGGGCCCGGCGCGCCCGGCGGCGCACCGGCTGGAGGAGGCGGACCGGCTGGCGCAGGCAAGGGCGCGGGCGGCGAGCGGGCCCGGCGCATGAAGGAGATGGACGCCAACGGGGACGGCAAGGTGTCCCGCGACGAGTGGAAGGGTGAAGCGAGCGTCTTCGACCGCATGGACCGCAACAAGGACGGCGTGCTCGACGCCAGCGACATGCAGGGCGGCCGCGAGGGCGGCAAGGGTGGCGGCAAGCCCGGTGAACCCGAGCAGCCCGGCCAGCCCCGCGAGAAGGGTCCCGGTGGGCCTCCCCCCGGCGGCTTCGGTGGGCCGGGCGGCCCGCCTGCGGGCGGTCCTGCTGCGGGCGGTCCCGGCGGGTTCGGGCCGGGCCAGGGCCCGGGTGCCGGTGCCCCTCAGGGCGGGATGCTGCGCCCCGAGCTCGTGAAGTCGCGCTGGGCCAAGATGGACAAGGACGGCGACGGCAAGGTGTCGCGCGATGAGTACACGGGCGAGTTCGACTTCGAGCGCCTCGACGTGGACCGCGACGGATTCCTCACGGACGTCGACCTCAAGGGCCTGATGGGCGCGATGGGCGGCGGGCAGCCGCAGGGCCCGGGGCAGCCGGGCCAGCCTCAGGGTCCCGGCGGGCAGGGCGGTCCCGGGGGTCCTGGCGGCGCAGGTGCGCCGGGCCAGGCGCAGGCTGCTCAAGCCGGCCAGGAGCCCTCGCCCGAGCAGGTGCAGCGCCGCTTCCAGGAGCTGGACGCGGACAAGAGCGGCGCGCTGGAGCCCGCCGAGCTCGACGAGCGCATGCGCGAGCGCATGATGCGCGCGGACGAGGATGGCGACGGCAAGGTGTCGCAGGACGAGTTCATGCGCGGTGCCAAGCGCCTGCGCCGCGAGGGCGGCAAGGCCCCCGGCCAGCCGGGCGGGCCGCAGGGTGGACCGCAGGGCGGGCCGCAGGGTGGACCCCAAGGCGGGCCGCAGGGTGGACCGCAGGGCGGCCCCCCGCCCGGCGGCGGCGATCCGCGCGCCCTGCTGCAGCGCTTCGATCACGACCGCGACGGCAAGGTGCTGCGCGAGCAGTTCCCCGGCAGCGACGAGGCCTTCGCGCGGCTGGACCGGGACGGAGACGGCGTGCTCACCGAGGCCGACTTCCCGCCGCCCCCTCCCGGTGCGCCGCAGCCGCCGCAGGGCCCTCCGCAGGGCCCGCAGGGGCCGGGCGGCGCCTAGGCAGCACAGCCCTCGGGGCCCCGGAGGCCTGGCCCGGCCGCGCGCACGCGCGCGCCGACCGCTCGCCTACGCCGCAGGCGTAGAGGCCCTAGGCGCCCGCGCCCGCCTGCGCATCGGCCTGCACGCGCGTGCGGGGCGCGGCAGCACGCTCGTCCTCGCTGGGCGTGGCCACGAAGGCGCGCAGGCGGGCGACCTCGGCCGGCCACTCCGGCGAGATGCGCACCTTGAGGAAGGCGGAGAGGCACAGGTCGAGGTCGTCCTCGAGGTCTTCCAGCGCGGCCAGCTGCGCCTCGAGCCGCTCGCGCGCGGGGCCGGGCTCCGGCGCGGGCAGCCGCACGCCGGAGAAGTCGAGGTCCTCCGCGCGGATCGTCACGCGCCGCTCGGCCTCGCCGCGTGCGATCACGATGCGCGCCGCCACCAGCACCTTGCCGCTGCGCAGGGCCGCGCGCGCCTCCACGCTGGCGCCCGGCACGCCAGCCCGCAGCACGGCCTTGCGCGCAGCCGAGCGCTCGCCGCGGAACTCGAGGTGCTCGTCGAAGAGCACGCACACCTCGCTGCCGTCGGGATGATGGAAGGTGGGCCGCTCGGCCGCGCGCCACCACAGCCACGTCAGGAACTCAGGACCCAGGAAGTCGAGGCCGCCACGGGCGTCGATGCCGGGGGCCGCAGCACGGGAGGGCGCGATCACGAGGGCATCCTCCGGCTGGCAGGCAGGCCCTCGGGCGCATCGCCGACGCCCGCGGCCTCCCAGAACACGGTGCGCTCCAGCGCGTGCAGTGCCTCGGGGCGGTCGCCACGCTCCTCGAGCAGCTCCACCCCGCGCTGGAAGGGCGTGAGGGGCAGCAGCGAGGCGTCGAAGGTGTCGCTGAACAGGGCGCAAAGGGCCTCGTGCGCCCGGCGGGAGAGCGTGAGCAGGCGCACCTCGCGGCGACGCGTGTCCACGACCACGGTGAAGGCGTCCACCGAGGGCGAGGTCTGCTTCATCAGCTCCTCGGCCAGGTGCTGGCGCAGCTCGGCGCGCTCGTCGCGCGACACGCGGCGCAGGCCGCCCGCCTCCTCGGAGGCCTGCGCCCGGGCGCGCACCTCCAGGTCGAGCTGGGCCCGCAGCAGGCGGGCGTTGACGCGCCGCCGGTCCATGCGCAGGCCCAGCACCACCTGCTCGCCGCGCAGCAGCGTGTCGGCGTCGAAGCGCGTCACCAGCAGGTTGTCGGCCGTGACCCAGCCGTGGCTGCGCTCCTCGCGCGCCGCCAGCGGCAGGAAGCGCCGGTCCGTCAGGCGCTTGGCCATCTCGTCGGAGGCGGGCGCGGGCAGGGAGCCCTGGATGCGATAGCGGCGCAGCGAGCAGGTGCGGAGGGCGAGCATGGGGCGCGGACTCTAGACCTGCGCGGGGACACAGTCCGGGGCGCACGCACCCGGCGCGGCGCGGCGCCCTCCACGCTCAACGCGCGCGGGCCCGCGCTAGGCCCATGGCCTGAGCCGCACGCCGGGCCGCAGGCGCGCGATGCGCCGCACGGCCTTGCCGGCGTCGGCGCCTTCCTCCAGGTAGGCCTCGAGCGTGGCCAGCCGGTCGCTGCGCGGCATGCGGCCCCGCCAGTCGGCGTCCAGCGTGGCCAGGTCGTGCCATGCGCCCCGGCGCCAGGAGGGCGGGCCCGCACGGCGGCAGTCGCACAGCCAGAGGCGTGGCTCGTGCACGCCCGCCTCGTCCACGCGCAGCAGGATGTTGCGCGGGTAGAGGTCGCGGTGCACGAGGCCGAAGGCATGCAGGCGATGCAGCACATGGCCCAGCAGCATGGCCACCTTGCGCCGCAGGCGGCGGTCCGTGCGCAGGGGGTCGGCGGGGTCGAGCAGGCGCTGCTGCAGGTCCCGCGTGCCGGGCACGTGCTCCGTGAGCAGCGCATGGGCCGAGAGGCGCCCCCCCACCGAGCGTGAGGCGGCCACCACGGGCCGCACGGCCGGCACCTGCTGCTCGCGCATCTGGGCCAGCGCGCGGAACTCCTGCAGGCACGGGGCGCTGCCCAGCAGCGTGCCGCGTCCCAGCAGGCCGCGGCTGCGGGACCACGAAGGGTAGGCGTAGCGCTTGAGGTGGAAGCGCCCCACCGTGCCCGCCACCGGCAGGTCCACGACGCGTACCACGTGCGCGGCGTCCGCATCGCCGCCCAGCGACAGCAGCTGCGCCGCGGTGCCCACGCCCGCCGCGTGCAGCGCCGGCGCCAGCGACGGGTCGATGAGCAACCGCTCGCCCACGCGCACCTCCGACGGCACGCATGCGCACCCATCGCGCGCACCGGCTGCGTCGATTTGAGAGTACGACAGCGCGCGCGAGCACGGATTTTCTCAACTTGAGAGCCGCACGCCACCTTCCTGCTTCGCAAAGGGTGCTAGGAGATATGGCACGGGAGTTGATATGGTGTGGGTGCCACGTGCGCGCGCACGCGGTGCCTCCAGCAAGCTGGTCCGTCGCGACGCCACGAGCGATGGATCAGGGCTGGAGCGCGGAGGGAGACGATCGTGGCAAGCCCCGCCTTGGCGGTGGCTCATCCCTGGAGGCAGATCCCATGGCGAAGAAGAAGAAGGCGAAGCGCAAGACGGCCAAGAAGAAGGCCCGCGCGAAGAAGAAGTAGCTGGCCTCGCCAGCTCGATTCCGCTGGCTTGGCCAGCTGCAGCCGCCGCCCCCACAAGGGCGGCGGCTGTGTTCGTTTGAGGGGCCGCCCTCCCGGGCACGCATCGGGGGCGGGAGCAGGCCCCGACCTGCTCGGAACCCGCCCTACTCCTCCTCGCCCATCTCCTTGAGGCGCCGGTAGAGGGTGGCCAGGCTGATGCCCAGCAGCGAGGCCGCCGCCTCGCGATTGCCGTCCACGGCCTGCAGTGTCAGCCGGATGGCCTCGCGTTCCATGTGCTCCAGCGTCTGGCCCACGGCGAAGTGGACGTACGACGGCTCGGCCTCGCCCGGGGCCACGTCGGGGAGGCTGGGCGCGCTGCTCGCCACGGCCCCACTGCTCCCGGCCTGCGCACTGCCGGCGACGGGCGCACTGCTCCCCGCGTGCGCACCGTGCCCGGGCGCCGCCTGGCGCTGCTGCGACACGGGGCGCTGCAGCGAGGCGGGCAGGTCCTCGGCCCGCACCGCGCAGGTGCGGGCCAGTGCCACGGCCCGCTCCACGGCGTTCTCCAGCTCACGCACGTTGCCCGGCCAGCGGTAGGCGCACAGCAGGGCGCAGGCCTCGGGCGTGAAGCCCGTCGGCTCCTGCCGGGCCTGCGCCTCCAGCGTGGTGCGCAGCATGTGCTCGGCCAGCAGCAGCACGTCGTCGCCGCGCTCGCGCAGCGGCGGCACCTGCACCGGGATCACGTTCAGGCGCCAGTAGAGGTCCTCGCGGAAGCGGCCGGCGCGCACCTCGGCCTCCAGGTCGCGGTGCGTGGCGGCCAGCACGCGCACGTCCACGTGCAGCGTCTGCTCGCCGCCCACGCGCTCGAACTCGCCCTCTTGCAGCACCCGCAGCAGCTTCACCTGCAGGGGCAGCGGCAGGTCGCCGATCTCGTCGAGGAAGATGGTGCCGCCGTGGGCCAGCTCGAAGCGGCCCCGGCGCAGCGCCACCGAGCCCGTGTAGGCGCCACGCTCGCTGCCGAACAGCTCCGCCTCCAGCACCCCCTCGGCCAGCGCGGCGCAGGCCACCTTCACCAGCGGGGCGCCTGCCCGCGGGCTGGCCGCGTGCAGCGCCTCGGCGATCAGCTCCTTGCCCGTGCCGCTCTCGCCCAGCAGCAGCACGGTGGACGGCGTGGGCCCCACGCGCGACACGAGGTCGAGCAAGGCGAGGAAGGCGGGGCTGCGGCCCACCAGGCTGCGCCGGCCCAGGCGACGCTCGGTGGGCGCCTCGGGCGCAGCCTGCGCCGGAGCGAGCCCCCCCGCAGCCGGCGCACCCTCCCGGGCAGCCTCCGCCCCGGCCGCCGCGCCCGACGACGGCGCGCGGACGGCGGCCGGGTCCCCGGCCGGCGACCCGGGCTCGGGCAGCGCCGCAGGGCGCGCGGGCGGCAGCCTTCCCTCCATCGCCCGCCGCACGGCCTTGCGCACGTCGCGCAGGCGGATGGGCTTCTCCAGCACGTCGCTCACGCCGCGCTGCACGGCCTTGACGGCCGTGTCCACGTTGGCGAAGGCCGACACGAGGATGGCGGGCACGTCGGGGCAGATCACGCGCAGCCCGTCGAGGAAGGCCATGCCGCCCAGGCCCGGCATGATCAGGTCGGTGAGCACGAGGTCGAAGGGCTCGCTGCGCGCCAGCGCCAGCGCGGCCTTGCCGTCCTCGGCCGTGGCCACGCTGTAGCCGTCGCGCTCCAGCGCGCGCCGCAGCGACTCGCGCGAGTTGCGGTCGTCGTCCACGACGAGGATGCGTGCCGGGGCGGCAGCGACCATGGCTAGCGCCTCCCCCGGGCACGCCGCGAGGGCGCCAGCGGCAGCCGCACGACGGCGCGCGCACCGCCGCCGGTCACGTCAAGCAGCGCGATGCTGCCGCCGTGGGCCGAGACGATCTCGCGCACGAGGTAGAGGCCCAGCCCGGCACCGCGCGGCTTGGTGGAACGGAAGGGCTCGAAGGGCCGCTCGCGCACGCTGCTGGGGACGCCCGGCCCGTTGTCGCGCACCACCAGCCTCGCGCCGTCAGGTCCGCGCCGCACGGAGATGGTGATGCGCCCGGGGGCCTTGCGTGCGCCCGCGTGGGCCTCCACCGCGTCCAGCGCGTTGTCCAGGAGGTTGAGCAGCACGCGGCGCATCTGGTGGCGGTCGGCGTGCACGAGGCAGGCTCCGCTGGAGGCCTGCAGGCCCAGGGCCGCGCCACGCCCCTGCGCCCGCTCGCGCTGCTCGGCCACGAAGGCCGAGGCCACGCGCGTGAGGTCCACCGTCTCGCGCTGGCTGCCGCCGATCTTCGAGAGGGCGAGGTAGTGCGTGATGATCTGGTTGAGTCGCTCGATCTCCTCGCGCACGGCGCCCAGCGTGGCCGTGACGCTCTCGCTGGCGGTGCCCGCCGAGCCCAGCTCGTCCTCCAGCAGGTCTGCCGAGAGGAACAGCGAGTTGAGCGGGTTGCGGAACTCGTGCGCGATGCTGCCCGCCACCTTGGCCATGGCCGAGAGCTTCTCGGTCTCCAGCAGGCGCTGGCGGATGGTCTGGACCTCGCTGAGGTCCTCCAGCACCACCACGCGGCGCCGGCTGCGGGCCGCCTCGCCGGAGGCACCGGGCAGGCGTGCCTGCGTCACGGCACGCAGGCGCACCGGCACCTCGCGCCCGTCGGCGTGCTGCAGCACGCACTCCAGCTCGACGGGCGCCGCCTGCTCGCCGGCGGCCGCCAGCGCGCGCTGCACCGGGTGCGGGTCCGGGAACAAGGCGAGGAAGCCGGCGCGGCGCAGCCACCCCAGGCGGCGGCCCGTGAGCCGCTCCGCGCCCGCGCTCCACTGCTCCACGGCGCCGTCGCCCGACAGCACCGCCACCCCGTCGGGCACGGCGGCCATCAAGGCCTCGCCCAGTCCCGGCGCGGGTGCCGCGGCGGGCGTGTGCGGCGCGACCGGGACCACGGCGGGTGCCGCCGGCGCGCGTCGAGGCGGCAGGAGGGCACTCGCACGTCGCATCGAGCGGGAAGGTAGCCGTGGCGGGGGACGGCCGCCGGGCGTGGTGGGGCTGGCCCACAGCCGCGCCTCTGGCGACACTCCGCGCGGCCCGGCGCATGCCGGTGCAGCCTGGTGGAGCCCCCCATGCCGCGCTCGATCCCGTGCCTGCTGCTCGCCGTGGTGGCCATGCTCGTGGCGCCCTGCGCCCGCGCCGACGTTCCGCAGGACGCCCTCGCCCTCGTCGAGCGCGGCGAGGGCGAGCAGGCGGCTGCGCTGCTGGACGCCTGGCTGCGCACCCAGCCAGCCCCCGAGGCGTCGGCGCTCGTGGCAGCGCGGGCTGCTGCACGCACCGGCGACAGCGACCTGCTGGAACGACTGCAGGGCTGGCTGGACGGCCGTCCCGAGGCGCGCGAGCCGGGGCCGGTGGCCCTCGCACTGGCCACCGCGTGGCTGGCACGGGCCGAGCTGCAGCTGGCGTCGGGCACGGGCGGCTCGGCGACGGGCTTCCTCTTCGCCGACGCCGCGGCGAAGGCCACGGCCTGCCTGCAGGGTCCGCTGGGCAGCGAGGCGCTGGCGCTGCTGGCGCGATCGCACTGGGTGCGCGGGGACAGCGCGCGCGCACTGGCCGTGCTGGGCGAGCATGCCCCGCTTGCCACGGCCCCCGCTCCCGCCGTGCTGGAGGCGCGCGTGCGCTACGAGCAGGCCCTCGCGGCCCAGCTGGGCCCGGATGGGCGACCCACGCCCGAGGGCACGGCCAGCCTGCAGCGCGTGGCGGCGCTGCTGGGAGGTGCGCTGGAGGCGCTGGGCACGCAGCCCGGCGTGCTGCTGCGTGACGAGGCGGCCTTTGCGCGCATCACGCGCGCCTACGCCCTGCACCGCCTGGGTGACGAGGCCGCGGCCACGGCAGCCTACGAGGCCGCGCACCTCGGCAGCGACGGCCGCAGCAGCGCCGCCCTGCGCGGGCTCAAGAGCCTGCTGGCCCACGACCCGGACGCCTACCGGCGCGCCCTGCGTGGCGTGCTGGCCGAGCGCGAGGGCGAGCAGCTGGCCAGCGAGGCGCTGGTGGCCAGCCTGCTGGAGGCGGGCGCTCTCGATGGCGCCCTGCAGGTGGCCGAGGCGCGCAGCGCCGCCGCCCCGCGTGCGGTGGACGGCCCGGTGCTGGCCGGCTCGGTGCTGCTGGCGGCCGACCGGCTCGACGAGGCCGCGGCGCGCGTCCTCGCCGCCCACCGCCTGGACCCCGCGCGCCGCGACGGCGTGGCGGGCCTCGAGCGCGTGGCGGCTGCGTGGATGAAGGAGGACGTCGAGCGCGGCATCGCGCTCTACGAGCGCATCTTCGACCTGCTGCCCACCGACCCCTACGTGCGCAACAACCTCGGCTTCCTGCTGCGCGAGGCGGTCACGCCCTTCACGACCGAGGAGCCCCACGGCGTGCAGCACCTCAAGCCCGACGCGCCCTGGCGCGTGCGCGCCTGGCTGCAGCGCTCGGTGGCGGCCTACGAGGAGGCCGTGCGCCTGCTGCCGGCCTCCGACGACAAGGACCTGGACGAGGCGGCGGCCTGGAACGTGGCCGGCGTGGTCAACGACCTGGGCCTGATGCTGCACTACTTCGCCGACGTGCAGGACCTGCCGCGCGCCGAGGCGCTCTACTGGCGCGCGCTGCGCATGACGGGCTTCGCCTTCAAGGACACCTACGCGCCCAACCTGCAACGCCTCTACGGCACGCTGCTGCGCGACCGCGAGTGGGCGTGGTACCTCGCCGCCCGCCGGGCACGCGACGCCATCCTGCTGGAGACCGGCGAGGTGGACCGCGCCACGGGCAACCCCGTGCTGGCCGCGGACACGGCCAAGCGCGAGGCCGCCTCTCGCGACCTCGAGGCGCTCCGGGAGCGCCTTGTGCGTACATTGCGGGAGGACGCCGAGAGCGACGGCCTCCCCTTCCCGCCCCCGCCGGCCCCCACGGCGGCACCGGGCGGCGACGGCAAGTGACCCCGTGATCCCCTGGAGGCGCCCGATGGCTCCCTCGCACCACGCCCGACTCCCCTGGCCGGCCCTGCTGCTGGCGGCCAGCCTCTGCCTCGCCCCCCTCGCGGGCGTGGCGCACGCCGACGCACTGGGCGACGGGGCCAAGGCCCTGCAGGAGAAGCGCTGGGCCGAGGCGGCGGATGCGTACGCGAAGGCGCTGGGCAACGACCGCACGCGCCGCGCGGCCGCGCTGGGGCTGGCGGAGGCCGCAGCCCGCGGACGGCTGGCGGAGCGGCTGGGCGAGGCGGAGGACGCCGCCACGCGCCTCGTGAAGGAGAAGCCCGACGACGTGGAAGCCCGCGTCGCGCTGGGCCACGTGTTCATGGCGCAGGCGCAGGGCAAGGAAGACGCCAAGGCCAAGGAGTTCACCTTCCGCGACGCGCAACTGCAGTTCGAGAAGGCGCTGGCCGTGGCACCCGAGGACGTCGAGGCCGCGGCGGGCCTCGCGCAGGCCGTGTGGCTGCAGGGCGACTTCGAGCGCGTGGTGGAGATCACCGACAGCGCGATCGAGCGCAAGCCCTCGGGGCCGGCGTGGTACTGGCAGGGGCAGGCCTACTACGAGCTGGCGCGGGCCCGCTACGCCAGCGAGCCGGGCAGCGAGGCCACGGTGTCGCTGTTCCGCAAGGCCCGCGGCGCCTACGAGGCCAGCACGCGGCTGGATCCCGCGTCCTACGACGCGTGGATGCAGCTGGGCTACGCCAGCCAGTACCTGGGCGCCGAGCACGTGGCCGGCGCGCTGGAGGCCTACAAGAAGGCCGCGGCGCTGGACGGCGAGAGCCGCTACCCGCTGCTGGGCATCGGCGCGCTCTACGCCAGCCGCACGGCCGAGTACGTGCCCGCGCTGGAGGCGCTGGCGCGCGAGCTGCCCCAGAACGCGGTGGTGTGGTTCTTCCTGGGCTACACGCAGTTCACGGCGCAGCGCTGGGAGCCGGCCGCCAAGGCGCTCGACACCTACCTTGGCAAGAGCAAGCGACCCGACCCGCAGGCCTGGCTGTGGCTGGGCCAGTCGCTCTCCAAGGCCGGCAAGGAGGGCGAGGCGGTCAAGGCGCTGGAGAAGGGCCTCGCCGCCGACCCGCGCAGCGAGTTCATCGCCGAGGAGCTCGACCAGCGCCTGCGCGCCATCCACGCACGCAGTGCCGGCGACAGCCCCAGCGAGGCCAAGGCTTGCGCCGACGCCTACGAGCGGCTGGCCCGCATGGCCCCCTCCAACCCCTACGTGCTCAACAACGGGGCCTTCATCCTGCGCGAGGCCTACGTGCGCCACCAGGGCGACGCCGCATGGCTGCCCGTGCTGCGGGCATCCGCCGGGCTCTACGAGCGGGCGGCTGCGATCATCGACGAGCAGCCCCAGGACGTGCTCGAGGGTGCGCCCTTCGCCAAGCGCTACGCGTGGGCCCAGATCACGAGCGACACGGGCCTGATGTTCCAGTTCTACGACGCCACGCGCGATCCCGCGAAGGCCGAGGCCTACTACCTGCGGGCGCTGCGCATGAGCGAGGACGGGTACTTCGACGCCTGGAACAACCTGCATCGCATGTACCTCGGGCAGCAGGCGTGGGACAAGGCCTTCGACCTCGCGCGCCGCGCTGCCGAGGGGCTCAAGCTCGAGTCGGGTGCGCCGCACGCCACCGGGCGGGCCATGGCCACCGCCGAGGCCAAGCGCCTGCTGGCCGAGGGCAAGGTGAAGGACGAGTAGCGGGGCCCGCAGGCCCGCCGCCGCCATGCGCGCCCTCGTCATCCCGCAGCACGGGCCGCCCGAGGTGTTCGAGGAGCGCGAGCTCCCGGACCCGCGGCTGGCGCCCAAGGACCTGCGCATCCGCGTCGAGGCGGCGGGCGTGAACTTCGCCGACCTGATGGGCCGCGTGGGCCTCTACCCGGACGCGCCCAAGATGCCCTACGCGCCCGGCTACGAGGTGGCGGGCACCATCGAGGAGGTGGGCAGCGCGGTGGAGCCGCCGCTGGTGCCCGGCACGCGCGTGCTGGCCGCCACGCGCTTCTGGGGCTACGCCGAGCGCGTCAAGGTGCCGCAGTGGGCCGTGGCGCCCATCGCCGACGCCGTGCCCTTCACGCTGGCGGCCGCGGCGCCGGTCAACTACATGACGGCGCACCTGGCACTGGAGCGCTGCGGCCACGCGCGCGCCGGCGAGCGCGTGCTGGTGCACGGCGGCGCCGGCGGCGTGGGGCTCGCCGTGCTGGACCTGGCCCGCGGCCTGCCGGGCGTGGAGCTCTACGCCACCGCCGGCGGCGAGGCCAAGTGCCGCCGGCTGGAGTCGCTGGGCTTCCGCAAGGCCTTCGCCCACACCACCTTCGGCCGGCCCGGGCAGGACCTCGAGGCCCAGGTGCGCGCGCACCTGCGTGGCGGCGGCTTCCACCTCGTGCTCGACCCGCTGGGGCCCGAGTCCTTCGAGCAGGGCATGCGCCTGCTGGAGCCGCTGGGGCGCATCGTCTGCTTCGGCTTCTCCAGCCTCGTGACCGGCCCCAAGCGCCGCCTGTGGCACGCCGTCACCAGCCTGCTCAAGGTCAGCAAGGTGAACCCCATCACGCTGATGAACAAGAACGCGGGCGTCTACGGCCTCAACCTCGCCCACCTCTTCGACGAGCGTGACCTGATGCGCCAGGGCATGGCCCTGCTGGCCGAGGGCCTCGCCGACGGGCGCATCCGCCCCACGCTGGACCGCACCTTCCCGCTCACGGCCGCCGGCGCGGCCGCGGCGCACACCTTCCTGCACGAGCGCAAGAACTTCGGCAAGGTGGTGCTGGCGCGCTGAGGCGCGCTCGCGCGTAGCATCGGGCAGCATGATCACCCCCGCCCAGTTCCTGGCCGCCGTGGACCACGAGACCGCGGTCGTCAAGCACCTGGCGACGAGGCTGCCTCCGGGCACGCTGGACTGGCGTCCCACGCCGGGGCAGCGCTCCACCCTCGAGCTGCTGCGCTACCTGACCTGCGCCGCCAGCGTGCCCTGCCTCGCCATGGTGCGCGGGAACTGGGATGACGCCGAGGCGCTCGAGCAGGCCGCCGAGGCCGTGACGCCCGCGACCTTCCCCGCCGCGATGGACCGCCAGCGCGCGCTCATCGCCGAGGCGCTTGCGCCGCTCTCCGGGCGCGACTTCCTCGAGCGCGATGCCCGGCTCCCGTGGGGCACGCCCGTCAAGCTCGGCGAGGCGCTGGTGCGCACGGTGCTCTACACCTACGTCGCCTACCGCATGCAGCTGTTCCTGTACGCGAAGCAGTCGGGCAACGCGTCGCTCGGGCCCGCGAACTGCTGGGTGGGGATGGACGCGCCGGGAGCGACGCCGGCCTGAGCCGGTGCCCGGGGGCGCGCGCCACCCCAGCGCGCGCACCCCAGCGCGCGCACCCCAGCGGGCGCGCCTCAGCGGGCGGCGCCGATGCGCCGCACCTTGCCCAGCCCCTCCGCGGCGATGCGCGCGAGGAGCGTGTCGTCGGCCTCGCCCACGGCCACGCAGTGGATCTCGGCGTTGCGCAGCAGGTTCATGCGCCGCAGGTCCTGCACCAGGTAGTCACCTACGGCGTGGTCGGGGCCGTAGGGACCGTAGTACTGCGTGGTGAGGCCGCGCTCGCCCTCGGCGCCCGTCTCGGGGTTGCCGAAGGTGTCCTCGGGGTCGGGCACGTCCGTGCCCCAGAAGTCGTCCCACGACGGCACGCCGTCGGAGAGCACGAAGACCGTGTCGCAGCCCTCCTCCAGCAGGCGGGGCTCGAGGTGCTCGCCCTCCTCCACCGGGCCCTTGCTGCCGGTCCTGAAGGCCAGCAGCAATCCGCCGTGCAGGTTGGTGCCGCCGCGCAGCTGGCCGTGCGGGAACTCGGCCGTGGGCTTGGTGTCGGCGCGCTCGATGGCGTCCAGTTCCTTGATGGCCGCCTTGATGGCGGCGGGCGTGGCGGGCTTGAGGCCGGGCGTGGCCTTGAGCAGGCGCGCCTCGTCGCCGAACAGCACCACGCAGAAGCTGCGCTCCTTGTCCAGCCGCGCCAGCGAGGCCTTGAGGCTCTCGCGCGCGGCGTCGAAGCGCGTCTTGATGCGGTCCCACGGCAGGTCGTCGGGCGTGGCCGGCCTCCCGCCCTCGCCGGTCACCGGGCGCTCGAGGGCCTGGCGCTCGGCGCTCTCGATGGGCGCCAGCATCGAGTCGCTGGCGTCGATCACGTACACGATGCGCTTGCCGGCGGCGGGCAGGCCGACGAAGCGCGGGCCCGCGTAGGCGTCGGCCTCGGGTGGCGTGGGCGCCGCACCCGCCCGTGCGGCCTCGATCTCGCGCTTCCACAGCGCCGGGTCCAGGTCCGGCCGGTCGGCGCCCAGCGCAGCCGCGAGGCAGCGCGCCACGACCAGCCGCGTGCGCGGCGTGATGGCCTTGTCGGAGAGCGGCTCCAGCAGGCGCTCGGCGAGCGCAAGGCGCGGTTCGCGCGGCTCGGCCGGCAGCGTGGCCAGCACGCGTGCGACGGCCTCGACCAGCTGGTTGCGGCCCACGCCGGTGGCGGGCAGCGCGCCCAGCACGGTGAGCGCCGCCTCGGCGGCCGTGGGCGAGGCAGGCACGCGCTCGCGCGGCGCCTCGGCCCAGCCCCGCAGCACGGCCGTGCGCAGCACGGGATCGGCCTTGGCCTGCCCCAGCAGGGCGAGCGCCTCGCTGCCGCCCAGCCCGGCCTCCACCTCGGTGGCCCGCAGCCACAGCAGCAGGTGCTCGGGCTTGGCGTAGCGTGCGCGCCAGCCCTCCCACACGGGACGGTGCGCCGCCTGCGCGCCCAGCTCCTTGGCGGCCAGGCTCACCAGCGTGTAGCGCACGTGGTCCTCGGGAGCCTCGGGCTTGTCGTAGTCCTTGACCAGCACCTGCAGCGCGCGCACGTCGCCCGTCTGGGCCAGCGCCTCGCGCGCCTCGATGCGCTTGCGGAAGGAGGGCCGGCGCGTGCCCTGCTCGTGCCGCTCCAGCAGCTGCTCGAAGGTCTTGGGCGGGCTGGCCCCGGCCTCGCCCGGCCCGCGCAGCACGGCGACGAGCAGCAGGAGCGCGAGGCAGGCGGCAGCCTGCGGCAGCGAGGCAGGGCGTAGGGAGCGCATGCCCCCCATCCTAGGACTGCCGGGCCCGCACGCCCGCGGTCGCCGCGAAGCGGCCGTGACGCAGGTAGTGCGACACGGCCTGCGCGGCCAGCGGCGAGAACAGCAGGCCCGTGTGGCTCAGGTGCAGCACGGTGCGGGCGCAGGCGCCGGGCAGGTGCGTCTCGGCCACCGACACCGTGCCGTCGTGCGGCCGGGGCAGGCGGCCCAGCACCCGGCCCAGTCCCACCGGCAGGTCGCCGGCCACGACGCCGACCTCGTGGCCCCGCAGGAGGCTGGGGCCATCGCCCAGCAGGCCCCGCTCGACACTGCGGCCGAGCAGGCCCCGCGTCCACGGCGTGCCTGCCAGCCGCCGCGCGATGCCGCTGCCCGCCACGGGCGTGCCCAGCAGCACCGAGCGCCCCAGGCGCGCGGGCGCGCCCGCCTCCAGCATGTGCAGCACGACCAGCCCGCCCAGGCTGTGGCCCACCACGTGCACGCGCGCGCACGGCGTGCGTGCCACCTCGCGGGCCAGCCGCTGCGCACCCTGCGCGGGAGCATCGCGCAGGCTGCGATAGGCCAGGATGCGCACGTGCCAGCCGGCGCCCTGCAGCCGACGCTGCAGCGGCACCATGGCCAGGCCTGACATCCACACGCCATGCACCAGCACGACGCCCTCGGCCGGCCGGCGGGCGCTCATGTGCGCGGCGCCCAGCCCTCCAGCGCCAGCAGGGCCCGCTTGAGGTGCAGGCCGGCGCTGAAGCCCCCCAGGCCGCCGTCCGTGGCCACCACGCGATGGCACGGCACCACCAGCGGCACCGGATTGCTGCCGCAGGCCTGCCCCACGGCGCGCGCTGCGCCCGGCCGGCGCAAGTCCTTGGCCACGCGTGCGTACGAGCGCACCTCGCCGCGCGGGATGCGCCTCAGGTGGCGCCACACGCGCGCCGTGAAGCCGTCCTCCGGCAGCACCACCGGCAGGTCCGGGTCGGGCCCGCCCTCGAGGTAGCGGCGCAGGTCGCGCCCGGCCTCGATGGTGAGGCCCCCGCCGCGCTTGAGCGTGGCGCGCGGGTAGCGCTGGGCCAGCCAGGCGCGCACGCCGTCGGCATCGTCCCCGAGGTGGACCAGCAGGATGCCGTGCGGGCTGGCCGCCACGTGGATCACGTCCACGAGCGGCATGCGCAGGCGGGCGACGTGGATCACCTGCATCGCATCACTCGCCCAGCACCACGTCCACCGCCAGCTCCTGGCCCTCGCGCAGCAGGCGCACGGGCACGGGCCTGCCGGGCTCCAGCCGGCGCAGCACCTCCTGCAGGTCTTGCAGGGTGCGCACCGGCTGGCCCGCCAGCGACAGCAGCACGTCGCCCGCGCGCAGCCCGGCGCTGGCGGCCGGGCCGCCGGGCGCCACGCCCGCCAGCGGCACGCCGCGCGCATCGGGCTCGCGGCCCGGCGTGATGCCCAGCCGCGCCCGGCGCGGGCTGCGCGGTGGATCGGTGTAGGCCAGCCGCTCGTCGCGGTTGCCCAGCACGGTGACGATGTCGGCCGTGAGGCGGGTGATGCGCAGGAGGTCCGTGAAGTTCACCTTCTCGACGTCATCGCTGGGCCGGTGGTAGTCGTCGTGCAGGCCCGTGAAGAGGAACAGCACGGGGATGCGCTTCTGGAAGAACGAGGTGCTGTCGCTGGGCGCGCTGCCCTGCGGGTCCCAGGACAGCTGCAGCCCGTGCGCCTTGTTGGCCTCGGCCACGAGGTCCTGCAGCCCGCGCGCCGTGCCCACGCCCCCCACCTCGAGGCGGCCGCCTTGCGAGCGGCCGACCATGTCGAGGTTGACCATGGCCACCGTGTCGGCCAGCGGCAGCACGGGCTGCGCGACGTAGTGCAGCGATCCCAGCAGGCCCAGCTCCTCGCCGCTGAACGAGAGGAACAGCAGCGAGCGCCGCGTGCGGTGCGCGGGCACGGCGAACCACTCGGCCAGCTCCAGCAAGGCCACCGTGCCCGAGCCGTTGTCGTCGGCGCCGTTGTGCACGGCCCCGCGCGCCTTGGGCCCGCCGAGGCTGGCGCCCCCGTTGCCCAGGCCCACGTGGTCGTGGTGCGCGCCGAGCACCAGCACCTCGCGCGCCAGCGCGGCATCGGTGCCGGGCAGGAAGCCCACCACGTTGGCGGTGTTGGCCTGCTGGGTTCGGCCCAGCGCCGTGACGAGGTCCACCGCCACGCCCTCGAGGCTGCAGGCACCCTGCGCCTCGCACGAGGCGGTCTCCAGCCGGTCGAGGTCCAGCCCGGCCAGCGCCACGAGGCGCTGCGCGGCGGCCCGCGTGAGCCATGCCACCGGCACCTGCGCGCTGCCCGTGGGCGCACCGATGTCCTGGTTCCACGGGAACAGGCCGTCCTGCTCCTCGCGCGCCGTGGCGCTGTCGTTGACGAGCAGCACGCCCGCGGCGCCGCGCTGGATGGCGGCGTTGATCTTGGCCAGCAGCGGCGCCTGCCGCAGCAGCGTGGGCTTGCCGGGCGGCGACTTGCGCAGCACCAGCACCACCTTGCCCTTCACGTCCAGCGCAGCGTAGTCGTCGTGGCCGTCGTCGGGGGCCGCGATGCCGAAGCCGCCGAACACCAGCGGGCCCTGCGCCCGCGCGGAAGCCGTCACCGACAGCGGGTTCCAGTCGCTGCCCACCTTGAGGTCCAGCGCCTCGTCGCCCTTCGTGCCCGCAGGCCCGCCCGGGCCCCGCGCCACCAGCGCGTTGCCCGGCCCCAGCACGGGCCGCGCCAGCACGTAGGGCTGGTACCAGCCCGAGGTGCCCCGCGCCTCGAGGCCCGCCCGCGCGAAGGCATCGGCCACGTAGCGCGCCGCGCGCTGCCCGCCGGGCTCGGCCGTCATGCGGCCCTCGAAGGCATCGCTGGCCAGCACCTCCAGATGCGCGCGCAGGTCCTCCACGCGCAGCTCGGGCCCCTGCGTGGGGGCCAGCGCCACGGGCGCCCCGGCCCAGGCCCACGCGTCCTCGGCCTGCACCGGCCGGCCGGGCAGCAGCGGCAGCGCAGCGCAGGCCAGCACGGCCAGCAGGCTCGTGCACAGGCGCGGGGAGAGGGCGCGACGCAAGGGCATGCAGGCCTCGAGAGCAGGCGGCGGACGCCGCCCCGCGCCTAGGCTACCGCCCGCGCCCCTGGCTGGCCCCGCCCGCAGTAGGCTGCCCGCATGGCCCAGCCCGGCCCCGCTCCCCGGCCGTGCGTGCGGCTCGCCGGCCTGGCCGGCGCCGCCCTGCTGGCCTGCCTGCCGGCCCTCCCGGCACGGCCGGCGCGCGCCGACGAGGCCCTGCAGCAACGCCTGGAGCGCGAGCCCGCGGCCGCCGTGGCACTCGCGGTGGCAGCGCAGCGTGCGTCCCACGACAGCCTGCTGTGGATCGGGCTGGGCCACGTGGCGCGCTTCTCCTGCGATCTGGAGGCCGCGCACGCCTGCGCCACCGAGGCGCTGCGGCGCGCGCCGCTCTCCCCGGACGCGCATGCCCTGCAGGCCGAGGTGCTGCTGCTGGAGGCGCGCGCAGGGGAGGCACTGCACGCCACGGCGCGGGCGCTGGCGTGTCCCGGCGGGAGGGACTCGGCCAGCCTGTGGCGCGTGCGCGCGCTCGCACTGGTGGAGCTGCGGCGTCACGCCGAGGCGCGCGAGGCCGCCGCCCGTGCGTGCGCGCTGGACCCGGGCGATGCACGCGCGCTCTCGGCGCTGGCCCGTGCGGCCTACCACCTGCGCGACATGGACGCGGCGCGCGCGGCCTACCGCCTCGCCGTGGCCATCGACCCGCGCACGGAGGAAGCCAACCTGCGGCTCGGCCAGGGCTTCGGGCCGCCCGCCGAGGATCGCCCATGGGAGCAGGGTGCCTCGCGCGAGGCCTGGCAGGCCGGCATGGAGGCGCTGGAGGCGGGCGAGGCGGCGCGTGCGCTGGAGTGGCTGGAGCCGCTGGCGGCCCGCGAGCCCGGGCACTTCGCGTGGAGGCTGGCGCTGGGCAACGCGCTGGTGCTGCGCCGGCGCCAGCAGGAGACGCACCCGGCAGGCGTGCATGAGGCCCGGGCGGCCTACGCGCTGCTGCCGGCACCCGAGGTGCCGGGCCTCGAGCAGGTGCTGCCCGATGCGGCCCGCCTGTCGCCCGCGCGCCGCCACGCCCTGTGCGTGGCGGCGGCTCCCATGCGCCCGTGGTGGCCTGCGCTCGTGCGCGCCGGGGCGCGCCACGACCTGCTCGCGCCGGGCGAGCTGCTCACGGACCGCGACGAGCGCGCATGGCTGGCCAGCCGCCTCACCTTCGACGGCCGGCGCTACGCGCACCTGCGTGGCTCGGGCGGGCTGCACGGGGCCACGGGCGTGGAGAAGCTCGACGAGGCACGCGACCTGGGCTTCCACACGCTGGCCCACGAGCTGGCGCACCAGCTGCTGGCCTACGGCCTGCCGCCGGGCTCGGTGGCGCGCGTGAAGGCGCTCTACGCACGCGCCGTGGCCGAGGACCGCTGCCTGGACGCCTACGCAGCCAGCGACGTGGACGAGTACTTCGCGCAGGGCTACGAGGCCTTCATCTCGCACGCCAAGCGCGGCTGCCTCAAGGAGACAGAGCGGCACGTGCGGGCGGCCCTGCGCCTGCGCGACCCGGCGCTCTACGACTTCCTTGTCGAGCACCTCGACCTGTCGCACGAGGCGCCGGAGGCGATGGCGCGCTTCGCGGCGGCCCTGGACGGCGCGGGGCGGGAGCCCGGGCCCGTGGGCGCCGAGCCCGCACGCTGAAGGTGCCTCGCTAGCGGCCCAGCTGCTCGAGGGCGAGGCGCACTTCCTCCCAGTCGGGGAAGGTCTCCAGCGCCACGCGCAGGTGCCGGGCGGCCTCGAAGAGGCGCGCCGGGTCGGCCGCCAGGAACAGGCCGTAGTTGCCGTGCAGGCGTGCAGGCTGGCGCGCCAGCTCCAGCGCGCGCCGGAAGGACGTGTCGGCGTGCTCGCGCTTGCCCAGCCGCGCGAGGCCCGCCGCCAGCACGGCCCAGCCGCGCTCGCTGCGCGGGTGGTCGCGCACCACGGCCTGCGCCTCGACGGCCGCCTCGCGCCAGCGCTCGCACAGCATCAGGGCGCTGGCCAGGTCCTCGCGGTAGGTGGCCCACGAGGGCTCGCGGCGCACCGCCTCGCGGAACGCTGCGGCTGCCGCCACGGCGCGATGGGCATCCACCAGCACGTAGCCCAGCGCCGCGTGCAGGTCGGCCGCCTCCGGGTGACGCTCGAGCGCCCGGCGCACGGCGCGCTCGGCGAGGTCGGCCCGGTGGGCACGGCGCAGGGTGCGCGCGAGGCGGACCACGGCCTCGCTGTCGTCCGGATCGCTGCGCGCGGCGCGGGAGAAGGCGCGCGCGGCCGCCCCCACCTCGCCCCGCTCCTCGGCCCAGGTGCCCAGCGCGAAGTGGATGTCCGCGGCCGCCAGGCGGCGCTGGTGCACCCACGTGGCGAAGCGCCGCATGCCCGGGCGGTCGGCCGTGCGGTGCAGGGCGTCGGCCAGCCGCCGCGCCAGCGCGGCATCGGTGGGCCAGCGCTGCAGCCCAGCCCACAGGGCGCGCACGGCGCCCTCGTCGTCATGGTGCGAGAGGTGCGCATCCACGGCCGACGCGAAGGCCTCGAGGTTGCCTGCCCCGAGCGCTGCCTCGAGGTCCGAGGCCAGCAGGCGCGCGGGATCGGGAGCGGCAGGGCCCACGCAGGCAGGCTACCGCCGGCCCGGGGCCTCCTGCCCGTGCGTTCCCGAAGGCGCCTCGCGCAGCGTTCAGCGCGCGGGCGTGGGCAGCGGCGGCGGCAGCGGGATGGGCCGCGACGAGGGAAGCGGCAGCGGCGTCACGGCGGCCGGCACGCTGGCCGCCACCGGCGGCACCAGGGTGCTGCGCGCAGGCGTGGCACCCGGCAGCCAGCCCGTGGTGCCGGGCGCAGGCAGGCGCTGCACCAGCGGCGGCAGCCGCAAGGCCGGGCGCTCCTCGGTGTCAGGGCAGCCGGGCACGGCCACGGAGCGGCCCACCGCCGGTGCGTGCAGCCGCGCGCGCAGCTCACCCCACGGGAAGTTGCGCCCCGGGCAGCAGGTGGCCTTGCAGCTGCCATGGCCCTGCACGCGGGAGGCCTCGATGCCGTAGCGCTCCATCAGCCACTGCACCAGGCGCACCAGTGCATCCACCTGGCGCGCGGTGGGACGCGAGGAGCCGGCCTCGAAGTCGCCCACCAGCACGATGCCGATGCCGAAGTCGTTGAAGCGGTTGTCGGGCGTCTTGGCGTGCGCGCCGTGCAGCTGCTGGCGCCAGCGCGCACTGGCCTCCACCTCGCCGTCGCCCGACATCGAGCCGTTGCCGATCACGAAGTGGTAGCCGCAGCCGTGCTCCCAGCCCTTGTCCAGGTGCACGCGGTCGTACTTGGCGAGGTTGCCGCGCGTGTCGTCGCTGTGGTGGAGGATGATCCACTTCCACGGGCGCGCCTCCGCCGCCGGCTCCCAGCCCGCGCCGGCCGCGGCACGGCTGGGGCTGGGTGCGGGCGTGGTGACGGCCATGCTCGGGGGCGCAGCCACGGCCGCATGCAGGCGGGGCGCCGCGCCAGGCACCCGCAGCGGGGCCCCGCTGGCCACCGGCAGGGCCACGAGCGAGCGCGCGGCGGCCACGTGGTCCTCGATCAGGCGCACGGCCGGGCCGGGGATGGCCACGCCGCCGCTGCTGCGTGCCAGCACGCCGCGCAGGGCCTGCTCCTCGCCCGAGAGCGACAGCCGGTTGGAGTTGGGGAAGAGGCGCACGTTGATGGCGCCGTCCGAGAGCAGCAGCCAGGTGCCGGCGTCCTTGAAGGACAGGCGCAGCCGGCTGGCCAGCGCCGCGGCCCACTCCGGGCTGCGCTCGCCGGGCCGCACCACGGTGGGCAGGGGCGAGGAGGCTGCCACGGGAGCAAGCGGGTCGTCGGCCCCCGCCATGCGAGGCCCCGCGCCTGCAGCCGGCAGCCCCGCCGGCTGGGCCCCCGGCACGCCGGGGGCCGCGAGCTCGCTGGCGAGGCCCGTCCCCGCCAGCACGCACAGGCAGGCCGCCGCGGCACCGAGGCGACGCAGCCCACGCAGCGCAACGCCCCACATGGCTTCCGGCATCGCAAGCTCCCGGCGCCCTGGCCCGTGGCGCCACCGGGTCCCGGTGCCCCGTGGCCCGCGCGCCGCAGGGCGCACGAGCCCGGGACCGGGCACGCCGGGGCCCCGCGAATCGGGACCTCCGGATGCTCCTTGGGGATCGGCCACGCTCCAAGCCTTCTTCACCGATGGAGCCGCGTGTCATCCGCGTCCGGGAAGTCGCGCGTGGCGACGCGCCGTCCTGCTAGCGTGCGCCCTGCACGACGAGTTGGGCTCACGCCCATGCCAACCTGCCCCCGGGCAAGGTGGACGCTCCTGCGAGTGCGGCCGCGCGGCCCTGACGCGGCAACCACCCGGAGGGAGGCGTTCCGCCACGACGCGGGACGAGGGCATGGGACGCCCGGCGAGGCGTGCCGGCCCGCGCGGCCGTTCCCGCGCCGGACCCCCTCCCATGAGCACGCCCGCCGTCCCGGCCGCCCTCCCGGCCGCCGCCGTACCCACCCCGCCCGCCCCCGCGGGAGCCCTGCCTGCGCCGGCGCCGACGGCTGCCTCGCCGGGCACGGGCCCGGCGGGCGCGCCCGCAGCGCGCCGCGCGCGCACCCCGCGCCCCACCCCTCCTCCCGGGGAAGCGCCCCCGGCCGAGCCCCCGCGGGCCCGCACCGGCCTGCTGCGCCGCCTGGGCATCGTGGGGATGGACAGGCTGGAGGCGCCCGTGCTGGCCTCGCTGGCCACCCGCGCCCCCCTGCTGCTCATCGGGCCGCACGGCACGGCCAAGACCCTGCTGCTCACGCGCATCGCCGACGCGCTGGGGCTCACCTTCCGCCACTACAACGCGAGCCTGCTGAACTTCGACGACCTGGTCGGCTATCCCCTGCCGGGCAAGGACGGGTCGCTGGAGTACGTGCGCACGCCGGCCTCCATCTGGGGCGCGGGCGCGGTGCTGTTCGACGAGGTGAGCCGCTGCCGCCCGGACATGCAGAACAAGCTGTTCCCCCTCGTGCACGAGCGGCGCGTGCAGGGCATCGCCCTCGAGGGGCTCGAGCACCGCTGGGCGGCGATGAACCCGCCTCCGGGTGACGACGACGAGGAGGGCTACGCAGGCTGCGAGCCGCTGGACCCGGCGCTGGCCGACCGCTTCGCCTTCGTGCTCTTGATGCCCGCCTGGCAGGCCTTCACCACCGAGGAGCGCCTTGCGCTGGTGCGCTCGGGCGAGGCGCAGCGGGACCCGCAAGCCGGTCCCGCGCTGGTGCATGCGGTGGAGCGGACGCGCCACCTGCTGGCCGCACAGGGCGAGGCCTTCCGGCAAGGCGTGGCGCGTTACGTGGAGGCGGTGGCCGTGCTGCTCTCGCAGTCAGGCATCGAGCTCAGCGCGCGCCGCATGGTGATGCTCTACGAGGCCGTGGCGTCGGTGACGGCGGCGGCGCAGGCCCTCGATGCCAGCGCCTCGCCCGACGAGGCTGCGCTGGTGGCCCTGCGTGCCTCGCTGCCGCAGCGGGCCGAGGGGCGCATCGTCTCCGAGGCCAAGGTGCTGGCGGCCCACCGCGAGGCGCTGGACATGGCGCAGCTGGGCACCGGCGATGCGCTGGAGGTGATCCTGCGCACGCTGGACCCGCTGGACCGGCTCTGCGCCACGCTGGCGGCCACGTCGCTGGGCCGCGACGAGTTCTCGCGCATCACGGCCGACGTGCTGGCGATGCTGCCGCACGGCGCGCGCGAGGCCGCCATCGTGCGCCTGTTCGACACGGGGGCCGTGGGACGCCTGCACGCGGCCGTGGCCGCGCAGGCCGGCGAGACCTACGTGCATCTGGCCCAGCGCCAGCGCATCGACACCCGGGCCGTGCCCAGCCACCCGCGCTACAAGGCGTGGCAGTGGCTCGTGACCCAGCTGGCGCAGCTGGATCCGCAGGATCCGCAGTCGCACCTGCTGGCGAACACGCTCTGCCACCTCTTCACCACGCGCGGTGTCGAGACGGCGGAGGAGCTGGAGCGCGCGGCCCAGGCGTACGTGCTGGCCTACGCGCGGCTGCGCAGC
The DNA here is from genome assembly GCA_964228555.1 of Planctomycetota bacterium. Taxonomy (GTDB): domain Bacteria; phylum Planctomycetota; class PLA2; order PLA2; family JAEUHO01; genus CAXQZU01. The sequence continues at coordinate 69,097 of CAXQZU010000017.1, forward strand.
GCATGACCGGCCCGTCCCGCCCCACCCTTGCGCGAGGCCCTGCACCCCGATGAACCCCGGATCCTGGCCGACGAAGATCACGTATGAAGGCCTCGGCGCGACGGCCGACACCCCGGGCCCCTGGGCGCTCGTGGGGACGCCGCTGGGCGTCACGCTCGACGGCCTCGAGTGCGAGTGGCTGGCCCTGATCGCGCGCATGCGCGAGGAGGTCGCGCCGCAGGGCGAGCGCGAGGCGCTGGCCCGCGCGGCGAGCCTCGTGGACGAGCGGGCCCAGCAACTGCCGCTGCCCGACGGCTGCCTCGTGATCCCCTACGACGGGCGGCACCGCCGTCCGTGGTCCGACGTGGTCTCGGTGCTGGCCGTGCTCTCCAAGGTCTCCGCCACGGTGTGGCTGCGCGCCAAGCTGCCCTCCCTCGAGGCCGGGCTGGAGCGTGGACGGGCCTCGCTGCTGCTCCCGCCCGGGCACACGCTGCTCACGCCGGTGCGAGGCTGCGTGGCCCGGCCGCGCGCCACGCCCGCCCGCGCCCGGGCCGCCGGCCCCGCCCTCGACGCGCACGTCCCCAGCACGCCCGGGCGCCCCGGCTCGCGGCAGGAGGATCCCTCATGAGCAACGCCCTGGCACTGCGCATCCTGGACGCCTTCCCCACCAGCAGCTACTCGCTGGCAGGGCTGCTGCGACTCGTGGACATCGTCGAGACGGACCGCGTGCCCACGGCCTGCGTCGAGTGCAAGGCCCAGCCGCGCATGCTGCTCAACCCGGCCTTCATCGCGGCTCATGCGCAGACGCCGCAGAAGCTGCTGATGCTGGTGATGCACGAGGTGCACCACGTGCTGCTGGGGCACACGCGCATGCTTGGGCGGATGACGGCGACGCGCAACTTCATCCTCGACGCGCTGATCAACGGCATCGTCTGCCGCATGTTCCCGGGGCCGCAGTACACGGCGATGTTCCGCGACTTCTACGGCGAGGACGCGTTCCCCGCCTGCCTGCTGGCGCCGCCGCCGCAGTGGCCCGGCCCGGCCGTGCGTCGCGCGCGCGGCCTGTGCGCGCTGCCCGAGGCGCTGGCGGAGCGCGCGCACCAGGTCCACGTGGCCCTCTACTCCGAGGCAGGGGCCAGCTACGAGGAGGTGATGGAGCTGCTGCCGCGCCTGCTCGCGGCGTGCCCGGAGGCCGCAGGCCCCGACGGCATCCCCCTGCTGGGCGACCACCGCGAGGAGGAGACGGGGCGCCAGCCCATCTCGGGCCTGCTGGCCGGGCTGCTGCGCGAGAGCGTGCAGGGCTGGACGAAGGTGCCCGACCCGATCCGCGGCCACTCGCTGGAGCAGCTGCTCGAGCAGGAGACCGTGGGCGGCATCCGGTCGCGCACGCCGCGCGCACTGCTGCGCAACCTGCTGCTCCGCATCGCGGGGGAGGGTCGACGTGCCGCGGGCCGGGGCCCGGGCTGGGACATGTCGGAGTGCTCCGCGCCCATGCCGCGCCTGCACCGCCGCACCCTCGTCCAGCGCGCCCTGGGCCTCGAGCCCCTGCTGCACCCCACGCCGCTGCGCCTGCGCGGGCGCACCGGGGAGCGCGACCGCGTGCACGTCTACCTGGATGTCTCCGGCAGCATGGACAGCGTCGTGGGTGCGGCCTACGGCGCCCTGCTGGACTGCCGCGCCTGGGTGCATCCGAGGGTGCACCTCTTCTCGGACAAGGTCAGCGATGTCTCGATCGCCGGCCTGCGCGCGGGCTTGCGCCGCACCACGTGGGGCACGCGCATCGGGTGCGTGGCGTCGCACATGCGGGAGCACGAGGTGCGGCGCGCCGTGCTCCTGACGGACGGCTGCGTCGGGCCGGCCGCCCACGAGGACGCTCGCGTGCTCGAGAAGGTGCGCCTGGGCGTGGCCCTGATCGGCGACAGCAAGGCCGACGACCTGCGCCCGTTTGCCCATCGCATCGTCACCCTTCCCCTCCGGAGCGCCGCATGATCCCCACCGCCTCGCGTCCCCTGCACGGCAGCACGCCTCCCGCCGCCCTCGCGCTGCGCAACGCGCCGCCTGCCGCGTACGCGCCGCACGGCCTCGTGGCGGCCCCCGCCCGGGCCGGGGCGCCGGCGGGCGTCGCCGTGCGCCACGCAGCCGAGTTCGTGCTCCCAGGCCATCCGGACCGGCTCTGCGATGCCATCGCCGACGCGCTGGTGGCCGAGGCCCACGGCCGCGAGCGTCGCGCGCTGGTCGCGGTGGAGGTGGCCGCCTACCGCGCCAGCGTGTTCATCACGGGCTTCATCGGCTGCCTCGGCGCCGAGTCGATCGACGTCGCGCGCGTGGCCCGCGAGGCGTATGCGAGCGCAGGCTACGACGACACATGGGGTCCGGCTCCCTCGCGCCTGCAGGTGCACCTGGACCTGCGGCGGGAAGCGCTGCCGCCGGGCGAGAGCGAGGCGCGCACCGTCTCCGACGACCAGGTGCTGTGCATCGGGCACGCCAGCGGCCTCGCCGCGACCCAGCACCTGCCCGTGGAGCACTGGCTGGTGGGACGCCTGGCACGCGCGCTGCACGCCCTGCGCACGCTCCACCCCTCGCTGGCGCTGGGCCCCGACGGCAAGGTCGCCGTCGTGCTGCGCGAGGAACGTTGCGGCGCTGCGCCAGCCTGGACGCTGGAGTCCCTCACCTGCTCGCTGCAGCAGCGCGGCAACGCCGGCTTGCTCGAGCTGCACCGTGCGGTGCGCACGGCCCTCGCGCAGGAGCTGGAGGCGTGCGCGCGCCGCCTCCCGGGCCTCTCGCCCGCCCTGCCGGAGGCGCTGCACGTCAACGGGGCCGGCTCCTTCGAGGTCGGCGGCCCCACGGCCGACAACGGCCTCTCGGGCAAGAAGCTGGTGGTGGACGCCTACGGGCCCCGCGTGCCCATCGGCGGCGGGGCGTGGTCGGGCAAGGACTTCTGGAAGGCCGACCGCGCCGGCGCGCTCCATGCGCGGCGCCTCGCCAAGGCGGCGGTGCGGCTGGGCCTGGCGAGCGAGGCCACCGTGCGGCTGGCCTGGTTCCCGGGCGACAGTCGCGGCCGGCTGCTGGGCGCCACCGCCGAGGGGGGATGCCCGCTGGAGCTGGGCCCGCTGGCGGAGGCCTTCGACCTCAGCCTCGAGCGCAGCGGCACCCAGTTCGCCGGCTGCGACCTGCAGCAACTGGCCCGCTGGGGGCACTTCACCGACCCCTCGCTGCCTTGGGAGCGCCTCGAGTCTTTGTAGTACTAAAAGTACAAATCAGGGGACGCAGGCGACGCCCCCTAGCCCCGCGCAGCAGCCCGCAGCGGCTCCGGGTAGCATCCGCCCCCCATGGCGGATTCCCCGGCCGATTTCCAGCGCCTCCACGTGCCCGCGCTGGAGGCCAGTTTCTGGCGCTTCGGGGCTCCCGCAAAGACCTTCAACCAGCAGGCGTGGACCACGATTCAGCCGCTGCATGGGGGGAATGGCGAAAGCGCGGCGGGCGGGCCCTTGGCAGGCGTCCCGGGGCGCCTCCAAGGCCCGATTCCGGCCCTCGCGCGCGCCGTGGATTGCGCCCTGAACCTCCCCATGCCGCAGGGCGCCCCCGCCCGGACCGGGAGGGGCCTTCCGGCGGCCATGGCGCGCCTAGCGGCCCTGTCCCTGGCCCTGCTGCTGGGGCTGCTCGCCGCCGGCCCCGCCGCCGCGGGCGAGGGGCCCGAGGGGGTCGATGCGCTGCGGCTGGTGGCGCGCGACCTCGCCACGGCGCCGACCGTGGACGGCGACCTGTCGGACTGGCCCGAGGCTGCGCCCGAGGAGTGGGCCGTGCTGGAGCGGGCCGACCAGATCCCGCCCGGCTTCGCTGCCACCTGGAAGGGCCCCGCAGATGCCTCGGCTCGCGTGCGCATGGGCGCCGACGCGCAGTGGCTCTATCTCGCCGCCGAGATCCTCGACGACCGCTTGCTGCATCCCGGCCAGCCATGGTTCCACGGCGACTCGCTGGAGCTGTTCCTCAACACGGGCCTCACGCCGGGCGTGGCGCCCCCCACCGCCTTCGCGGAGGGCTGCTGGCAGGTGCTGCTCATGCCGCACAACCCCCAGCTGTCCTGGGGCGTGGTGTACCGCGGCCAGCAGGTGGTGTTCGGCAGCGCAGGGCTGCAGGGCGTGCGCGTGGCCCACCGCCTGCAAGCCGGCGGCTACGTGCTGGAGGCAGCCCTCCCGCGCAAGGCGTTGGACCTCCTCGACGACCAGCGGAGGCGCGTGGGCTTCGCGCTGGCCCTCACCGACGCCGACGAGCAGCCGCTGCAGGAGACCTACCTGTCGTGGAACCGCGGCTTCGACCTGTTCACGCGTCCCGACCGATTCGGCGAGCTGGAGCTGCCTCGCGTGCCGCCGGCCGCGCCCCTGGTGCCCGAGGGCGCCGAGGGCCCGCCGGCCCTGTTCCTCGCCATCCTGGTGGCGGTGGTCGGTGCGTTGCTGCTGGCCGGGCCGGGCGCGCGCCGGCTGGCCGCGCTGGGCCCCACGCCCAAGGCCGTCACGCTGTGCCTGACAGGCCTGCTGGGGCTCGTGCTGTTCCTGCTGGGCACGGCGCAGGCCAGGCGCGCCAGCGAGGTGCTCGACGAGCGCATGCGTGCCGCGGCACCCAGCCTCGAGCGGGTAGCGCTGGACGCCGCGCGGCTGGGGGCGCTGGACGACACCGACGAGCAGGAACGTGCGCGGCGCGTGGCGCGCCTGCTGCAAGGCGAGCGCATCGCGCGCGCCCCCGTGCTGGCGGAGGTGGCCCTGGTGGGCCTGCCGCCGCTGCCGGCCAGCGCCGGTCGCGAGCCGGAGCATGCCGTGCCGCTGGGTCGCGTCCAGCGCTTCCTGATGCCGGCGGCTGGCACGGCACCGGGCCTGGCCGCGGCCGCGATGCCCGCCTCGCTGCGCCTGGAGGCCACGCTGGAAGCGCGTGCCGAGCGACGGCCCGGACCGCGCGCGCTGGGCACGCTCGTGCTCGTGCTGTCCGACGGCACGCAGCGCACGCGCAGCGTGCAGGACAGTGCCGAGGCCCGCGCCAGCGGCGTGCTGCGCGTCACGCTGGAGGGCAGCGGCGGGCTGGCGCTGCGCGCGATGGAGTGGACGCCGGCGCCCAACGCACCGCGTGCGTGGCTCACCCGCATCGTGGCCGTGGACGCCGCCGGAGGCGAGGCGTCCCTGCCGCTCAGCGGGCTCTCCGACGATGGCATCCCGCTGCTGGCGCAGGCGCAGGGCCCGCGCCACGGGCACCTGCTGGCGCCCGGCGAGACCGTGGACATCGCACTGCCGGCCCTGTCGGGCGCGGACCGGCTCTGGGTGGTGCTGGACGCCGACCGGGCCTACCCCGCGCTGGCCGGCAACGAGACGCTGGCCACGCTGGAGGTGGAGTACGCGCAGGGCGAGCCCACGCGCCGCGAGGTGCAGAACGGCGTGGACCTCGTCGCCGAGCGGCTGCCCAGCGGCGTGCGCCGCCCGGCGGGCATGCGCAGCCGCCCGGCGTTGCGCTGGTCCGAGGCCAGCGGCGCCACGCATGAGCTCGCCCTGCTGGCGCTGGCGCTGGACCCGGCCCGCGAGGCGCGCCGGCTGCGCGTGGCCTGCACGGGCCCGGGAGGCCGCGTGCGCGTGCTGGCCGTGACGCAGGCGCGCACGCTGGCCCCGATGCCGGGCAGCCCGCTCGTGACCAGCGCGGGGGAAGACGGCACCGAGCGCCTCGAGATGCGCCAGCCGCTGCCCGCCTGGCGTGACCTCGTGCACGAGCGGCCGCAGGGGCCCGTGCGCCTCTCCCTCGTGGCACCCACCCTGCCGCGCAGCACCACCCTCACGCTCTCGGCGCCACCGCCCCCCGAGGCGGAGGCCGCCCGCACGCGCACGCGCATCGGCCTGCTCACGTGCCTCGCCGTGGGCCTGTTCACGCTGGTGTTGCTGGCCGTGGACGCGCTGGGGCGCGCGCGCCAGATGGCCTGGCGCCTCGCCTTGAGCGTGCTGGCCGCAGCCCTCGTGCCGCTGGGCGCCACCACCTGGCTGGTGGGCCGCACCAGCGCGGAACGGGCCGAGGCCGAGCAGGCAGCGCGCGCGCGCGCCGCGCTGCGCGTGGCCGCCGACCTGCTGCAGGGCGCGCAGCAGCGCACCCAGGAGCTGGTCAGGCAGGTGGCCACGGAGCTGGCGGAGGACACGGGCACGCCCGCGCAAGACGCGGCCGACCTCGAGCGGCTGGTGCGCATCACGCTCTCGGGCGTGCTGCCCGAGGGCCGGGCCGGCGTGGCCCTGGCGCAGGGCAGCGACCTGCCCGCGCTGCGCGTGGCCAGCGAGGGCACGGGCCTCGCGCTGGCCGGCCCGCAGGTGGTGGCCGAGAACGCCGAGCAGCCGGGCTTCGTGGTCTCGCCGTGGGACGGCTTGCTGGCCGTCTCCAGCGCGCGCGCCGGGCGGGCCGGGCGCTGGGCGCGCGTCACGCTCGGCGTGCGCATGGACGATGCCGCGCTCGAGGCCGAGGTGCTGCAGCGCCTCGCGGAGCGCGAGGTGGCGCTGGCGGTGGTGGGCGAGGGCGGCGCGCCGCTGGCCGTGGCCGGCCCCGGCGGCGCGGCGCTGGGCCGCTCGCTGGCGGCCGGCTGGGGCCAGGCGAGCGCGGCGCTGGCCGAGAGCGCCGAGGCCATGCTGCCCACGCTGGTGCCGGCGCGGCAGGGCGACCCAGCCTCGCTGGCGCTGCTGACGCCGCTGGGCCGCGGCTCGTGGCTGGCGCTGGGCGTGGACCGCGGCCGCGTCGAGGCCTTGCTGGAGGCCGAGGGCGAGAACGTGGCGTGGCTGGGCCTGTTCGCGCTGGTGCTCGTGGCCACGGTGGCCTCGCTGGTGGCACGGCGCGTGGCCGGGCCGCTGCGCTCGCTGGTGCGCGTCACCGAGCGCGTGCGCCTGGGCGACTTCGACACGCCCGCCGAGCCCGCCAGCGCCGACGAGGTGGGCAACCTCACCGTGGCCTTCGACCAGATGCGCCTCGACCTCAAGGCGCGCATCGAGGAGGCCGACTGGCTGCGCGGCGCGCAGGACCGCCTCGCGGCCTCCCTCGACCTCGCGCACCGCGCACGCGTCGTGCTGGAGCTGGTTCAGGAGCGCTTCGCGCCCGACGTGGCCGTGGTGCTGGGCGCCACGTCGCCCCGCGGGCCCGCCCAGGTGCTGGCGGCCGTCGGGCAGGCCGAGGCCTTCGGCGACCGCCCCTTCCCGCTGGCCGCCGAGGGCTGGCTGGTGCAGGCGCTGTCCAGCGAGGGCCTGCAGGTGCTGGAGCCCGGCGACGTGGCACGGCGCGCGGCCGAGGAGCAGCCGGCCCGACGCCTGCTGGAGGGTGCCGCGGCATGGACGGCCATCGCGCTGCGCGCCGGCGCCGAGCTGCAGGGACTGCTGCTGCTGGGCAGCGCCGACCGCGCCCGCATGGCGTCGGGCGAGCAGGCGCGCGTGCTGGGCACGCTGGCACCGGTGGCCGGCGTGTCGCTGAACAACTCGCGCCTCTACCGGCTTGCCGCGCTCGACGAGGTCTCGCGCCTGCCCGGCCCCACCGCCTTCGAGGCCGGGCTGCGTGCTGACATCGGCCGCTCGCTGGCGGGCGGTCCGTCGCTGTGGCTGGTGCGCGTCAGCCTCGACCACCTCGAGCGCGTGACGCTGCGCCGCGGCGTGGAGGCAGGCCACGCCCTGGTGCGCGCAGCCTCCGAGGCGCTGCGCGCGGTGGCGGGCGGCCGCCCGCTGCTGGGGCGCATCACGGACGACGAGCTGGCCGCGCGCCTGCCCGGGCTCTCGCGCGAGGAGGCGCTGGCCTGGGCAGCCCGCGTTCGCGAGCGGCTGCGCGGGCTGGAAGTGGCGGCCGAGCACGGCGGCGAGGTGGCCAGCACGCCCGTGAGCGTCGGCCTCGCCTGCCTCCCGGGCGATGCCAGCAGCCTCGAGTTCCTCATGCATGCCGCCGGCAGGGCCGTGGCGCGCGCCCGCAGCGAGGGCGGCGACCGCGTGCTGGCCGCCGACCAGCTGGAGTCGGGGGCCGTGGAGCTTCCGCCCTTCGAGGAAGGGGCCATCTTCCGCAACGAGCGCATGGTGCGCGTGGTGGAGGCAGCGCGGCGCGCCGCGCGCAGCGACGCCTCCGTGCTGGTCACGGGCGAGACGGGCACCGGCAAGGAGGTGATCGCCAGCCTCGTGCACCGGCGCAGCCCGCGCGCCGACCGTCCCTTCGTGAGCGTCAACTGCGCGGCCTTCCCCGAGACGCTGCTCGAGAGCGAGCTGTTCGGCTACGAGCGCGGCGCCTTCACCGGCGCCGAGCGCCGCCACGAAGGCCGCTTCGAGGCCGCCGACCAGGGCACGCTGTTCCTCGACGAGGTGGGCGAGATGTCGGCCGGCGCGCAGGTGAAGCTGCTGCGCGTGCTGCAGGAGCGCCAGGTCACGCGCCTGGGCGGCAACCGCCCCGTGAACGTGGACGTGCGCATCGTGGCCGCCACCAACAAGGACCTCGAGGCCTGCGTGAAGGCCGGCACCTTCCGCGAGGACCTCTACTACCGCCTGAACGTGATCCGCCTGGAGGTGCCCCCGCTGCGCGAGCGGCGCGAGGAGATCCCGCCGCTGGTGGAGCACTTCCTGCGCGAGTTCCGCCGGCGCAACGGCCGCGGGCCGGCCTCCTTCTCCCCCGCCGCGATGGACGTGCTCTACCGGCACCCGTGGCCGGGCAACGTGCGCGAGCTCAAGAACGTCGTGGAGCGCTGCGCCGTGCTCTGCGACCAGCCCGTGGCCGGCCCCGAGCACCTGCAGCTGGACGCCGGGCGCACGGGCGAGGCCAGCGGCCTCGCGCCGCGGGCGGCCCCGCGCGACGGGCTCAGCGAGCGCCAGCGCAAGCTGCTCGACCACCTCGCGCTCCACGGCCGTGCCACCAACGCCGACTACCAGGCCCTCTCCGGCACCAGCGCCCGCACCGGCCTGCGCGACCTCCAAGACCTCATCGACCGCGGCCTCATCGTGCGCGAGGGCCGCCGCCGCGGCGCCACCTACCGGCTGGCCTGATCCGGGGCCGGCGGCACGCGCAGGTCCGGCCCCGCAGCCAGTTCATGGCCGCCGGCCACGGCCCGCACCAGCGCCTGCACCATCCTGCCCAGGCCCCCACGACCGGCGAGCGGCGCACGCACGCACGCCCCCGTGGCGCGTACGGCCTGCAGCACCGCGCGGACATAGGCAGCCCCCGCCACCACGATCACCTCATCGCCTGGCCGCAAGCCCAGGCGCAGCGCCTGGCGAGCCAGCGCCTCGGGCGCAATCCTGCCGGGCGAGCGGCGCGCGAAAGAGACCTCGTAGGGCCCCGGCACCATGTCGTGCGGGGCGAGGAATCCGTGCCGCGCCGAGAGGATGGTCCATGACTGCGCGTGGAACCGTTCCGCATACGAGCGTGTCGCACGGGCCAGCGGGCCTGTGTAGGCGGCGCACGCTGCGGTGGGCCCGGCGTGAGGCACGCGATCCCAGATCTTTGCCTTGCCGCAAGGCACGATGCACAGCCTCGTCACGGCAGCGCCCCCCCGCCGGCTGCACGCCAGCCTGCGCGGGCGCGCTGGCGCGCCTCGGCGCGCAGGTGCGAGAGCGGGCCGTGGAAGGCGTGGTGCGTGTTCCCGTCGAGGTTCAGCGGCAGGTCCAGCGCGCGCAGCAGCTGCTCCTCCAGCAGCCAAGGCTGCGGGTCCTCGACCCAGCGCACGCGTGCGTGCGCGGCCATCCACCCCGAGAGGCGCCGCTCGCCCTCCTCGCCGAAGGTGAGCCGGCCGCTCGCGCCCTGGGCCTGCAGCCGCAGGCCCAGCCCCTCGGCGAGCAGGCAGCCCAGCGTCAGGCGCAGCGTCGAGCCCTCCGCGTTCCCGGCCACGTGCTGGCGCAGCCGGCTGCGCAGCGTCGCACGACTGGGCGCGCGGCCTGCACGCGGTGCACTGGGCGCGATGCCGGCGTACTGCAACACCCACGGACCCTCGCGCAGGCAGCCCCCCACCGGGACCGCGCCGGGCACGGCATCGAACCACCAGCCATAGAGCCCCGCGCGCGCCGGCGGCGCATCGGCACCCACGAACAGCTCCGCGCAGGCCCAGGGCCGGGCAGCGAGCAGGGGCTGCGCGACGGGCGCGGGCATCGCGTACCTCCCGGCGCGCCGGCGCGCGCCTAGATCAGGCGCTTGTAGTCGGCCACGTCCATCTTCCAGACGCGCACGCCGCAGAAGCGGTCGCCCTCGGGGCACACGGGCGAGCGCTTGGCCATGGAGCGCTGCGTGCACGGCGGCAGCAGGAAGCGGCCGATGCGCGGATTGATCGCGCGCACCTGCAGGGCCTCGTCCTGCGAGGCGCGCCAGATCTCCTCCTGGGCGTTGTAGCAGAGCCGCATGCGGTGCTTGTGGTGCAGGTTGAGCAGGTCGCTGCTCTCCGTGAAGCGCAACGCGACCGCGTTGGGGAGCAGGTAGGCGCGATCCTCGTCGCTCACGCCCAGCGCGCGCAGCCGCGTGATGGCCTCCCAGCTGCGTGCCATGCTCTCGTCCCACGCGCGGCGCACGGCCGGGTCCTCGTCCACCAGCGGCGGCACCACCACGTCGGGCTCGTCGGAGAGGTAGGCCCGCAGCGTGGGCCGCGAGGCCGGCGTCATGCGGTGGCGCTGGTCCTGGCTGTCGGCCGTGTGGCTGAGCCTCTTCTGGAAGGTGTAGGAGGCGTGCGACAGCGCCCGCGAGAGCTTGCCCAGCGTGGTCACGTTCATCGTCTCGCCCAGCAGGCGGTTGCGCGAGGGGTCGAGCACCAACGCCAGCGCATCGTCGTCGGCCAGCGCGGACGAGGGCAAGCCCAGCACCTCGCGCACGCCCTGCGCCACCGAGGCCTCGTTGCGCACCTTCCAGTCCACGAGCAGGCTGGTGCGCCCGCCCAGCGTGCGGTCGAACTCCGCCCGGCAGGCCGCCGCCTGCGCGGCCGTGCCCGCGGCGGGGCTGGCCGCGAAGAAGGCGTGCTCGGGCGTCTGCTCCAGCGGGAGCGGCTCCTCCAGCAGCGTGGCGAAGAGCGGGTCGTGCTCCAGCAGCTGGCGCACCATCTCGCCCACCACCTCGCGCTGCTCGCGCGGCGCGTCCATCGTCATGCACATGCGCCAGTAGCGCAGCAGCGTGAGGCCCGAGACCGTGTGGTAGAGGCACGCGTGCGTGGCCACCGGCAGCGCGTAGCGCGCCACCTCCATCGCCCGCTTGTGGATGGCCTGCTTCCAGCGGCCCGGGTCGCGCGAGCGCACGCGGAAGATGCGGAAGTACTCGCGCTCGCACACGGGCGTGAGCAGCTCGATGAGCCGGTGGTAGTCGCGCCCCTGCCGCTCGAGGCAGGCGAGGTAGGTGGCACGCGCCTCGCCCTGCAGCGGGGGCACGGACGCGTGCTCGGGCTTCACCTCCACGTAGCGCTGGCTGACCTGCTCGGAGTTGTAGAAGGGGTGGCTGTGGAGGAAGGTCCACAGGAACTGGCGCGAGACCCGGCTGAGCGCGAACTGGAAGTGCGCATGCTGCAGGGTGGTGTGGTGGCCGGCCTCGTAGATGGAGCGCGCGATGCGGTCGCGGGTGGCCGCCTTCTTCTCGGCGGCCTCGGGGGCCTGCCCCGGGGGCCCCAGCACGTCCTCGGTGGTGACGATGCCCTTGGCCGAGTAGCAGGTGCGGGCGGTGGCCACCGCGTTGGCGTAGGGCTGGACGAAGGCGTTGACGAGGCGCACCTCCGGCCCGGTGCCCAGGCTGGGCGGGGGCGGCAGCGTCGGCGAGCGCTCGACCACGGGCAGGGCACCTCGGGCGCGGACGCTAGCACCCTTGCCCGACAGCAGCCCCGCCGGCCGGCGGGCAGGCCGGCAGGCACGCCGGCCCTCGGCCGGGCTCGCTCGGCCCTGCGTCCGAGGCCCCGGCTGCACGCCGCCGCCGCGGCCCGCAGCCTGCGGAGGGCCGGGGCCCGGGCCCCACGCAGGCCTAGCGATAGCGACGCAACTCCTTGCGAGAAAGAAGCTTCCGTCACCTGATCGGGACGGGCCGCGGTGCGGCCCACGCGCACGGCGCGCCACCTGCGGCGAGCTCGCGGGCAAGGGCCTGAGGCGGGGAGCCGCGCCCGGTCGTGCGAGGCACGCGAGCGGGCCGTCGCGGCGCGCCAGCCCGGCGAGGCGTGAGCGCCGCCCGCCACGAGGCACGCGCCAACCCCCCGAGGACGGGCCGCCAGGCACCGGCTGCGCAGGGTGGCACGAGGCCCGGGAGCCCGCCGACCGCGGCAAGCGCGCCGCCAAGTGCCGGAAGTTGCGAGATTTGGTTCTTCCGCTGTCGGCGGTGGCGGGTAGATTCCCGCTCGCTGGGGTCGGAACCACGGTTTCGCTTGCGAATCTGCGGTCTCGACCCCGTCCCCCGCTGTCGCGGAGGGCGGAACAACCAGCGGTTCTCGCAACTTTCCTGGAGGCAGCGAGTCATGGCGAAGAAGGCGAAGTCCGCCAAGGGCGGCAAGTCGGGCAACCTCGTGGTGGGCTCGAAGGTCAAGGAGATGATCAAGGCGCACGGCGTGCGCATGTCGGGCGAGCTGCTCGACGCGATGAACGCCGCCGTCGGCAACATGCTCAAGACCGCCGTGGGCCGCACGAAGGCCAACGGCCGCGGCACGGTCCGTCCGCAGGACCTCTAGCCGCTCGTCGCGCCCGCGAGGGCGCGATCCCGGACCCGGCGCGCAAGCGCGCGGGACCTGGCACGGGCCGCGCGACACACCCCGCGCGGCCCGTCCCCTTTGGCGGGGACTACTTGAGGAAGCTGCCGTCCTCGCGCAGCGCCATCTCCAGGCCGCGCCAGACGGCACGCACGGCCTCGGGCATGTCCGGCGCGATGTAGCGCACGCTGCAGTCATCCAGCGGCGTGCCGTCGCCGGTCTCCAGCGCACGGCGCGCCATCTCGCGCCGGTGGAACTCCACGACGACCTCCACCGGCGTGCGCACGACGGTGGGCTTGCGCTGCGCACGCTGCTCCACCGCGCGGCGCGCCGCCTCGCGGATCAGCTCGGCGCTGCGCGCCGGCACCAGCGTGGCACACGCGCTGGGCCCCAGCGCGCGCTTGACCTCGACCACGGCGAGGTCCGCGCCCAGGTCGGCGCGCGCCTCGCGGCAGGCGTCGTCGGCACCCGTGACCAGCACCACCGGCACGCCGTAGTGGCCCACGATCAGGGCGTCCAGCCACGTCTCGCCGGCCGGCCGGCCGTGCACGCGGATCTCGTGCACGAGCATGCCCACCCACGTGTGCGAGAGCAGGCCTCCGGGCGTGCCGGCACGGCTGTGGAAGCCCACCAGCATGCAGGCCTCGAACCCACCCTCCTCGATGCCCGTCACCTGCACCAGCGGCTTGTTGGCCGACTGGGCGGGGCCCACGATGAGGCGCGCTGCCGGGTGCAGGCGGTCCAGCAGCAGGTTGCGCATGTTGCCGTGGCCGTCGTTGACCAGCACGTCGGTGGCGCCAGCCGCCACGGCGCCCTCGATGGCCGCGTTGACGTCGCTGGTGAGCCAGCCGCGTGCCTTCTCGTAGTCGTTGCCCCCCGGCATCAGGTGCTCGCGGTGGGCCACGCCCGTGGCGCCTTCCATGTCCACGCCGATGAAGACCTTCACGCCTGCCTCCGCGCGCGCCGCAAGGCCCACCCGGGCCGCTCGCGCCGCCAGCATACGGGGATGGCCGTTGCCCTACATTCCCGTCGATGTCGATCGAGGTCGCACCCCTCCTCTCCGGGCTCTCGCAGGCCGCGCTGCGCGGCGAGGGCCGCGATGCGCTGGGCCGCACGCTGGTGCGGGCCGTGAAGGCGGGGATGCCGCAGGCCTCGTGGGCCGGCATCTACTGGCTGGAGGGCTCGGAGCTGGTGCTGGGGCCCTTCGAGGGCCCAGCCACCGACCACGTGCGCATCCCCGTGGGCACCGGCGTGTGCGGCACGGCCGTCGCGGAAGGCCGCGACCAGCTGGTGGGCGACGTGCGCCAGCGCGCGAACTACCTCGCCTGCTCGGCCGCCGTGCGCAGCGAGGTGGTGGTGCTGGTCCGGGCCGGCGGCCAGGTCGTGGGCCAGCTGGACCTGGACAGCGAGCGCGTGGACGGCTTCAGCGACGATGACCTGCGCGTGCTGCAGGTCCTGGCCAGCGCCTTCGGCGGGCTGCTGGGCGGGCTGGGCCGGCCGCCGGCCTCGCGCAGGACGACGGCCCTCTAGGCGCGCCCAGCCCGTGCGCTAGCGCACGGGATGCCCGGGCGGCACCTCGCCCTGCGCGGCCAGCACGTCGCGGAGGGCGTCCTCGAGGGTGCGTGCCGGCTGGAAGCCCGTGAGCTCGCGCAGCCGCCGCAGGTCCGGGCGCCGGCGACGCGGGTCCGAGAAGCCCTCGCCATAGACGCGCTCCAGCGGGACGTGCTCGATGCCTGCCCGGGAGCCAGTGAGGGCCAGCACGCGTTGCGCCAGCGCCAGCACCGTGACCTCCTCCTCGCTGCCCACGTTCACCACCTGGCCCTCGCAGGCTGGCGTGCGCGCCAGCGCGAGCAGGGCCGTGACCGCGTCCTCGACGTGCAGGAAGCAGCGCCGCTGCAGGCCGTCGCCGTACACCGGCAGCGCGCGGCCCGCCCGCGCGGCAGCCGCGAAGCGCGCCAGCACCATGCCGTAGCGGTCGCCCTGCCGCGGCCCCACCACGTTGAAGAGGCGTGCCACCGTCACGGGCAGCAGGTGCGTGCGCGCGAGCGCGAGTGCGTAGGCCTCGCCGGCCGCCTTCGAGAGTGCATAGACGTCGCGCCGTGCGCTGGTGAGCAGCTCGCTGGGACGTTGCTCCTCCAGCGAGCCCTCGGCGGCGGGCCCGTACACCTCGCTGGTGCTGGCCAGCAGCACGCGCGTGCCGTGCATGGCGGCGGCCTCGAGCACGCGCGCCGTGCCCTCCACGTTGCGCGACCAGGTTCCGGTGGGGTCACGTGCCACCAGCGCCGGCCCCACCGCGGCGGCCATGTGCAGCACGAGCCCCGCGCCCACCAGCGCCTCGCCCACCGCGCGTGCGTCGCGCACGTCGGCCCGCCGCAGCACCGCTCCCGGCGGCAGGTGGTCGATGCGGCCCGTGCTCAGGTCGTCGAGGACCAGCACCTCGTGGCCCTCGGCCAGCAACCGGGCGCCCAGGTGGCTGCCCAGGAAGCCCGCGCCGCCAGTGACCACGATGCGCATGCGGGCAGCCTACCGGGGAGGCGCCGGGCTCCCGCGCCCGGCCTGCTGCCATCGACGCCACGCGTGGCCACCGGCTTCCCGGCCCGCACGCGGCCGGGGCCCGCTGGGTAGGATGCCCCGCATGAGGGCGAGCCCCGTCCCCCCCGCTGCGCGCGCGGCCGTCCGGACGGGCCGTGCCCTCGCGGCGTGCGCGGGCCTGCTGGCCCTGCTGCTGGGCGCGGCCCGCCTGCTGCCCCCGGCCCGCGCGGGCGAGGAGCACGCGAGCCAGGCGGCTGGCGCCAGCGCGGCGCCGGTGCTGGTCCCCGACCGCCTCGAGCACGACTTCGGCCCGGCCAGCCAGAACGCCACCCTGCAGGCCGAGTTCCGGCTCACCAACACGGGCAGCACGCCCATCGCCATCGAGCGGGTCGTGGGCGACTGCGGCTGCTACGACGCCAGCGTGGGAGCCAACGAGGTGGCGCCCGGCGGCTCGTGTCCCGTGAAGGTCACCTTCAAGACCCTGAGCTTCGCCGGCTCCCTCACCAAGCGCCTGCGCGTGCTGAGCAACGATCCCTGCCGGCCAGAGCTGGCGCTCACGCTCAAGGTCCACGTGGTAGCCGGCGTGGTGATGGACCCGGGCCGCTTCGGCTTCGGCGACGTGCTGCTGGGCAGCCTGCCCGAGCGCGCCATCCTGGCCAAGTGGCACGAGGGCATCGGCCAGCCCTTCCAGGTGAAGGCCGTGGAGTTCCCCGGCTCGCCGCAGGCCTTCGAGGTGGTCCTCGAGCCCTTCGAGGAGCTGCCCTGGCGCGGGACGCGCATCCGCATCGCCTTCCGCCAGCCGCCGCCGCTGGGCCACTGGAACGGCATGGCCATCGTGCGCACCGACGCCCCGGGCTACGAGCGCCTGGACCTGCCCGTGCAGGCCTTCGTGAGCGGTCGCGTGTGGGTGCAGGAGCGCGAGGTCAACCTCGGCTGGGTGCGCGTGGCGCAGGGCCGCTCCAAGCGGCTGGGCGTGCGCCCGTTCCGGCGCGGCGACGACCTGGGCGTCCTGCACGTGCGCGTCCGCGAGGGGAAGGTGCAGGCCGAGCTGCAGCCCGACGCCACCGGGCGCGCGGGCTGGTACAGCCTCGCCATCAGCGTGCCCCCCGGCGCCGCGCTGGGGCCGCTGTCCGACACGGTCGAGGTGCTGTCCTCGGTGCCCGGCGAGGAGGTCACCGCGATCGCCGTGCGCGCCGAGGTGCTGCGGTGAGCCCCGCCGGCGCTCCCTCGCCGCGGCCGCGTCGCGACGACGCCGAGGGCAAGGCCAGCCGCGGCCGGGGCGGGCTGGGCCTGTTCCTGCTGGCCGGGGCCGTGCCGCTGGGCTTGGTGGCATGGCTGGTGTTCATGCCCGACGCGCAGCGCGATGCGCTGGAGGCACGCCTGCCCACGGGCTGGGGCGGCCGCGCGCTGGAGGCCGGGGCCGCCTTCCTCGTGATGCTGCTGCTGGCCCGCGTGGCGCTGCCTGCCTTCCGCGGCTCGGTGCAGGGCCTGCAGCGCGCGACGGCCGCGATGGGCGCCCGGCGCGGATTCCTGCGCGTCGTGCTCTACCCGGTCGAGCTGCTCGTCAACCTCGTGCTGGTGGTGGTGCAGGTGCTCTACGTCGTGGACATGCTGTCCATCGTGGCGGCGGGGCTGTGGATGCTGCTGGCGGCCATCCGCATCATGAAGCCGGGCCTGTGGGTGGACGTGCTTCCTCCGCTGGGCTCCTAGCCCGCCAAGGCTTCCCCCGGCCGCCGCTTCCTGCGACAAGACGAGGGTGCGCGGAGTGCCCGCGCCCGGAGGCATCGCATGCCCCCCACCCACAAGGCTGCCGTGACCGGCACCGGCGTGCGCACCGTGCGCATCGGCCTGGTGCAGGGCGCGATGTGCGAGGACCCGGCCCGCAACGTCACGCAGTACCTCGCGCTGGCCGGCGAGGCCGCCGACAAGGGTGCGCAGGTGATCGTGCTGCCCGAGCTGTTCCGCAGCACCTACTTCTGCCAGGCGGAGGACGACCGCCACTTCGCGCTGGCCGAGCCCGTGCCCGGCCCCACGACCGAGGCCTTCGCCGCCTTCGCCCGCGCGCGCGGGGTGGTCGTCGTGGCCAGCCTCTTCGAGCGGCGTGCGCCCGGACTGTTCCACAACACCGCCGCCGTGCTCGATGCGGACGGCAGCCTGCTGGGCTGCTACCGCAAGATGCACATCCCCGACGACCCGCGCTTCTACGAGAAGTACTACTTCACGCCGGGCGACCTGGGCTGGCGCGTGTTCGCGACGCGCTTCGGGCGCATCGGCGTGCTCGTGTGCTGGGACCAGTGGTACCCGGAGGCGGCGCGCCTCACGGCCATGCATGGCGCCGAGATCCTCGTCTACCCCACGGCCATCGGCACGTGGACCGGCGAGAAGGCGCTGCAGCCGGTGCAGCACGACGCCTGGCGCACGATGCAGCGCGCGCACGCCATCGCGAACGGCGTGTTCGTGGCCGCGGTGAACCGTACCGGCCGCGAGGGCGAGCTGGACTTCTGGGGCGGCTCCTTCCTGTGCCGGCCCTCGGGCCAGCTGGCCTGCGAGGCCGACGACGTCCAGCAGGTGATGGTGGCCGACGCCGACCTCTCGGAGATCGACCGGCAGCGCCAGGGCTGGCCCTTCCTGCGTGACCGGCGCATCGACGCCTACAGCGGCCTCGCCACGCGCTGGCTGGACAACCCGCCCGCCTCCGGGGGATCCGCCCGTGGCTAGCCGCGCGCGCCGTGCCGCCCGCGCACCGCGCCCGGTGGACCTGCCCGCGCACACCCCGCGCGCGCAGGGCTACCTGTGGCCGGCCGAGTGGGAGCCGCACGAGGCCACCTGGCTGGCGTGGCCGCACGACCCGCTCACCTGGCCCGGCTGCGTGGACCGCGCCGAGCAGGCCATGGCCCAGCTGGCCGCGGCCGTCAGCCAGGGCGAGACCGTGCACATGCTGGTCAAGGACGCCGCCACCGAGCAGCGCGCGCGGGGCATGCTGGCCGCAGCCGGCGCGCGCCCCCTGCGCCTGCACCGCGAGCGCACCGCCGACTCGTGGTTCCGCGACTACGGCCCCATCGTGGTGGCGCGGGGCCGCGGCCGCACGCGCCAGCGCCTCGCCGTGGACTTCACCTTCAACGCCTGGGGCAACAAGTACGCCACGCTCAAGGCCGACGACGACATCCCGTGGCGCACGCGCGCCGTGGTCGGGATCCCCGTCGTGCGCAGCGCGCTGGTGCTGGAGGGCGGCAGCATCGAGGGCAACGGGCGCGGCACGCTGCTCACCACCACGCAGTGCCTGCTGCACCGCAACCGCAACCCCCACCTCGTGCGCGAGGAGGTGGAGCTGCGCCTGCGCGAGTGGCTGGGCGTGCGCCACGTGCTGTGGCTGGGCGAGGGCATCGAGGGCGACGACACTGACGGCCACATCGACGACATCACGCGCTTCACGGGCCCGCGCACGCTGGTGACGGCCGTGGAGGACGACCCCCGCGACCGCAACCACGCGCCGCTGGAGGAGAACCTGCGCCGCCTGCGCGCCATGGCCGACCAGGACGGCCAGCCCCTCGAGGTGGCCACCCTGCCCATGCCCGGCCGCGTCAAGGCCGGCGACGGCCGCCGCCTGCCCGCCTCCTACGCCAACTTCTGCATCGCCAACGCCTGCGTGTGCGTGCCCGTCTTCGGCCACCGCAACGACGCCAAGGCCCTGCGCGTGCTGCGGCGCGCCTTCCCCGGACGGCGCATCGTGCCCATCCGCTGCGAGAAGCTGGTCGAGGGCATGGGCACCCTGCACTGCGTCTCGCAGCAGGTGCCGCGCTAGGTCCCGCTCAGGAGGCCGGGCCGCGGCCCAGGCGCAGGGCGCGGGCGATGCGGTCGATGACGGTGGTGAGCAGCACCATCACCAGCAGCAGGGTGGAGGCCTGGCCCCAGATGGCCCACTGGCGGGCCTCGCCGAAGGCCATGCCCAGGCCCGAGAGGCCCACGAGGCCGAGCACGACGCCCATGCGCACGTTGACCTCGAACTGGAAGAAGGCGTAGGTCATCCAGTCACGCCAGCACGTGGGCGCGGCCACCATGACGAAGGAGCCCAGCCGGGAGCCGACACTGGACTGCTCGAGGCGCCGGTACGGGATGTTGTCCACTGTCTCGGTGAAGACGCGCGCCAGCACGCCCGAGGAATGGATCGCGATCGCGAGGATGGCGGGCAGCGTGCCCAGCGACAGCAGGCGGATCAGGATGATGGCCCACAGCACCTCGGGCACCGAGCGCGCCACGAGCGCCAGCATCCGGCCCAGCCCGAACAGGAGGGCACGACCCGCGCGACGCAGCGCGAGCAGGGCACTGCTCCCGCCCGACCGCTCCCCGGTGAAGCGCTGCGGCTCCAGCTGGTAGGCGACGCTGCCCATCCACGCCAGCAGCATGGCGCCCAGCACGGCCAGCAGCGTGCCCACCACCGCCACCGACAGCGGGGTGAGGGTGCTCTCGAGCGCACCCAGCACCGTGGGCGCGGAGAGGTCGGGCACGAGGTACTTGGCCGCCACCACCTCGATCCACGACTGCTCGCCCAGCGTGCCGATGCTGTCCAGCGCGCGCTGGACGTCGGACACCGCCGGCTGGCTGAAGCCGCTGGAGAGCAGCACGTTGGTGTTCGCCGCCACCTTGGGCCGCAGGTGGTCGGCCACCGCCCAGCCGAACATGGCCACCAGCAGCCCCACGCCAGCATAGGTGGCCACCACCTGCGCGCGGGGCGAGGCCCGCCGCACCCTCGGGTGGTTGGGATCGTTGCGCAGCTGGCGCCGCACGAGGTTGGACAGCAGGTCGGCCACGGCCGTGACCGCGAAGATGAACAGCACCACCGTGCCCACGCGGGCGTAGTCGCCGTTGCTGAGCTCGTCGTCGATGGCCCCGCCCAGCCCGCCCCCCACCACCACGCCGAGCACGGACGCGTTGCGGATCGCGCACTCCACGCGCATCAGGGTGAACGACACCATCGAGCGCGCGGCCATGGGCTGCGTGCCGTAGAGGTGGCAGGCCAGCCGGCCCGAGCCCAGCAGGCGCACCGGCTCGAGGCGCCGCGGCGGCACGCCATCCCACAGCTCGCTGAAGATCTTGCCCAGGATGCCGGCCACGCTCAGCCCGATGGCCAGCGTGCCCGTCAGGCGCCCCGTGCCCAGCGCCGGCAGCAGCACCACCGCCCACACGAAATCCGGCACGCCGCGCAGGACGTCCAGCAGCAGCCGGCAGGCCTCCACGAGCGAGCGCACCACGAGCCGGCGAGCGCGCGGCAGCAGGCCGCGCGCCGCAGGCGCGCCGTCCAGCGCGAAGGCCCGCGAGGCGCCCACGGCCACGGCCCAGCCCAGCACCAGCCCCAGGAGCGTGCCCGCCAGCGCGGTGGTGACGGTCTCGTGGGTCCAGGCGAGGCACAGTCGCAGGTAGCCGGGATCGAGGTCGGGCTGGGCCAGCGCCCGCGTGAAGCCGCACAGGCGCTCCCACGCCGCGGCCCGGGCCGGTGCCGAGGCGAGCGTGGAGAAGTCCCACGTGAGCCAGGCGACCGAGAGCCCCACCGCGAGCAGGGTGGCGGCAAGCCACAGCAGGTTGCCGAGCGGCCGCCGCGCAGGCGCGCTCCCCGCGGCCCCCCCCGCCTGCGCGGGCTCCAGGGGGGTCACGCGCCGCCCTTCCCGAGCGCCACGTCGGCCAGCCGCAGCGACTCGTACTCCGCGCCGTACACGCGGCGCAGCACGGGCTGCGAGAGGGCCTCCGGCGGCCCCTGCCAGGCGATGGTGCCCCCGCTGAGCGCGATCACGCGGTCAACGTGGCCACCGAGCAGGTCCAGGGCATGCAGGCTCACCAGCAGGGTGCGTCCCTGCTCGCGCGCGATGCTGCAGAGCAGCTGGATGATCTCGCGGCCCAGCCGCACGTCGAGGGAGGCCACCGGCTCGTCGGCCAGCATCAGGCGGGGCGACTGCACCAGCAGGCGCGCCACGGCCACGCGCTGCTGCTCGCCGCCCGAGAGCTCGCCGGGGAGCGCCCACAGCCGGTGCGCCAGCTCCACGCGCGCCAGCGCGCTGCGGGCCAGCCCCAGCTGCTGCGGGATGAGCAGCGAGAGCAGCGCACGCGCGGCACTCCAGTGCCCGAGCCGTCCCATGAGGACGTTGTGCACCACGCGCAGCGAGGGCACGAGGTTGTCCAGCTGGTAGAGCAGGCCCACGTCGCGGCGCACCTGCTTGAGCTCGCGCCCATGCAGGTGCGCGGTGTCCTGGCCCAGCACCGTGACGCGGCCGGCGTCCGGGGCCAGCACGCCCGCCGCCAGGCGCAGCAGCGTGGTCTTGCCGGCACCCGAGGGCCCGATGAGCGCGACGCGCTCGCCCACCGGCACGGCGAGGTCCACCCCCGCCAGCACGGTGCGGCCGCCAAGGGACTTGGAGACGGATTCGAGGCGCAGGGCGAGGGCCGGGTCGAGGCTCATGGACGCGACAGGAGGCGTGCTGGGGTCCGGGGTGGAGCGCCGGCGGGCCGCCTGGCCCGCCGGCGTCCCGCGGGGATCACTTGCGCTTGAGGATGCCCGACTTGAGCAGCTCGGCACGCACGTCGCGGATGCCCTGCCAGGCCGCCGGGTCGGCCGCGAGCAGCCGGCCCGCCTTGCCCCACGCCTCGAGGATCGGGGCATGTTCCGGGTTGGCCTTGTCCAGGCTGGTGAGGGCCGCGCGGATGCGCGCGATCCTCTCCTTGCCCAGCGACTGGTTCGCCACCCAGCAGTAGTCCACGTAGTCGGGCGTGACGTAGAGCAGCGGCGCGCTGGCCTTGACCTCGGCGGAGGCCTTCTCCCAGTCCGTGTAGTTGAGCGCGCCCACGTGCACCGTGCCGTCCGAGACCTGCTTGAGCGTGTTGCTGTGGTTGCCCGAGTAGGCCACGTTGTCCTTGCCGAAGGTCGCCTCGGGGGGCACGCCCTGCAGGTTCATGAAGTGCCGCGGCATCAGGTGGCCGCTGGTGGAGCCCTGCGAGCCGAAGGTGAACTTCAGGCCCTCCACCTTGCCCTTGAGCTCGGCGAGGCTGCCGAGCTGCTTGCCGCCCAGGCGCTCGAAGGCGTCCTTGTGCGCGATGAAGTAGGTCTTGAACCGCAGGTCGAGGTCACGGCAGGCGACGAGCTCGACCTTGCCGCTCTCCTCGGCGATGACGGTCGTGTGGCCGCCCAGCCACGCGAGATCAGCCTTGCCCGAGGTGAGCGCGGTCACGGCCGCGTCGTAGTCCTTGACGATCTCGAACTGCACGTCGGCGCCCAGCGCCTTGGCGAGGTAGTCCTTCACCAGGACGTACTCCTTGGCCAGGTCGCTGGTCTTGCTGTCCGGGATGCCGGTGCAGCGCAGCACCCACGGCGTCGCCGGGGTGGACGAGGCGGACGAGCCGCCCGGGGTGGCCCCCGGCGTGGCCGCGGGGGAGGCCCCCGGGTCGCCGCAGGCGGTGAACGAGAGGCTGGCCAGCGCGGCCAGCAGCACGGAGACAAGGCTTCGGATCATGGCTCTCCTCTGGGGATGGCCCCGGGACGGGGCAGGGGATGCCCCCTGCGGGGGCGTCGGATGGGGAACGGCAAGGCGCACGTGCTCGGAGCAGCGACCCTGCTCCCGCGGCTTGCTTCCGAGACGCCCTAGGCGGGCGAGGAGAGAACGCAACGGGAGCCGACCGGCCGGGTGATGGCCGGGACTCAGGTCAACCCGCTACGGACTCGCGTGCCCATGCGCAGAGCCTAGCACTGACCCCCACGGGCCGGAAGGCTGCGGCGCCGGGCCCGTGGCGGCGCCTAGCGGCGCAGCACCGGCTGCAGCGTCACGGGCAAGGTCACGCGCTCGCCCGCGCGCAGCACCTCGACGCGCAGGGCCTGGCCGGGCTGGAAGGCGTCCAGCACGGGGCCCAGGTCCAGCTGGCCGCGCACGGGGGTGCCGTCCACGGCCACGATCACGTCGCCCAGGTCGATGCGGCCGGTGCGCGGGTCCTCGCGGGTGCCGCGCACGCCGGCCGCCTCGGCCGCCGAGCCCGGCAGCACCTGCAGCACCAGCGCGCCCTCCAGGCGCCGGGCGCGCAGCACGCTGTCGGGGCCCAGCGTCACGCCCAGGCCGGCGCGCTCGCTCGAGCCGCGCACGAGGCGCGGCACCACCGAGTTGATCGTCTCCACCGGCACGGCGAAGCCGATGCCCGCCGAGGCCTGCGAGGGACTGAGGATGGCGGTGTTCATGCCCACCAGCCGGCCGGCGCTGTCCAGCAGCGGTCCGCCGCTGTTGCCGGGATTGATGGCCGCGTCGGTCTGGATCACGCCGCGGATGGTCTCGCCCTCGTCGGTGGCGATCTCGCGGCCCAGCCCGCTCACCACGCCGGTGGTCAGCGTCTGGTCGAGGCCGAAGGGGTTGCCGATGGCGAACACGTGCTGCCCCACCTCCAGCGAGGAGGCCGCGCCCAGCGCCAGCGGGACCAGCCGCTCGGCAGGCGCGCCGCGCAGGCGCAGCACGGCCACGTCCACGCTGGGCTCGGCGCCCACGAGGTCGGCCTCCCACGTGCTGTCGTCGGCCAGCGTGACACGGAAGCGCTGTGCACCGCGCACCACGTGCGCGGTGGTGACCACCACCCCTTGCGTGTCCCACACGAAGCCCGAGCCCGTGCCCTGCGGGATGGCGCGCACGTCCAGCGAGAACATGCCTCGCCGCAAGCCCATGCCTGCGTTGCCTTTCTGCCATGCGACCCTGCGGGCGCACGCCACACTCCGATCCTCGTTCACTCCGTACACCTCATGCACCGATCCAGGCTGAATGCGGGGCCGCGCGGTGAACGAGGGAGGTGAACACGCGCGTGCCGAGAGTCATCGGCAGCGAGATCGGGTCCGTCGCAGCGACCTTCCGCTGCAGCGGCTGCGAGAGCAGATCGGTCGCGGGATTCCGCTCACTTCTTCAGTGAGTCGAGCGCCTGTCGCGCCGCAGCACGAACCTCCTCATCCTGGCTAGTGGATGCTTGTTCCAGCGCCCGAGCGGTCTCGCCCTCATCGAGCGCGAGCGCACGGGCAGACGCTTGGATTGCCCGGACGCGTTGGCTGGCACTGCCCTCGTTGATCAGTGGCGTCAGGATGCGCAGGGCCAACAGGCGGCTCCGGTTGCGCCCATCCACCAGGCGCTCGCCGGCATCAAGCGCCATACCTCGTCCCATGCCTTCGGAAGCGGCCAGTTCGAGGTACTGCTCAGGGCCACTGTCTTCCGCCCCCAGCTGGAGGAGAGCCGTCGCGAGAGGGAGGAGCAGATTGTCGTCGTCGCTCGGGGCGTTCTGGGAGAGCAGGTATGCCTTCTCGAACTCACGGCGCAGGACCGGCAGCGACTGTGGGGCGGCGGTCCGGAGGTGCCCCAGGGCACCGGCCGCCGCAGCGCGAGCCATCCAGCCGTGCGCGGTGCTTGATACCTCCGCAATCAGGAATTCGATGGCCTCTGAGGGGCGATTCGCAACGGTGGCAATTCTCCCCATGGCAGTGAGCAGGTCCGATCGGTCACTGCCATCGAACCGCCCCGGCTGCTTGCCAGCGGCGATCAACTTCGGCAGTGCCGAAGCGGCGCCCCCGCCCACGCGCTCCAGGGCGCGCACTGCCTCCAAACGAACGTCAACGCTCTCGTCGGCAAGACGATCGGTCAGCGCAGGTACAGCAGCCGCGGCTTGCTCTCGGAACCGGCCAATGGCGCGCGTAGCCCAGGTACGGGCTTCGGCCGTGCCATTGCGCGTCACATCGGCAAGAACCGTAACTGCCCGCGGGCCAACAGTCTCGAGCGTCTCTGCGAAGCCGAGGGCGTGGCGGGTAGCCGAGCGCATTCGAGCGCCGATCTTGGCGACGACCGCCTGGGACCGACTCCCGTGCCGCACCAGCCGCGAGGCTAGTGCATCCGCCGGTGCGTCATCGAGCTGCGATAGCCATTCCGCGAGGGCAT
Organism: Planctomycetota bacterium; assembly: GCA_964228555.1. GTDB lineage: Bacteria > Planctomycetota > PLA2 > PLA2 > JAEUHO01 > CAXQZU01. The sequence continues at coordinate 94,198 of CAXQZU010000017.1, forward strand.
CGACCTCGTTTGGCGGCATCGCAGCGATTCGACCAAGAGCGCCGTCACGCCTGGCCGAGTCCTCAGACCGTATACCGTCGAGCAGCTCAGGGCTGAGCGTCGCTCCGGAAGGTGCGGCCATGACAGGCGTTGAACCCTCTGGCGGAGGAGCCGGGACGCAGCAGGTGTGTCGACAACAACACCCTGAGGAGAGGACTGCTACGACGAGGGCAAGGTGTTGACGCATCAGTCGATGATCCGCACCTCCTGCATCGTCGGGACTCTGACAGGCGCGGGACGGAGCGGTGGGGCGTCGCTGATCCGGGCCGCGACGGCATAGGAGCCGTCGTCGAACTCCTCCTCAACGGCAAGCTCGGAGGACGTGATTGCGTTCCCATGGTACAGGCCGTTCTCGACGAGGGCGCGGTTCCCAGACGTCATCGCCCCTGACCAGGTCACGAAGAAGGGAGCGAGCAGGGCTCCCACGTCCGGAGGCATGAAGCCCGGGTCGGAGCAGAGAGCCAGCAGGTCTCGGCTGTCGCTCACGACGTCCACTCGGGCAGGGGACATGGCCTGTCCCGTCTCGTCGTCCACGACCCGGACCGTCGACGGGAGCGTTGCGGCCACGGCGAGCGGCTGCACGGAACCCTCATCCACAGGGAGCGGCTGAACGTCTCCGCTGCCGTTCGTCACGCCGGACGTCACGAGCAGCGGACCGTCCGTCGTGTCGCCAAGGGGCAGCAGCACTTCCGGCTCCGGTCCGGGAGTCGGGTCGGGGCCAGGAGCACCGCCGTCCCCTGTGCCACCGCCCCCACCACCGCAGCCCGTGACGATTCCAGCGCGCAGCAACCAAGCGAGCCGCGACTCTCGGAGGCGCATGCGAGACTCCCTGCCCTGGCCAAGTGGTGCCTACGAGGCGCACCCCCCAGCCGCACCGCTCATGATACGGAAAGGGGTTGACGGCCGCGTTGGCGCCCGGCGCGCCGTCGGAGCCGTCCCCATGCCCAATCCCGCCAACGAGGTGCCTGCCCGCGCAGTCGGCATCTGGCTGCGGGTCTCGACCGGGGACCAGGTCCGCGGCATCGAGCTGGGGTTCCGACCCCAGCCGCCCCAAGGGGAATCAGTGGCAGAAAGGCAACGAAACTTCAGCGTCGTGATGTGCACCACCGAGCGCCAGGCCTGCTTGTAGAGCGCGATGGTGCCCTGCTCGGCCGGGGCCAGCTCGCCGCGCGCCGCCACCGGCCGGGCCGCGGCCGCCGCGTCGTGCAGCGGCCGAGGCTCGGCGCGGGCCAGCACGCGCTCCAGCAGCATCCCGCCTAGCACCAGCAGCGCACCACACAGCAGCAGCAGGCTGGCGCGGGGTCCGCGCGGCGGTTGCGGGGCCGGGCGCTCGGGGGGCAAGGCTTGCACGCGTCTTTTCCTACGCCACGGCGCGGGGCGTGTGAGCGGCGGCTGGAGCGGGCACCCCGGGCGGCTACCCTCCCGCGATGAGCCGCCCCCAGCCCACCCCGGTCCACCCCGCCCGCCCCGGCAGCCGCGCCCTGACGGCCGAGGACCTCTGGCGCGTGCCGCGGCTCTCCTCGCCCGAGGTGGCCCCCGACGGGCGCTCCCTGCTGGTGACCGTCACCACCCCCGAGGCCGCGGCCAACTTGCAGCGCGGGCGCATCTGGTGGGTGGACGGCTCGGGCGCGCGGGCTCCGCGTGCGCTCACGGCCGTCGAGCACGCGGCCAGCCAGCCGCGCTGGTCGCCCGACGGGCAGCGCATGGCCTTCCTGCGCAAGGGCCCCGAGGCCGGCGCGCGCGCGCAGGCCTGCGTGCTGGCGCTGGAGGGCGGCGAGGCCGAGCGCCTCACCGACCTGCCGCTGGGCGTCACCGACCTGCGCTGGCTGCCCGACGGCACGGGACTGGTCCTGGCTGCGCAGCTGCTGGCGGGCCACGACACGCCCGAGGCCACGCGCGCCGAGCTGGAGCGGCGCGCCAAGGACCCCGTCAAGGCCCACGTCACCGAGGAGCGCTTCTACCGCTACTGGGACACGTGGCTCACCACCGGCGAGGTGATGCACCTCTTCCACCTCGACCTCGCCGCGCGCCGGCTGCGCGACCTCGCTCCGGCCATGCGCCTGTGGTTCGACTGGATGGACCCCACGGGCCAGCTGGACATCGCCCCCGACGGCCAGGAGCTGGCCTTCGAGGCGCTGTGGTTCGACGAGCGCCGCTCGCGGGTGCGCAGCGGCATCTTCACGTTGCCGCTGGCCGGCGGCACGCCCACCTGCCTCACGCGCGAGCACCCGGCGGGCGCCGGCCGCCCGCGCTACACGCGCGACGGGCGCGCCATCGCCTACGGCATGTCGCACGACCCGGACTTCTACGCCGACCGGCAGCGCCTGATGCGCTGGGTGCGCGCCACGGGCACGCACGAGGCGTGGCTGGAGGGCTGGGACCGCAGCCCGGCCGACTGGACGCTGGAGGCCGACGGCGGCGCGCTGCTGGTGGCCGAGCACGAGGGACGGCAGGCACTCTTCCGGCTCGCGCCGGGGGCCAGCGAGCCCACGGCGCTGCTCACGGCGGGCTGGGCGCAAGGCCCCGCGCGCCTGGGCGACGGGCGCATCGTGCTGGTGCACCAGACGCTCTCCGAGCCGCCCGAGGTGGTCGTGCTGCCCGCCGCCGGCGGCCCCCCCACGCGGCTGACACGCTTCGCCGCCGAGGCGCTGCACGGCGTGGCGCTGGGCGCAGTGGAGGAACTGCACTTCGAGGGCAGCCACGGCGCCACGGTGCAGATGTTCGTGATCCACCCGCCGCCGCAGGCCGGCGCGCCAGCGGGCCCGCGCCCGCTGCTGCAGGTGGTGCACGGCGGCCCGCACGGCGTCTCGGGCGACGCCTTCGGCTTCCGCTGGAATGCGCACCTCTTCGCTGCGCCCGGCTACGTGGTGGCGATGGTGAACTTCCAGGGCAGCACGGGCTGGGGGCAGGACTTCGCCCAGCGCATCCAGGGCGCGTGGGGCGAGCGGCCGCTGGGCGACGTGCTGCGCGGCACGGACACGATGGTGGCCACGGGCCTCGTGGACCCCGCGCGCATGGCGCTGGCGGGCGGCTCCTACGGCGGCTACATGGCCGCGTGGGTGGCGGCGCACACCGACCGCTTCCGCTGCATCATCAACCACGCGGGCGTCTACGACCTGCTGGCGCACTGGTCCTGCGACGTCACGCAGGGCCGCCACCGCTCGCTGGGCGGCCACCCGTGGGACGGGCTGGAGGCCATCGACCGCTGGAACCCTGCCCGCTTCACGCAGGGCATGCGCACGCCCATGCTGGTGATCCACGGCGAGAAGGACTACCGCGTGCCCGAGACGCAGGGGCTGGCCTGCTACAACGTGCTCAAGGCCAAGGGCGTGCCCGCGCGCCTCGTCTACTTCCCCGACGAGGGCCACTGGGTGCTCAAGCCCCAGAACTCGCTGCTCTGGTACCGCGAGGTGCACGCCTGGCTGGCGCGCTGGCTGGGGCCCGTGGCCGCGCCGCAGGCCTGAGGGCCTCGCGGGCGCTCGCCCCCCACCCCCTCGCGCTCAGCGCGGGCGGCGCACCTCGCGCACGTGCAGGGTGGGACCCGCCGCCGGCACCGTGGTGCCCGACTGCGCCGCGGTGCGCGTCAGTTCCTGCACCGCCGCGTCCACGCTGTCGTGGCAGGCGAAATGCGACTCCAGCCGGGTGACCGAGAGGATGTTGCGGATCACGGGCTGGAGGCGCGCCAGCGCCAGCTGCCCCCCTCGCCCCACCAGCGCTGCGCGCGTCTTGATGAGGTAGCCCAGCGAGGCCGAGTTCATGAACGGCAGCGCGCCCAGGTCGAGCACGATGCGCGTGTGGCCATCTGCCACCAGGCCGTCCACGGCCTGGATCAGCAGCGGGAAGTCGGCGATCCCGCCCTTGAGCTCGACGATGACGATGTCCATGGGCGGGATGGTACGCGCCCGAGGGCTCCCGCGCACGGGCGCTCCGGGGCCTAGGCCTGCCGGCCCGCGGCTGCTGGGGCCCCCAGCACGGTGGCAGCACCCTCCAGGGCCCCCGCCACGCGCAGCAGGAGGGCCGAGGCGGCCTCCTCCGGCGTGGTCACGAGGGCCTCGCGGGCCTCGTCGGGAGCCAGCGGCTCCGCGGACCGCATCTGGGCCTCGTAGACCGCCACGTCGGCATCGCTGGCGTCGTCGCCGCGTGCGGTGCGCTGCCGCAAGCGCTCGCGCACCACCTCGGGATCGACCTGGATGTCCACGAGCACGCAGGGCACGCCCGCGGCACGGGCGGCCGCTCCCACCTCCCGTCGTGCCCGCTCCAGCAGGTAGGTGGCATCCAGCACGGCGTGCCGGCCGGCGGCCACGCACGCCAGCCCGCGACGCAGCACCTCGGCGTAGGTACGGGCCCCCGCCTCAGGCCCGTACACCACCTTGCGGGCCTCGGCGCCAGGCCGGTCCAGGGGGCGCAGGCCGTAGAGCTCCTTGCGGATCACGTCGCTGCGCACCACCTCGGCATCGAGCCACGGGCCCAGCACGCTGCCGATCACGCTCTTGCCGCTCCCGCTGGGACCGCGCAGCACGACGAGGCCCGGAGCGGCGTGGCCGCGACGCGCCAGCGTCAGCGCCAGCGCGAAGAAGCCGCGGGCACGCTCCTGTGCCCGCGCGCGCTGCGCCGCCGGCACCTCGGGCTCGCAGGCCGTCGTCGCCTCCACCTTGGCTCGCACGTGCGCCCGGTAGGCCGCGTAGTGCCACAGCAGCGGGCGGTCGGGAGCCGGGACGCCGTAGCCCTCCAGCAAGGCCTCCGCCAGCGCCGGCTGGCCGCGCGTGAGCAGGTCCATCCACAGGAAGGCCAGGTCGCTCAGCGGGTCGATGTGGCGCAGGCGCGTGGTGAACTCCACCGTGTCGATCACGGCGACACCCTCGCCGCCCGCGGCGGGCTCGCCCACCAGCACGTGCTCGAGGCGCAGGTCGCCGTGGCCATCCACGCAGGCGCCCGAGGCGAAGCGCTCGCGGATGCGTCCGCGCATGCGCAGGAAGCCCGCCGTGAGGCGTCGTTCCAGCAGGCGATGGAGCGCGTGCGGCCACAGCGCAGGCACGAAGGCGCGCGTCGCACGCATGTTCTGGGCCAGCACGCCCGCGTGCAGGCGCGGCGTGAGCGCGGCGCGCGCCGCGGCCTCGAGCGGATGCTGCGCATGGAAGGCCGCGAGGCGCCGGCCCACGCCCTCCAGCAGCGCCGGCGTGGCTCGCCCCTCCAGCACGTGCCGCTCGAGGGTGTGCGCAGGATCGAAGCGGCGCATCAGCACGCCGTGCTCGAGAGCCGGGCCCTCGCCCGGCTCGCCCACCACCCAGCGTCCGCCCCGCTCGACCACCGGCCGCACGCCAAGGTAGAGCGCCGGGGCGAGGCGCCGGTTGAGGCGCACTTCTTCCTCGCACCAGTGCAGGCGCGCGGCCGGCGTGCCGTAGTCCACCAGGCCCCAGAGGGCCACAGGCTTCTTGACCTTCAGCGCATGGTGGGCCGTCAGGAACACCACGCTGATGTGGGTCTGGACCACCTCGACACGCCGCTGGCCCCCGGCCACGCCCGCCCAGCACGCCTCGGGGTGCGCGCCCGGGTCGCTCAGGTCGCGCAGGAGGCGTTCGAGGTCGTGCACGGCCGGATGCTACCCCGCGTGCCCGCAGCGCGGGATCCGCACGGGTGGTGGTACACCACGCCCATGGCAGCCCGATCGCATTCCCGTGACGCCACGCGTCCCGCCTCCCACCGTCCCCGGCCACGCGGGTCGCGTGCAGCCACGCGATCCCGCCGCGTGCTGCTGGTGACCGCGGGCCCCACGCGCGAGCACCTCGACGACGTGCGATTCCTGTCCAACGGGGCCAGCGGCCGGCTGGGCATCCTGCTGGCACGGGCCGCGCAGCGCCGGGGCTGGCGCGTACGGCTGGTGCTGGGGCCCACGGGCCTGGTGCCGCCCCCCGGCGTGTCCGTCACGCACGTCACGTCGGCGGCCGAGATGCTGCGCGCCGCTCGCGCAGCCGCGCGCGGGGCGGACCTTGCGATCTTCAGCGCCGCACCGGCCGACTGGCGCCCGCGCCACCGCGTGGCGGGCAAGCCGCCCAAGGGCAAGGGGCCGGCGCGGCTGGACATGCTGCCCACGCCCGACATCGCCGCCGAGCTGGGCCGCAGGAAGGGCCGCCGCCTGCACGTGGGCTTCGCGCTGGAGACCGGCATGGAGGCGCTGCCGCGCGCGCTGGGCAAGCTGGTGCGCAAGCGCTTCGATGCCATCGTGCTCAACACGCCCAGCAACCTGGGCCGAGGTGGCGGCCTGGCCTTGTGGATCCAGCCGCAGGCGCTGGGCACGCGCCTGCCGGTGGCCGACGTGGCCCCGCTGCCCACCCTGCCCAAGGCACGGCTCGCGACGACGATCCTCGCGCGCGCGGAGGCCCTGGTGGAGGCGCGGGCCGGCCGCTAGAAGCCCGAGCCGCCCACCTTGACGCCCGGGCTGGCGTTGCCGACGGCGCCCGTCACGAGGTCGTGCAGGGAGAAGGCCGCGCTGCCCGAGGGCGTCGACTGGCTGCCGCCATCGGTGGTGGCGTTGCGGCTGCGGCCGGTCGTCACGTCGGCCTGCACGTAGTCCACCTGCGCGACGAGCGTGCCGGAGGGGGACCGCAGGATGATCGACTCGCTGCCGGTGTTGTTGAGCGCCAGCGAGCCCGAGGTGGCCGACTGCGCGTGCCCGGAGGCGTGCGGCGGGGCGAAGAACATGGGCGTACCGCCGCCGAAGACGACCAGCGCACCACCCGCCGGCAGCGTGGTGGGGTTGGGGAACTGGTGCCGGACGCCGGTGGCGTCCGAGAGCGTCCAGCCCGTCAGGTCCACCGGGTCCGTGGTGCTGCGATTGACGATCTCGACGAACTCGTCGCCGGCCGTGCTTGCCGTGCCGTCGCGGTTGGCGTCGAGCCCGGTGCCGGGATCCGGCAGGAACTCGTTGATGACGAGCCCGCCCGCGGCGATCGGACCCTGCACGAAGAACCCCTGCGCGGTGACGCTCGCCCCGCCTTGCGAGAGCACCACGGCAGCGGGCAGGCCCAGCGTCACGCCACTGGGCACCTGCACGCGCACCCGCGTGGCATCGAGCACCGTCACGGAGGTGCATGCCACGCCGCCGATGGTGACGCTGGGGCTGGCCAGCGCCGCGAAGGTGGCCACCGTGAGGTCCACCAGCGTGCCGGGCACGCCCACGCCGGGCGCGAAGGACATCGTGGGCAGCGTGGGCGGGGCCGCGAGGTAGGTGAACCCGCCCGGCAGGTCGGCCAGGCCCGAGCCGCTGATCAGTCCCGCGGGCACCGAGCCCACGGTGTCGCCCGGCGGCACCGTGACGAGGATCACCGTGTCGCTGCTGGGCGTCACCTGCACGACGCGATTGCCGAAGCGCACCAGCACCGGCGGGTTGGTGCCCTCGAAGCCGCTGCCCGTGATCGTGACCTGCGACCCGCCGCGCACGTCCGCTGCGCTCGGCAGGAACTGCGTGACGCTCATGCCCGTCACGGGCGGGGCCGGCGGCTCGGGCACGAGGGCGACGCCGCCCCCTCCTCCACCACAGGCGGCAAGCAGGGCGAGGCATGCGCTGGGCGCGCAGAGCCGGGCAAGGCGACGCAGCATGGGCAACCTCCGGGCCGGGACGCGCGGCAAGGTAGCCGTGGGGCCTCCCAGCGTTCAAGGCCCCGCGCAGGCGGGCCAGCCGGCGAGCCCCGCCTGCCCGGGTGCTGCCGCGCCTCCTTGCGCCGCGTTCCCCGTGCCTTCACGGCGCATTCACGCAGACGTCGCCCGCGACGACAGGCGGGAGCCCCGGCCCCGTCCGGCACGCCCCGCCCGGGCCGGCCGCGCCGTCGGGCCCCTGCACGCCCTCGACGCTGCGCGGCCTGCGAGGCTGCGCTGCCTACAGGAAGGTGACATCCTGCGCGCCCTTGACGTCCTTCACCTCGACGCCCAGGGCACGCAGCTCGTCACGCAACCGGTCGCTGTCCGCCCAGCGCCGCTCGGCGCGAGCGCGGGCGCGCTCGTCGAGCAGGCGCTGCTGGGCGGGCGTGAGAGAGCGCGCGCGCGAGGCGCCCAGCCCCAGCCCCAGCACGTCATCGGCCAGCGCCAGCAGCCGCAGGGCCGAGGCAGCGTCCGCCGGCGCGAGGGTGCCCGCCCCCAGCGCGCGCTGCGCGGCAGCCAGCCCCTCGTGCACGGCCGCCATCGCGGCGCTGGTCTCGAGGTCGTTGTCCATGGCCGCGCGGAAGGCTTGCTCGAAGGGTGCTGCCGAGGCGCTGGGCGCGGCACCGGCGGCGTGCGCCTGCAAGCGCGCGTGCGCCTCGTCGAGGTTGCGCAGCGTCTTGAGCGCCGCCTCGAGCGCCGTCAGGCTGAAGTCGATGGGCTTGCGGTAGTGGCCGGTCGCCGCCAGGTAGCGGAAGCCGCGCGGGGCCGAGCTCCCGGCGCGGGCCACGAGGTCGGCCAGCGTGTAGAAGTTGCCCTTGCTCTTGCTCATCTTGGCGCCGTCCACGAGCAGGAAGCGCCGGTGCAGCCACATGCGCACGAAGGGCCGCTTGCCGGTGGCGCCCTCGCTCTGCGCGATCTCGTTCTGGTGGTGCGGGAAGACGAGGTCCTCGCCGCCCAGGTGCAGGTCGATCTGCTCGCCCAGCAGGGCGCGGATCATCGCCGAGCACTCTAGGTGCCAGCCCGGGCGGCCCTTCACGGCCACGCGCCGGCCGTCGATGGTGAAGGAGGCGTCCCACGCCACCGCGCCGTCCGTGGGCACCCACGCCTTCCAGAGCGCGAAGTCGCTGGCCTCGGCCTTCTCGAAGTCCTCGCTCTGCACGCGTCCGCTGGCCCCCGTGCGCAGCTGCTGGGCGGAGAGGTTGGCCAGCTCGCCGTAGGTGGTGAAGGCCGCGATGCGGAAGTAGAGCGAGCCGTCCTGCCCGCGGTAGGCCAGGCCGCGGTCGAGCAGTTGCTGCACCAGCGCGACCATGTCGGGCACGTGCTCCGTGGCGTGCGGGCGCAGGTCGGGGGCACGGCAGCCCAGCGCCGCGAGGCCCTCCACGTAGGACGCCTCCCAGCGGCGCGTGAAGGTGGCGAGGTCCTCGCCCGTCGCGGCCATGCCGGCGATGATCTTGTCGTCCACGTCGGTGATGTTCTTGGCGAAGGTGACCTGCCAGCCCGAGGCACGCAGCCAGCGCACCACCACGTCGAAGAACACGAACGACGACCAGTTGCCGATGTGCACGTGGCTGTAGACGGTGGGCCCGCAGGCGTAGACGGTCACGCGCGGCGGGGCGGCCGGCACGAAGGGCTCGAGCCGGCGCGTCAGCGAGTTGTGCAGGTGCAGGGGCATGCGCGGCTAGCTCCCCGCGGCCCAGTCCCGGTCGGTGGGCGGCTCGATGCCAGGCGTGGCCACGGCCGCCTGGCCCAGCGCCTTGCGCAGCGCGGCCTGCACCGCCACCAGGGCGTACTGCATCTTCTCGCGTGCGTCGTCGGGCTTGCCCGGGCCGCCCAGGCGCGCGTAGAGCGGCTCGAGCGCGGCCATCGCCAGCGGGTCCAGCGCCAGCAGCGCCGCAACCTGCTGGCCGCGCGCCCACTCCAGCACCACGTCCACGCCCACGTACATGGCCGGGTTGCACAGGCCGCAGGAGGCGCGCAGGTCGGCCAGGCGGCCCTGCTCCACGAGCACCTGCACCTCGAGGATGTTCTTCCCGCCGCCGCGGCAGCCCTCGACGGTGCTCATGCCATGGGCGGGCACGCCCAGCGGGCGGAAGTTCGCGGGCGCCTTGTCACGGCCCATGTGGGCGAAGATGCGCTCGGCGTAATAGCGGCGCACGGCAGGGCTGACGGCCATCGGGTCCTCCGGCCGGGGCGGCGCCCCGGCGCTACTCGTCGTCGAGGTAGTCGAGCGGGTTGCGCACCACCTGCTCCACCACGCGGCAGAGGGCGTCGCACTCCTCCTCCGTGTTGTAGAGGTACACGCTGGCGCGCAGGTTGTTCTTCGCGTTGCCTGCCGCGTCGAAGCGCCGGTGCAGGTAGGCATTCACGCAGAACATGCCCTTGCGCATCATGATGTTGTGCTGCTCGTCGGCGAGGCGCTCGATGGCGTTGAGGATGGCGCCCGAGGACGAGCTCATGGTGAGCACGCCGCCGCGCAAGGCCGGGTCGCGCGGCCCGCGGATCCAGAAGTGGTCGCACTCCAGCGGCAGCAGGCGATCCGTGAGGTAGGCGTTGAGCGCGAGCTCGTGCCGCTTGATGGCCGCCAGCCCCACGCGGTCGCGCACGTAGCGGATGGCCTCGGCCGACCCGATCATGCCCGCGTAGTCCTGCAGGCCCGCCTCGAAGCGCCCGGGCGGCTCCTTGTACTCCACGCGATCCTGCCAGGTGTCGGCGATGGTGTCGCCGCCCACGATGAAGGGCGCCAGCCGCGCCAGGCCCTCGCGCGTGCCCCACAGGGCGCCCATGCCGGCCGGGCCGCACATCTTGTGCAGCGAGAAGGCGAGGTAGTCGCAGCCCAGCGCGCGCACGTCCACCGGCACGTGCGGCACGCTCTGCGCCGCGTCCAGCACCAGCCAGCCCCCCACGGCGTGCACCTTGCGCGCGATGGCCTGCAGCGCCGCATCGGGGATCGTCGTGCCGTCGAGGTTGCTGCTGTGGCCCAGCGCCACCACCTTCGTGCGCGGCCCGATGGCGGCCAGCGCGTTCTCCAGCGAGAACGACCCGTCGGGCGCCAGGTCGAAGGTGCGGCGCACCACGAGGCGCGGGTCGCCGGCGCGCTGGCGCAGGCGCCGCTCCACCTCCAGCCAGGGCACGAGGTTGCTGTTGTGCTCGCGCTCGGAGCCCAGCACCTCGTCGCCGGGCTGCAGCGGAAGGCCGCTGGCCACGATGTTGAGCGCCTCGCTGGTGTTGCGCGTCCACACCACCTCGTCGCGGCTGGCGGCGCCCAGCAGGCGCGCCACCTCGTCGCGGCTGCCTTCCTCGACCTCCTTGAGCTCCTCCATGAACCAGTTGTGGAGGTGGCGCGCGCCCTCGGCGCGACCCCCGCCGCAGGTCGGGAACTGCTCGTAGTAGCGCGCGATGGCCTCGATCACCTGCCGCGGGCGCAGGGTCATGCACGTGTTGTTCATGTAGATGGGCGGCTTGCCGTGCCGGCGCCGCGCCAGCGGGGGGAAGTCGGCCCGGAGCGCGTGCACGTCGTAGGCGGCCATGGGGCGGCAAGGATAGCGGATGCGCGCAGGCTCCCCCGCCCGCGCGCCACTCCCCTATGCTGGGCCGCATGCACCGCCTCGCCCCTGCCCGGCCCGCGGACCGCCGCGTGCGCCCCCCCACGGCCCTGCGCAGCGCCCTGCTGGCCTTGCTGGCACTGCTCGCTGCGGGGTGGTCGCCCGCCCATGCGGGCCCCGAGGCAGGGCTGCTGGAGGTGCCCGAGGGCCTGCCGGTGACGCCCGACGGATTGCTGTCGAGTCCCGAGTGGGCCGACGCGCTCGTGCTGCCCGGCGAGCCCGGTGCGGGGACCCTGCGCGTCAAGCAGGCCCGTGGCACGCTGATGCTGGGGCTGGAGGCCGACCGGGCGTGGCTGCGCGGCACGCGGCTGTACCTCGTCACCTGCCCCGACTTCCCGGAGGCGCATGCGGGCTCGCCCGGCGCCGTGAGCATCGACTACGAGCCCTTCGACCACAGCCGGCCGCACCTGATGGTGCGCAAGGTGCTGGACCAGGGCGAGGCGCCGGTGGAGGACGCCGTGGTGGTGCGCAGTGCGCTGCGGGGCCGCGCCGTGGCGCTGGAGATGCTCGTGCGCCTGCCTGCGCTGGGCGTGACAGGCAGCAAGCCCCGTGGGCTGCGCCTGATGGCCTGCCTCGTGCGCGCCGTGGGCGAGCACACGCCCACCTGGCCGGCAGGCCTGCGGGTGCACGCCCGCCCGGGCGCCCTCCCGGCCGACCTGCAGGACAGCAGCCGCTGGCTGCGGCTGGGCGCGTGGAAGCAGCCCGACGGGCCTGGCGCCGTGCCGGCCACCGAGTGGGCCGCGTGGCTGGCCGAGGCCGCCGACCTCGCGCGCAAGGGCGTCGACGCACACGCCATGGCGCTGCTGATCGCCGAGGAAGCGGGCCGCAAGCTGGAGAAGCAGGACCGCGAGGTGCAGGCGCGCCTGCTGGACCCGCTGGACTGGATCGCCGAGCGGGAGCCGCTGCATCCGGGCGACCTGCTGGCCCGGGGGCGCGCGCTGCGCCACCTCAACCGGCACGACGAGGCGCTGGCCTGCTTCGAGGCGCTGGCCCTCGACCCGCTGGGCGACTGGTGGCCCACCGCGCTGGGCGAGCGTGCCACCACGCTGGAACGGCGCGAGCGGTGGGAGCCAGCCGCCGCAGCCTGGGAGCTGCTGGCCCGCAGCGTGCCCGCCGGGCAGGGCACTCGCTACGAGCAGGCCGCCGCGGCCGCGCGACGGCGTGCTGCGGAGCACGCGCGCGAGGTGGCGGCCCGCGCCGCCGACGACGCCGACCCGCGCCTGCCGCTGGTGGAGCTGGTCACCGACCACGGCAGCGCCTTCGTGCGCTTGCACGCGCACGACGTGCCGCGGGCGGTGGAGCACTTCCTGCGCCTCGTGCGCAGCCCGGCGCCCACGGGCGGCGCCTTCTACGACGGCACGCTGTTCCATCGCGTGCTGGGGGATGCGTTCCTGCAGGGCGGCGACCCACGCACGCGCAACGGGGATTGCGACCAGGACCTCAGCGGTCCCGCCAGCGCCACGATCCCCGTGGAGGCCAACGCCCGCCACGGGACCTGGCGCGGCGCGCTGGCCTTCGCGCGCGCCCAGCGCCCCGAGAACGGCAGCCAGTTCTTCATCCTCACCTCGCCGCGTCCCGAGATGGCGCAGGACGGCTACACCGTCTTTGGCCACGTCGTGGCTGGGATGGAGGCCCTCGACCGCGTGGAGCGCTGCGACGTGCTGCGCGCCGTGCGGGTGGTCCACGCCCCGCCGCCCGGCGCAGCCGCGCCGCCTGCGCCCGGGGGCAGCGCGCCCGCGGACGGCCGCTAGCGCGCGCCCGCGACGCGCAGCGCCGCACGACCCCCTGCCCGGGCCACCGCGGCCCGTGGTAGAACCTCGGCTCCCCCACGGAGCAGCCCCCCATGGCGTACTCGTCCCGCGGCACCGGTGGCCGCTCCTCCTCGCGCGGCAGCGGCGCCCGCAGCGGCGGCGGGGGCGGGGGCAACAACGCCATGCCCGCCGTGATCGCCGGCGTGGTGATCGTGGGCCTGATCGGCCTGTTCGCGGTGATGGGCGGGGGCAGCAAGGCACCGCCGCCCGCCCCCCCGCCGGCCGCGGCGCCGCCCCCGGCGCCCGTGGCCTCCGGCCCCAAGGGCCCGGTGCTGGGCCCCAAGCCCAACCTGCCGTCCACCATCGTGTCGCGGGCCAAGGCGCTGATGCCCAAGATCAAGGCCGAGGCCGAGAAGGGCTCCAGGCTGCGCGACCAGGCCATGGCGGCCAAGAAGGCCAACGACACGCAACAGTGGCAGGCGCTGATGGAGGAGGCGCGCGAGGTCTACAAGACCGTGCGCGACGAGTGGATCGCCATCGAGGACGAGGTCTCCGAGTTCCTCACGCGCAACCCCAGCACGGGCTGGGACGAGAACATGCTGATGGACGCCTACCTCAAGGTGGAGTCGCGCGAGGTGCAGCGCCTCATCGACGAGCCCCTGTCGGGCATGGCCAAGACGGGCCGCGGCCACTAGCGCGCCGCTCGGTACCGCACGCGGGGCGCGGATGGCAGGCGTCGCCTACAACACCAACGGCTTCGCACACCACCGGCTCGAGGATGCGCTGGCGATCCTCGCCGACGCGGGCTACGACGCCGTGGCGATCACGCCCGACGTGCATCACCTCGACCCGCTGCGCGCCACGGCCGCGGAGGTCGCGTCGGTGGACGCGACCTGCCGACGGCTGGGCCTGTCGGTGATCGTCGAGACGGGTGCTCGGTTCGTGCTGGACCCTGCGCGCAAGCACCGCCCCACCCTGCTGGATGAGCCCCCGGGCGCTGCGCGGCGGCTGGACTTCCTCTGCCGCTGCGCCGACCTCGGCCACGCCCTGGGAGCGCGCGTCCTGAGCACCTGGAGCGGTGCGCTGCCCGAGGGCCTCGCGCCCCAGCAGGCCTGGGAGCGCCTCGTGCAGGGGCTGCGCGCGCTGTGCGACCACGCGCAGCGGCGCGGGATGGTCGTGGGCTTCGAGCCCGAGCCCGGGATGCTCGGCGAGCGCGCGGCCGACTGGCCGCGCCTGCGCGATGCCGTGGGGCACCCCGCGTTGCGCCTCGCGCTGGACGTGGGGCACTGCCTGGCCATGCGCGAGGGCCAGCCGGATCGCTGGGTACGCGCACACGCCACCGACCTGTGCGTGCTGCAGGTGGACGACCACCGCGAGGGCGTGCACGACCACCTGATGCTGGGCGAGGGGCAGGTGGACTTCCACGCGCTGGCCCGGGCGCTGGCCGACACCGGCTGGCGGGGCCCCCTGGAGGTGGAGCTCTCGCGCCACAGCGCCACGGCGCCCGCCACGGCGCGAGCCTGCCGCGCCTTCCTGCGCCAGCACCTCGCCCGCTAGCACCTCGCCCGCTCGCACCTCGAGCGCGGGCACCTGCCTCCACCCGACGCACGGCGGGAGGGAGCCACCCGGTGCGGGCGCGCCGAGGCGGGGCAGCGTACTGCCTTGAGCGCACCCCTGCGGCGTGGTGAGATGCGCCAGCCTCTCCCCCGACCCGGCGGCCACCGCCGGAGCCTTCCCCCCGGAGCCACCATGGATCCGCACGCCACGCCCGAGCCCACCGACGACGACCTGCCGCCGGAGATGCCGGGCGACGCGGACCTGGCCGACGAGGCCCTGCCTCCCGAGGCCGAGGGCGATGCACCTCCCACGCCCGAGGTCGAGGCCGACCCCGCGGTGGGACCGGAGGTGGAGGCTGATCCCACCGTGGCGCCCGAAGCCGGGGCCGAGATGCCCGCGCCGGGTGCCAAGGGTGCCCGGCGCGCTCCCAAGCCGCGGCGGCCCGTGCTGCCCGAGATCCCGCGCGTGCCGCTGGACGACGCGCAGCGAGGCGAGGCCCGTGCCGCTGCGGTGGAGCGCCTGCAGTCGCGCTCCACCCGCTCGCCGGGGCAGCTGGGCGCCGCGCTGGAAGCCCTCGACGCAGGCCTCTCGCCCACGTTCGTGGCGCGCTTCCGCCGCGTGCAGACCGGCGGCATGGACGAGCGCTCGCTGGTGGCCCTGCGCGGCGCGTGGCGCCGCGTGCGGGGCGAGGAAGAGCATCGCATCGAGATGCGCGAGCTGCTGCGCCAGCGCGGCGGCCTCACGCCCGAGCGCGAGCAGGCGCTCAAGGACGCGCGCTCGCGCCCGGCCATGGAAGACGTGGCCGCACCCTACCTGCCCGTGCCCGCCAGCCGGGCCTTCATGGCGCGCAGCGTGGGCCTGCAGGGCCTGGCCGACGCCATCCGCAGCGCCACCACCGCCAGCGAGCTGGCGGCGATGGCCCAGCCCTTCCTCAAGCCCGAGGGCCAGCCGGCGACGCTCGACGAGGCCCTCAACGGGGCGCGCGACATCCTCGCCGAGGAGCTGTCGCTGGACGCGGGCCTGCGCGGCGCGCTGCGCGAGCGGTTCAGCGACCTGGGCCACCTGCTGGTGTCCGTGCGCAGCGAGAAGAAGGGCGATGCCGGACGCCACGCCAGCCTCACGGGCGACCAGGGGCCGGCGCGCCGCGTGGCGCCGCTGCGCCTGCTGGCCATCCGCCGCGGCGAGCGCGAGCGCGTGCTGTCGGCCACGGTGGACGTGCCCGAGGGCGCGGCCCTCGAGGTCGTGCACGCCAGGGCCTGTGCGGCCGACCACCCCCACGCGGGGCTGCTGCGGGCGGCCGCCGAGGACGGCTACCGCCGCCTGCTCAAGCCCATGCTGCAGCGCGAGGCCCGCGAGGCCCTGCGCGAGGGCGCCGAGGCGCAGGCCTTCGAGACCTTCGAGCGCACGCTGCGCAACCTGCTGCTGGGCCCGGTCGGTGGTGCCCGGCAGGTGATGGGCCTGCGGCCCGACGTGACCGGCGGCCACCGCTGGTGCGTCGTGGACGCACAGGGCGTGCCGGTGGCCAGCGGCACGCTGCCCCACGAGGGCACCGCGGGGCGCCCGGTGGCGGTGGTCGAGCTGCGCGAGATGCTCGCACGCTACGAGGTGCAGGTGGTGGCCGTGGGCAGCACGGGCGGCAAGGCTGAGGCCCTGTCGCTGCTGCGCGAGGCCCTCGACGGCCGCGAGCTGCCGCTGGTGGTGGTGCACGACGGTGGCGTGCGCGCCGCCGAGGCGCTGGGCGCACTGGACACGCCTGGCTTCCCCGAGGTCAAGGGCGAGCACCGCGGCGCGCTGTCGCTGGCGCGGCGCTGGCAGGATCCGCTGGCCGAGCTGGTGACGCTGGAGCCCAAGGCACTGGCGCTGGGCCCGAACATGGGTGACGTGCACCAGGGCGAGCTGCGCGCGCTGCTGGACGAGACCATCACCTCGTGCGTGGCCTACGCCGGCGTGGACGCCAGCCGCGCCAGCGTGGACCTGCTGGCACGCCTGCCGGGCTTCAGCCGGGGCCGGGCCGAGGCCTTCGTGCGTGCGCGCGGCGAGCGGCCGCTGGCCACCAAGGCCGAGCTGGGGACCTGGGAGGGCGTGGGCCCCGAGGCCGCGCTCGAGGCTGTGGGCTTCCTGCGCCTGCCGCAGGCCGCCGACTTGCGCGACCGCACGCAGCTGCACCCGGAGCAGTACACGCTGGTCGAGGCGATGGCTGCGCAGCTGGGCATGGATGTCCAGGCCTTCTGCGCCGACCCCGCCTGCTTCAGCAAGCTGGACCTCGATGCGCTGGTGGCCGAGGACCGTCCCAAGGGCGCATGGATCGACGTGCTCGACGAGCTGGCGCGCAGCCCGCGCGACCCGCGCCCGCGCTTCGCCACCCCCATCGAGCCGCCCGAGGGCACCACGCTGGCCACGCTGCGGCCGGGCCTGGCGCTGGAGGGCCGCGTGACGCGCGTGGCGCCCTTCGGGGTGTTCGTGGACGTGGGCCTCGAGGCCGAGGGCCTGCTGCCCTACCCCCACATCGGCGACCGCCCCGGCGTGGACCAGGCCGAGGTCGCGCCGCTGGGCGCCGTGATCCTCGTGCGCGTGCTCGAGGTGCTGCCCGAGCGCCGCAAGCTGCGCCTGACCATGCGCTCGGATGCGCGCCTGCCCATGGGCGACCGCCCGGTGCGGGGCCCGCGTGGGCCGCGCGGGCCGCGGCGCGAGCAGGGCGAGCCGGTGGGCGCCGGGACGCCCACGGGGGGCGACGGCGCTCGCCGTGGCGGCGACCGGCGCGGTCGCGATGACCGTCGCGGCGCGCGTGACGACCGCGGGCCGGCGCGCCCGCGCATGTTCAGCGCCGCCGAGGGCGGCGAGAGCCGCGGGCCGGCGCGCCCGCCGCGCAAGCCCGCGGGACCGCCCAGCAACGGCGGCGCCTTCGGCGGGCGCGACCCCAAGCGCGACCTGGGCCTCTTCGACCGGGGCATCAAGGACGAGCCGGGCACGCCGCGGCGCATCACCCTGCGACCTGATTCCACCAAGGATGGGGCCAAGCCCATGACCATGGAGCAGGCGCTGGCCAAGAAGCTGGCCGACCTGCTGGGCGGGGGCACGCCGCCGCCCAAGGAGTGAGCAGGCCAGACGTGGGTCAGCGCGTGCGCAGGCGCGCGCGCACGATGCGGTCCCCCACCCGGATGCGGTCCACCGTGTCCATCCCCTCGGTGACCTCGCCGTAGCAGGTGTAGCGGCCGTCCAGCGGGCGGTAGTCGCTGTGCATGATGAACAGCTGGCAGCCGCCCGTGTCGCGCAGCTCGCCCTTGGGCATGCCCAGCGCGCCGCGCACGAAGCGCCGCGTGGTGATCTCGTCGGGCAGGCCCACGCCGGCGTCGCCGTTGCCCGTGCCGTGCGGGTCGCCGCCCTGGATCACGAACGAGGGCACGACGCGATGCCAGGGCGTGCCGTCGTAGGTGCCGGCGAGGGCGTTGAGCACCAGCGACACGGCGTGCACGGGCGCCTCGGAGGCGTCCACGCGCAGGCGCAGCGTGCCCACGTCGCTCTCCACCACCACCTCGGGCTGCTCGCGCACGAGCGCGTCGGCCAGCGCCAGGATCTCGGCCTCCGTGAGCGGTCCCGCCCCCGCCGTGAGGTCCAGCCCCAGCACCGGCACGCGCGGGCGCGGCAGCCCCCCCCACTCGTTGGGCTGCAGCGGGTCCTCGACAGGCACCTCGGCGGCACCCAGCCGGCCCAGCGCGGCACGGGCCGCGGCGCGCGCCGTGAAGGACGGGTCCACGCGCGCCGCCAGCACCAGCCGCTCGCGCAGGCTGGCGGCCAGCGCCTCGTCGGCCTTGCCCTGCTCCAGCCACGCCGCCCACGCCTCCACCACGGCCTGGCGCAGGTCGCGGCCCGCGTGTCCCTGCGCCAGCGCCCGCAGCGCATCCAGCCGCGTCGCGAGGTCCACGCGGCCCTGCTTGCCGCACAGCCCCACGGCGGCGGCGGCCACGAAGGGATCGGCGTGGGCCAGCGTGGCCTCCACCAGCCGGGCGGCCGCCGGGCCGGGCTGCTCCTCCAGCAGCGAGAGCGCCTCCAGCAGCGCCGCCGCCGGCGCGGGCGGCGCCAGCGCAAGGTCCACCACCCGCGCCAGCGCCTCGGGCGTCTTGGCCGCCGCAGCGACGCGCAAGCCGGTGAGCGTGCGCAGCACGGGGTCGGCCGGGCGGTCGTCGCGCGCCAGCAGCGCCTCGGCCGCCGCGGCCTCGCCCGCTCGCGCCAGCGCGACGGCCAGCGCCTCGCGCACGCGCGCGTCCTGCTCGCGTGCCGCATGCGCGCGCAGCCCCTCGGCAAAGGCGGGCGAGCGCGCCGCCGCGCCGGCGGCCTCCAGCACGGCCTCGCGCGCGATGGGGTCCGAGCCCTGCAGCAGCGTGAGCAGCGCACGCTCCACCTCGGGCCCGCGGCGCGGGCCCAGCAGCCGCGCGATCACCTCGTGGCGCAGCCGCCGGCGCAGGCTCTCGGCCCCGGGCTCGGGCTGGGGATCGATGGACGTGGGCCCCAGCGGCCCGGGCAGCAGCGGTTCCATCAGGACGCGCCCGGCCCACGCCTCGAGCAGCGCCACGCCCGGGCCGCCCACGCTGCCCTCGACGGGCAGGGGCGCCAGCAGGCCCAGCGGGCGCACGAGGTCCAGCGCCAGCAGGCCCGCGTCATCGCGCCGCGCGTCCACCAGCGCCGCCAGCGCCGCGTCGCCGGCCCACGTGCCGCCGCCCGAGGTGACCGCGCGGCGGCGGGCGCCGGACAGCATCCACGCCGCGAACCACGCCGCGCGGCGCACGCCGGCGTCGGGGTGGCCGAGGAAGCCCAGCACGCGCTCCAGCAGGAACTCCGGGCGCGCACGCGCCAGCCCGGCGAGGGCCGCGGCCAGCACCGCCGGCTCGCTGCGGTGCAGCCCGCGCGCCAGCGCCAGCACGGCGGCGTCGCCGCCGATCCAGCCCAGCGCCTCCAGCGCCGCGGCGGCCACGGCCGGGTCGGCCGCGCCCGCATGCGCGCGCACGGCCTCGGCCAGCGTGGGCGCGGCGTTCACGCCAGCGGCCTGCAGCACCTCCACGAGGCCCGGGCCGCCCGCGGCCAGCAGGGCCGCGAGCCGGCGCGGCGCGCCGGCGCGGTCGCCGATGCGCCCCAGCGCGCGCACGGCCTGGCGGCGCAGCTGGGGATGCGCCCCGGCAGCGAGCCAGGGCTCGAGCGCCTCGGCCGGCCCGCGGCGCAGCTCCACGGCGAGGACCTGGGCCCGCGCCTCGAGCGCCACGGCAGGCAGCGCGGGCAAGGCCGGCGGGGCTGGAGGTGCATCCTCGCCGCGGGCGGGCGAGCCCAGCGCCAGCAGCAACACGCCCAGCGCCAGCGCGTGCACGACGCGCCGGTCCCACGTCCTTCGAGGCAGCATGGCAGGCCCTCCCTGCGCACGACGCGGGGCCGCCTGCGCAGGCCCAGCCTACGACGCTGGTCCCCAGCGACCGGTGCCTCGCGTGCGACGCGCGCGCCCCACAAACGAAGAGGGCCGGCGCACGGCGCCGGCCCTCCTCGCTCCTTGGCCTCCGACGGAGGCCGTAGCCCTAGCGTCAGGTGCCGCCCACGCACTGCACCTTCTTCGGCTTGGGCGCAGGGATGTAGGTGGGCAGGCTGTTGGGCGACCAGGGCTCGGCGCAGGGATCGGGCTTGGTCACGCGCGTGGGCGCCTGCGGGGCCATGCCGGGCTGCGCCACGGCGCGCGGTGCGCTGGGCAGGGGCTGCACGCGGGGCGCCGCGGGCATCACGGGCGCGGGGCGGGCCGAGGTCGCGGCCGGCGGCACGAGGTTGCCCTCGGCCATGCCCAGCGTGGTGCGCGGCGCGCTGGGCAGCGGCGGGCGCACCGGGGCGAGGCTGGGCGTGCGCGGAGCCTGCAGGGCGGGCGCGCTCACGCGCGTGGCGGGCTGCGGCAGCTGGGGCGCGGCAGCGCTCGTCACCGGCGCGGCGGCGCGGGGCGCCACGGGCGTGGCCTTGCCCGCCGGGTCGGCCAGCACGCCGGTCCAGCGGTTGCTGCCCGCCACCGGTCCCTCGACGAAGGCGAAGGCGGCCTCCACCATGTCGGGGTCCAGGAGCATGTCACGGTGCGCAGGGCTGCCCATCCAGGTCTGCAGCGCGTCGCTCACCTGCGGGTAGTCGCCCGCCACCACCTCGGCGATGGTGCGGCCGGCGTAGCCCTGGCGGCGCAGGCGCACGCTGAAGGTGTCGGCACCGCCCGCACGGTCGCCATGGCCGAGGTAGGCACCACGCATCTGCTGCGTGCTGTGCTCGTGCGCACACGCGAACAGGCGCGCCTCGTAGCGCAGGGGCTGCAGGCCGTGCTGCGCGCGCACGCGGTTGACCTGGCGGAACATGTCGAAGTCACGGGCCGTGGGCATCGCAGCCACCGGGCCGTCGGGACTGCCGGACAGCGACGCGGCCGGGGGCGCCGTGCGCACCACCACGTCCCCATCCGGGGTGCCACGCAGCACCTCGCTGCCGGGCCCCATGCCGTCCGCGCACACTGCGCCAGCCGTCACGAGCACGAGGGGCAGGCTGCGCAAGGCCCGCGACAAGGCGCTGGAGGGACTGAAGTTCTTCACGGCAACTCCCGGGATCGGACCGTGGCCGCGGGGGCTTGATACGAAGAAAACCCTGCGGTCCAGGCCGCGCTGGCCTCGCCGCCGGATCCTCCACCCGAGGCACTCCTCCCACCGCGAGGGGGCCGCAGCCGCCCTCCGATGCGAAGCCGGGATGCTAGCACGCAGCCGGGGTGGGCCTGCCCCGGGCCGCACCGTAATACAGACCTAACGGTCTGTCAATGCAGGCGGGCCAGCGCGGTGGGCAGGTCCGGCACCACGGGCAAGAGGGCGCCCAGGCCGGCCGCGTGCAGCGACCGCACCAAGGCCGGCCGCAGGCCGCTGAGCACCACCTTGCCTCCCGCCGCCCGCCGGCGCTGCTCCAGCAGCAGCAGGGCGCCCAGCGACCGGCTGTCCACGAAGGCGAGCGCCGCGAGGTCGAAGGCCAGGTGGGCAGCGCCCGCCCCCACCAGCGCCTCCACCTCGGCCAGCAGGCGCGGCAGGTGCTCCAGCGTGAGCTCGCCGACGACCTGCACCACGCCCACGCGGCCCGTGGGGCCCTCGCGACGGGTGGTGATGACGAGGCCGGGCATCGTGCTCGTGCTTCGCCCGGCCGCCAGCGCTAGGCGCGCCCCACGGCGGCCTCGCGCGCCAGCGCATGCAGCGTGGCGTCGTCGAGCACCTTGCTGGAGGCCTTGGCCGCGGCGAAGAGGCGGTCCACGGTGGCCGCCTCGGCCACGTAGCCGTGGTGCTCGAGCCACCAGACCACGTTGCTCTTGCCGCTCATCGGGCCCACCGAGATCACCTGCTCGAGGCCGAACTCGTCGGCGGGCACGCCGCTGTAGACACGGTTGGCCAGCCAGCGGTCGCCGCGCTTGAGCGCCTTGATCACCGCCGCCGCGTGGACGCCGGTGCCCGTCTCGAAGGCGTCGTGCCCCACGACGGGGTAGTTGAACGGGATGGGGACCTCGAGGTAGCGCGACACGGCCTGCGCGTAGGCCACCAGCCCACGCAGGTCACGGCTGGGCGCGAGGTAGCCCAGCAGCTTGAGGTTCACGAGCAGCTGGTCCATGGCGCAGTTGCCGGAGCGCTCGCCCACGCCCAGGCCGGCTGCGTGGAGGCGGTCGGCGCCGGCCTCGTAGGCCGCGATGGAGTTGATCACGGCCAGGCCGCGGTCCTGGTGGCCGTGCCAGTCGATCTTCACGTCCGGGCGGCCGCGCTCGCGGGCCACCTCGCGCACGAAGCGCACCAGGGCGCGCGCACCATCGGGCGTGGCATGCCCGCAGGTGTCGCACACCACGAGGCGCTGCGCGCCCATGTCCAGCGCCTGCCCGTAGAGGCGGCGCACGATGTCGGGAGGCGTGCGGGTGGTGTCCTCGGTCACGAACATGATCAGCAGGCGGTTCTGGCGCGCATAGGCCAGTGCCTTCTCGCTGGTGCGCAGCAGGTGGTCCACGTCCCAGCCCTCGACCTCCAGGCGGATGGGGCTGGAGCCGATGAACATGGCCGACTCGATGTCGATGCCCACCTCGTCGCGGATGCGCACGATGGGCTCGAGGTCCTGCACCACCGTGCGCGCCGCGCAGTTGGGCAGGATGGGGAAGCGCCGGTCGCGGATCTCGGTGGCCAGCCGCTTGGCCGAGGCCTCCACGTGCGGGCCGGCGCCCGGCAGGCCGATGTTGACCGACTCGATGCCCAGCGCCGCCATGCGGTGCAGCAGCTCGACCATCTGGCCGTGGTCTGGATGGCGCACGCTGGGGCTCTGCAGGCCGTCGCGCATGGTCTCGTCGTCCACCTCGGCAGGCGGCCGGCCGGCCAGCGGGCTGGCCGCGGACGTGTTCCAGTCGTAGATCAGGTCGTTCTGCTTCATGGGGCCGGAGTGTAGCCGTGGGGCGGGCCGCGCCCGGCAGGCTGGCACAGGCACCTGCCGCCGGGCCCGCAGGCCCGGGCCCGCGCGCCAGGATGCGGGCGCGCGGAGGCGGCGGGCGGCCCGGGACGCGGCCGCGAGCCGCCAGATGAGGTGCCCGCGGCGCCTCGGCCCGTGGCATCCTCGGGCGGCTGCCGGCGAGGGCTGGCAGCCCCCGGAGCCCGCGCCCGTGATCGTCATGAAGTTCGGTGGCACCTCGCTGGGCAACCGCGAGCGCATCGACACGGTGGTGCGGCTCGTGCGCGCACGGCTGCCGCGCAAGCCGGTCGTGGTGTGCTCGGCGCATGCGGGCGTGACCGACATGCTGCTCCAGGGCGCACAGGCGGCCGCGCGCGGCCAGCCCGACCTCGAGCCGGTGCGACGCCTCGAGGCCGACATGCTCGCCTCGCTGCGGCTGCCGGCCTCGCTGGTGGACGACGAGCTGGGACGGCTGGAGCAGATGTTCCAGGGGCTGCGGCTGCTGGGCGAGCTGACGCCGCGCAGCCTCGACGCCGTCGCCGCCTTCGGCGAGCGCATGTCGTGCAAGACGATCGCCGCCTACCTGCGGCGCCGCCGCATCCCGGCCACCTGCGTGCAGGCCGACGAGGCCGGGCTGGTCACCAACAGCCGGCACACGCGCGCCGCGCCGATGCCCGAGGCCTACGCCAACCTCAAGGCCTCGCTGGCGCGCGTGAAGGGCGTGCCCATCGTGACGGGCTGGCTGGGCCGGGATGCCGACGGCAACGTCACCACGCTGGGCCGCTCCGGCTCGGACTACACGGCCACCATCGTCGGCAAGGCGCTGGAAGCGCAGGAGGTGGAGATCTGGACCGACGTGAGCGGCGTGCTCACCGCCGACCCGCGCATCGTGCCGGCGGCGCGGCCCGTGGCCACGCTGACCTACGCCGAGGCCAGCGAGCTGGCGTACTACGGCGCCAAGGTGATCCACCCCGCCACGATCCATCCCGCGGTGGAGAAGGGCATCCCGGTGCGGGTGCTCAACACGCTCGACCCCAAGGCCCCCGGCACCGTGATCCTGCCCACGCGCACCACCGAGGGCGCGCCCGTGGCCTGCATCGCGAGCAAGCGCGGCATCCGCCTCGTGAACGTGGTGAGCGGGCGCATGCTGGGGCAGTCGGGCTTCATGGCCAGCGTGTTCGCCGCCTTCCAGGCGCACGACGTGGTGGTGGACCTCGTCGCCACCAGCGAGGTGTCGGTCACGGTGAGCGTGGACAGCGACGAGGGCCTCGACGCGGTGGTGGCGGACCTGGCGCCCGTGGGGACGGTCACGGTCGAGCGCGGCAACGGGCTCATCGCCATCGTGGGCGAGCGCGTGCAGGACCTCTCCGGGCTCGCGCACAAGGTGTTCGCCGCGCTCTCCGCGGTGGGCATGCCCATCCGCGCCATCTCCTATGGCGGCACCAAGACCAACCTGCAGCTGGTCGTGCCCGAGGAGCGCACGGCGGACGCCGTGCGCACGCTGCACGGCGCGTTGTTCGCCGACGCCTAGCCGCGCCCGCGGGCCCGACGCCCGGCCGCTCGCGGCCGCAGGGCGGCTCGCCTAGGATCCAGCACTCCACGAGGAGGCTGCATGCGCCGGTCCATCCCCGCCCTGCTGGCATCGCTGGTCGTGATGCTGGCCCTGCCCGCCCCGCGCGCGCTGCGCGCGGGGGACGACCCCACGCTGCTGCCGCCGCCCCAGCCGGGGCGCATGAGCGTGTACGCCGAGGCCGACCTCGCGCCCCACGGCGACGCGCGGGGCCGCGTGGAGATCCACTTCGCGACCGAGGACTGGGCGCGCGTGAAGGCGAGCACGCCCGACCCGCGCCGCTTCCTGCAGGACGTGCACGGCAGCCGCAGCGAGAGCGAGGTCACGGGCGAGCCCACCGCCGCCTACGACGACAAGGCTCGCGCCGTCGTGCTGGCGATGGACGAGCTGGGCGTGGCACGTCACGTGGGCCAGGGACGCTGGCTCGTGACGGTCGAGGAAGGCCGTGAGCTGCTGGCCGGCACCGAGGTGGACGGCCGCCTGCGCGCCGTGCTCTCCACCGAGGGCTCGTGGGGCGAGGGGGCCGACTACGCGGGGCGCCTCGTCTACCTGCTGCCCCCCGGCGCCACCGACGCCAGCTGGGACGCCAGCACGCACGCGCTCGCCTGGACGCTGCCGCTCCCGGCGGCCACGGGCGCGCCGGCGCTGGACGTGGGCCTGCGCGTCAAGGACCGGTTGATGACCACCATCTACAAGGTCTACGGGCTCAAGGCGGCCTTCGGCTCGCAGTGGGTCGCCAAGGCCGTGCTGCGCAACACGGGTGGCAGCGTGGCGCGCGACGTGCGCGTGCGCTTCCGGCTGGACAAGTACGCCGAGTGGAGCCCGTGGGCGAAGAAGGGCGACGTGGTGCCCGGCCAGGCCGTGGTGGAGCCCTACTACCCGGTGCTGGACGCCAGCATCGCGCGCCTGCGCTCGAACACGCCGGCCGACCTGCGCGTGGAGTGGTCGTGGCAGGACGAGCGTGGGCAGAAGCAGGCCGACGAGGACGCGGGCCGGCTGGTGCTGCTGGGCGGCGGCGAGTTCGTGTTCAGCAACCTCGCCGCCTCGGAATCCTTCGGCACCTGGCAGGAGGCCTACAACAACGCACCGCTGCTGGCGGCGTGGGTGAGCCGCGACGACCCCGTGGTCAAGCGCATGGCCGCGATGGCCAACCGCCTGGCCGGGGGCCTGGGCGCCATCGAGAGCGACGAGAACGCACTGCGCGTGATGGCGGCCTGCTACGACCTGTTGCGCGGCAACGACTTCACCTACCAGCACCCGGCGATGCTGGAGGACAAGAGCGTGTCGTTCGACCCGCGCGCGGTGCAGCACGTCAAGCTGCCGCGCGACGTGATCCGCGACCGCAGCGGCACGTGCATCGACCTGGCCATCTTGATGGCCTCGATGGCCCACGCGGTGGGCATCGAGGCGCACCTGGCGCTCATCCCCGGGCACTGCTTCCCGGTGTTCCGCCTGCCCACGAGCGGCACGCTGCAGGGCTTCGAGGCCACCGGCATCGCCGGCGGCCTGCGCCACGGCTCGGCCGATGCGCCGTCGATGTTCCAGAAGGGCGCGGAGGAGCTGCGCGAGGCGGCGCAGGACGGCCGCATCTACCTCGTGGACGTGCGCTCGCTGTGGACGCAGGGCGTGGCCAACCCCGAGCTCGACGAGCTGCCGGCCGGCATCCTCGAGGCCTGGGGCATCCGCGAGGAGGGCCGTGGCACGCCCGCCGGCGGCCAGCCGCCCGGAGCCGCGCAGGACGATCCCTTCACGGGCATCTACGGCGGGCCCGTCAGCGAGCCGCAGGCCGACGGCACGACGATCACCTTCCCCGTGCGCATGGGCATCGACCGCCAGCCCGACGGCTCCTACGGCTTCGTGTTCCGCGCCGACGTCACGGTGAAGTCCGACGAGGGCAAGGAACTCCTGGTCGTCGTGCTGGAGGAGGGTCGCGGGGAGCGCCGGGGCAACGAGCTGGTGCTCACCAGCACCTCGCGCAAGGCCACCCCGCAGGGGTCCTCGGAGGGCGGCAGCATCGACGGCACGGTGCGCATCGTCGCGCGCCTGGAGGGGCAGGTGCTGGTGGGCACGCACGCCGCCGAGGGCGAGCCGGCCACGCCCTTCCGCCTGGTGCGCGAGGGCGCGCAGGCCACCGCCCAGCCCACGCCGCCCGCTGCCGCGCAAGACCCCTTCGCAGGCACCTGGCAGGGAAGCGTGACGCAGGAGCTGCCGGAAGGGGGCACGCTCACCTACCCCGTGCGCGTGGGCATCGACGCGCACCCCGACGGGCGCTACGAGGCCGGCATCCGCGCCGAGATCAGCGCCACGGGCGCAGACGGCAGCGTGATCCGGGTCGTCATCGTGGAGATGGCGGAGGGCCGTCGGCAGGGCGACACGCTGCCGTTGCGCGTGACCATGCGGCGCATCACCGACGCCACCACGGGCGAGTCCGAGGAGGAGGCCACCGAGAACCGGCTGGTGGTCACGCTGCAGGGCAAGGCCTTGCGGGCACGCCACGGCAGCGATGCCGGAGGCTGGACCGAGGTGCTGCTGCAGCGCGTGCCCTGAGCGCGCGCGCGGGCTGGATCAGCGATCCTGGAGCAAGCCGGGCACGCGCTCCACCAGCGGCAGCAGGCGCGGCAGGTCCATGGCGCCGGAGGGCGGCTGGCTCTGGTGCACGCGCACCCCATCGGCCCAGAGCAGCGCGGCGTTGGGCTCGCTCAACGCCATGCGCACCTCGCGCAGCAGGTCACGGCGCGCCTCGGGCGGGTCCAGCACCACCGTCATGCCATCGGTCACGCCCAGCGAAGCCAGCGCACGCTCCAGCTGCGCCGGCTCGCCCAGCGTGCCGTCCGCGCGCTCGACGGCCCCGCGCGGCACGACCAGCACGACATCCAGCCGGGGGCCGTAGCGGCGGTGCAGGCTGCGTGCCGCCGCGCGCGTGGCCGCGGCCGCCTCTTCCTCGCCACCCGCGAACACCACCAGGCGCGTGCCGCGGGCGAGCAGGGCCTCGCACGCCGGGCTGCCGCCCTCCACCACCTGCACGGGCTGTCCGTCGCGCGCGGCCCGGCCCGGCGCCGGCTCGGGAGCGAGGCGCAGCAGGTCCTGCTCGCTCGCGCGTGACCCCGGTGCCGCAGCGGGGTCGTCCCCCACGGTGGAGGGCGAGGGGGCCGCAGGGCCCTCCAGCAGCAGCCAAGCCAGCATCCCCAGCAGCAGTGCGAAGCCCAGGACCAGCCACGGCGCGAGCGGCAAGGCGGAGCGCAGCGGCACGGGCCCCGGGAGGCTCGCCGCAGCAGCCACCTTGGTGGTGACGGGCGAGGCCGGTGGCGAAACCGGCGCCGGGGCCCGCGCCGCGGGCGCAGCCGCGGGAACATGCACGCGCTCGGCGGCCGACGGCGCGGACGCCGGGGCCGGGGGCGCAGCCGCCTGCACTGCCTCCACCACCTGCCGCTTGGCGAGGAACACCTTCAGGGCGCGGGCATCCAGCACCAGGTCCCGGCGGTCGGCGCTGGGCGGTGCTGCATCGGAGGCCGGCTGCGGCCCCCGCCGTGCCGCGATCTCGGCCTCGATGCGTGCCTCGGGCACCTCGCGCGGCGCATCCGGGCGCGCCGCCTCGCGTCGCACGCAGCGGAAGCCGATCGTCCCGTTGCGCGCGGTGGGCCGGGCCGCCAGCCGGAACCAGCCGCGCGCCGTGTGCCCCATGTCGAACCACGAGCCGCCGCGCACCACGATGCCGCCGCCCGGCGCCGGCGAGTGGGTCATCTGCCAGGCGTTGCCCAGCATGTCGCGCACGCCCTCGGGGGTCTCGTTCTCGGGGTGCAGGCCCACCGGGACCGTCATGCGCAGGCCCGACTGGGCCGTGTGGATGCGCGAGGGCTCGGGTGCATCCCCCCACGGGTAGTCGCGCCCGTCGGTGCTGCGCGCCGCGCGCTCCCACTCGTCCTCGAACGGCAGGTCCTTGCCCTGCCAGCGCGCGCAGGCCAGCGCGTCGAAGTAGTCCACGCCCACGACGGGGTGGTCGCGCAGCTCGTCGGGCAGCACGCCCTGCGGCCAGCACACGGGCGCGCGGTGCCCGGTGGCCTGCACGAAGCGCTCGTAGTCCGCATGGGTGACGGGCCGGCGGTCGATGCGGAAGGCCGGGACGCTGCCCGGGCGGCGCTCCTCGCCCATGAGGAAGGAGCCCGCTGGGATGGCCACCTCATCCTCGCCCCCCGCCCCGGGGAACCCCGCTGGCACGAAGGTGCCGATGCGCGGCGGCAGCGCGGCCTTGCGCGGCGCGCCGGGACGGGGCGGCACAGCAGGGTCGGGCGCCGACTCGGGCGCAGGCCCGGGTGCCGGCGCAGGCGCGGCGGGCCCAGCCGACCCCGGCTGCGCCGAGGGTCCTTCGGGCCGGCCATGCGCCAGCACCGGCTTGAGCTTGCCCAAGCCCAGCAACGCACCGCTCTTGTCGAGCCGCAGGCGCCCCTCGCCTGCCGGCACGCTGGCAGCAGGAGGCGAGGCAGCCGCCGCATCGGCCTCGCCAGCCTCTGCCGCCAGCGCACGCTCCAGCGCCTTGGCCTGCCGCGCCGCGGCCGCGTCCTCGCCAGGCGTGTCGCTGCGCTCGGGCACGTGCGTCCTCGGCCGGCCGCCCCACGGCAGCCGGCGCGCAGTCTAGCCACCGCCCCGGACCGCTCCGGGACGCCCTGCGATGGGCCGCACGCAAGCCCTCAGCGCGACCACACGGCGTAGCCCCGGGCCCGCAGGCGCGCGGCGCAGCGCCTCTCGGCCGCCTCGGCCTCCGCACGCGTGGCGTAGGCCGGCAGGGCACGCATGCTGCGCAGGCGCAGCCGCAGGCCGAAGTCGCGCGCATACACGTTGCTCTTGATGCCTGCCTTGTGCTGCGCGAAGCGCGCCTCGGGGTCCAGCGCGCTCTGGCCCACGTAGACGCAGGGCTTGCCGGGCCGGGCCTGCGGGTTCTCCTCGCGGAACGATGGCTTCCGCAGCACCGCGCGGTCCAGCTCGATCACGTAGACCCGGTAGCGCCGCGTGCCCGCCATGGCGCGCCTACTCGTCCTCGCCCGCCAGGCGTGCGCGCTCCTCCTGCAGGGCGCGCAGCTGGGCCCCGAGGGCCTGCATGTCGGCGTCCTTCTCCTGGAAGCGCGCGTAGATCGCCTGCATCTCGGCGTCGCTCTCGGCCAGCCGCGCGGCCGCATTCGCCGAGGGGGGCTCCAGCACCACGTCCACGCTGCGGGCCTCGGCGCCCACGGGCACGACGCGCGTGCGCTGCTCCTCGTGGGCCACGCGCACGCGCAGCTCGCCCTGCGGCAGGTCGGCCACGCGCCAGCGCCCCTCGGCGTCGGTGGTGGCGCTGCGGCGCGCGTCCCACTCCTGCTGCCACTCCTGCTGCACCTCCTGCGGCGCGATGCTGGCGTCCGGCGCCACGGCCGGCTCGCCCGGCGGCGCCGGGGCACGGCCCGCGGGCGCAGCGTTGAGCACCTGCACGCGCGCGCCCGGGAGGGGCCGGCCCTGGCTGTCGCGCACGGTGCCCGACAGCGCACGGCCCGGCGGCAGGCGCACCAGCAGCGGGCCGGCCTGCGACGAGGCCGGGCCGATGCTGCGCGTGGCGCCCCACGGCGCGTGGCCGGCGGCGCGGGCCCGCACGCGCACCTCGCACTCGGGCGGCAGCAGCTCGACGGTGGCCACGCCGCGGCTGTCGGTGCGCAGGTCCTCGTCCTCGCCGGACATCATCTCCTCCAGCGGGTCGTTGGCCACGCCGTCCTTGCGCTGCACGCGCACCGAGAGCGAGGCGCCCTCCAGCGGCTGGCCCTCGGCGCCCAGCACG
>CAXQZU010000018.1:0-6826 GCA_964228555.1 Planctomycetota bacterium
CGCTTCGGCGTGCGCGGGCCCGCGCCCTTCCTCGCCTCGTGCGTGGAGCCCAACCTGCCCGGCACCTTCGCGGTGGCCTTCGACGTGCACAACCCGCCCAGCAAGGAGATGTTCACGGCCCAGGGCAACTACGAGGACAAGCCCCAGCGCGAGGTGTCGCTGCACTGGGACGGGCGCGAGCGCGCCAAGCGCGTGGCGCCCGTGGAGTTCCGCGGCACGTCCGTTCCGGTGGTGATCACGCTCGAGCAGGTCATCGGCGGCAGCGAGGCCAGCGTCAGCGTGGCGGGCGCGCCGGTGTTCGAGCGCTCCTTCCTGCACGGACTGCATCCCTACGAGCTGCGGCTGGCGCTGGGGGCGGGCACGCGACGTGACACGAGCGGGCCGACCCGCGCGCAGGCCGAGGTGACGGGCGTGGTGCTGGCGCAGGAGCAGGCCGCGCAGCCCGTGCGACCGCCCCTCTCGGTGGAGGTGTTCCACCACGTGCGCACCGACGGCAAGGTGCAGGCGCACCAGCGCACGGTGGACCTGCCGCCCGCGGGCTGGGCGCTCGGCCGCGTGGTGCTCACGCTGGACCTGCACGACGCCGGCGAGGCGTGGGACGAATGGGACCGCAACGGCGAGATCTCGCTGGTGGAGCCCGACGGGACGCGGCTGGGGCTCGTGCCCTTCATCACCTCGTACCGCACGCCCTGCCACTGGGAGGTGGACGTCACGCACTTCCGCCCGCTGCTGGCGGGCACGCGCACGCTGGAGGTGGCCGCCGGCACGAGCTTCTACAAGGGCCGCGGCTACCTGATGAGCGTGCGGCTGGACTTCCACCACGGCACGGCCGCGCTGGAGCCGGTGCGCGCCACGCCGCTCTGGCACGGCACGGCCCACTACCGCTCCCACGCCAACCACTTCCGTGACTTCTACGCCCCGCGCACGCTGGCGCTCCAGGAGGGCACGCGTGCGGCGCGCCTGTGGATGACCACCACCGGCCACTCGCAGGTGGGCGAGTTCACGCCGGCGCAGCGCACGCTGGTGGTGCAGTCCGGCGAGCGCACGCAGGAGGTCCCCCACCGCCTCTGGAAGGATGACGTGTACCTGAACGCCAACCGCCCGCAGCACGGCACCTGGCAGTTCGCGCGCGCCGGCTGGGCGCCGGGCGACGTCGTGGAGCCGTGGTGGGTGGACCTCACGCCGTGGCTGGTGGCCGGGCAGCCCCTCACGCTGGACCTGCGCCCGCAGCCCTACGCCTTCGCCCCCGGCGAGGAGGCGCCCAGCGAGGCGCAGTGCGCGGAGGCCACGCACGTGGTGCGCTCGTGGCTGGTGGAGTACGCCGCGCCGGCGGGGCGCATGCCTGCGCCCACGCTGCGCCTGCTGGACGTGGTGAAGGACGGCGTGGCCGCCACCGCCGGCCTGCGCGCCGGCGACTGGCTGGCCACGTACGACGGCGCGCCGATCGACACCGTGGACGCCCTGCGCGCTGCCATCGCGGGGGCGCAAGGCAAGGAGCGCGTCGCCGTGGCCGTGTTCCGCGGCAGCGAGCGCCTCGAGGTGCAGGTACCGCCCGGGCGGCTGGGCGTGTCGCTGGGCGGACGCTAGCGAGCGCCGGCGGGCGCAGGGCCCGGGTCGCTGCGCTTGAGCAGGCCCCCGAAGGCCTTCTCGAACTTGTCCACCTTGGGCGCCACCACCGCACGGCAGTAGCCCTGCGCGGGGTTGCGGGCGAAGTAGTCGCGGTGGTACTCCTCGGCCGCGAAGAAGGTGGTGTAGGGCACCACCTCCGTCACGACCGGGTCGGCGTAGGCGCCCAGCGCGGAGAGCTGGGCGATCGCCTCGCGGGCCAGGCGCTCCTGCTCGGCGTCGTGGAACAGCACGATGGACCGGTACTGCGTGCCCTCGTCGTAGCCCTGCCGGTTGAGCGTCGTGGGATCGTGCGTCTGGAAGTGCACCTTGAGCAGCGTGGCGAAGTCGATGCGCCGCGGGTCGTAGCGCACCTGGATCACCTCGGCGTGTCCCGTCGTGCCCGCGCACACCTCCTCGTAGGTGGGATCGGGGTCGTGCCCGCCCGCATAGCCACTCATCACGGCCAGCACGCCCTCCAGCCGCAGGAACACCGCCTCGGTGCACCAGAAGCAGCCGCCCCCGAAGGTGGCCAGGGCCTCGGCGGGCAGGTCCTTCGTCGGGCTCCCGGCGGCAGGGGTGTTCTTCACGGGCTCCTCCAGCAAGGTGGACACGGGACGACCGCAGCCCGCCACCAGGCCGGCCAGCAGCACGCCCAGGCTGAGCAGGGCACGCCGCACCCCCCGCCCGCTGCGGGGCCGGGCCGGGCTCCCCCCGGCGCCCGGCTCGCCGGGAGCGCCCGGCGCCGCGCAAGGTGCGGGGGGCAGGGCAGGGGCCGCGGAGGGGGCAGGCGCGAAAGGCATGGCAGGAGGCTACCCGCAGCCCGGGGGAGGGGGGTCATTTTGTCTAGGTATTTACTTTGACACATCCCCTCGCTCTCGGGCATGCTCCCGGCATGAAGTACTCCCTCTGCCTCTGCGTCCTCGCCCTCTCCCTCGCCTTCGGCGCCGCGCGCCAGGAGGCTGCCGGCGGCCCTGCCGCCAAGACCATCGCCGAGGTGGCCGCCTCCGACGGCCGCTTCTCCACCCTGCTGGCGGCCGTGAAGGCCGCCGACCTCGTGCCGGCCCTGGCGGGCCCGGGCCCGCTGACCGTGTTCGCGCCCACGGACGCCGCCTTCAAGGCGCTGCCCGAGGGCGTGGTGGCCGGCCTGCTCAAGCCCGAGGCGCGTGGCGACCTGATGCGCTTGCTCACCTACCACGTGGTGCAGGGCAAGGTGCTGAGCAGCGACCTGCTCAAGGCCAGCAGCGCCCCCACGCTGGCGGGGCCCAGCGTGTCCTTCGGCCTGCGCGTGGGCAACGCCAACGTGATCCAGGCGGACGTGGTGTGCAGCAACGGCGTGATCCACGTGATCGACGCGGTGCTGCTGCCGCCCGCCGAGGCCCCGCGGACGGCCATGGCCGCGCACGGCGGCTCGGCTGGCGATGCGATCCGCGCCGCCATCGACGTGGGCGCCCCGGCCTACAACCGTGGCGACATCGAGGGCTGCGCCTCGATCTACGCCGACACTGCCCGGCGCATGCTCGCCACGGACGGCACGCTGGGCGAGATGCATGCGCTGGAGCTGGCCGACGTGCTGGCCACGCGCCATGACAGCGCCGACGCTCAGGCCTGGGCGCTGCGCCGCACCTTCGACCGCGTGCTGGCCGACGAGGGCTTCCGCGCGCGCATGGAGGCCGAGTTGCCCGCCGGCTTCCCCGGCCCCGGCCCCGTGGGCCGCGTGGTGATGAAGCAGTATCCGGGCTACCGCGCAGCGCGCGCGCAGGGCGGCCAGTCGTCCTTCTGGACGCTGTTCCAGCACATCCAGAGCAACGACGTGAAGATGACGACGCCCGTGGAGATGACCATGGACGAGCAGATGCGCTCGATGGACATGGCCTTCCTCTACGAGCGCCCGGAGCAGGGTGCGGCAGGCACGCAGGGCCGCGTGGCCGTGGTCGACCTCCCGCCGCTTCAGGTGCTGAGCATCGGCATCCGCGGCGACACCAGCCGGGCCAACCTCGAGATGGCCCGCAAGGCCCTCGAGCAGCGCCTGGCCAAGGAGGGCCTCGTGGCCGCCGGCCCCTACCGCCAGCTGGGCTACAACAGCCCGATGGTGCCCTCCGCGCAGCGCTTCTGGGAGCTGCAGGTGCCGGTGCAGGCCTCGCGCTAGGCACGCCCTCCCCGATCCTTCTCGCGCGCCCGCGCGGCGTGGCCCACACGGCCCGCCGCGCGGGCGCCTTCGTAGCCGGGCTGCGCTTGCCTGCGCGCCGCTGGACGGGCACGCTAGGCCGTGATGGACGCCACGCCGCCGCTCGCGTCGCCCGCCGCCGGGGCCGGCTTCTACCGGGACCTGCCTGCGCAACCGCGCTTCGAGGCCTTGGCCGGCCGCGACGGATACGCGCGCGTGCCCCCCGACTGGCATGTGGTGCTCACCGACGTGCGCGACAGCACGCACGCAATCGGTGCCGGGCACTACAAGGACGTGAACACGCTGGGCGCCGCCTCCATCGTGGCCGCGCGGCGCGTGCTGGGCGTGCTGGAGTTCCCCTTCGCCTTCGGCGGCGACGGTGCCACGCTGCTGGTGCCGGGCGCGCAGGCGCCCGCCGTGCTGGAAGCCCTGCGGGGCCTGCGTGGGCTGGCCGCGGCACGCTTCGGCCTGGACCTGCGCGTGGGCAGCGTGGCCGTGGCCGACCTCGAGGCCGCGGGAGCCCACGTCGAGGTGGCCAAGCACGCCGTGTCGCCGCACTGCGTGGTGGCCTCGCTGCGCGGCGAGGGA
Source organism: Planctomycetota bacterium (assembly GCA_964228555.1). Classification (GTDB taxonomy): domain Bacteria; phylum Planctomycetota; class PLA2; order PLA2; family JAEUHO01; genus CAXQZU01. Next base: position 4,361 of record CAXQZU010000018.1, read on the forward strand.
TTGCGCCTCGCAGAGGAACGCATCAAGGCCGCCCACCCCGACGATGCCCTGCCGCAACGCGAGCCCGACCTCGCCGGCCTCTCCTGCCGCTGGAAGCCCTTCCGCAGCCGCCGCGGCACGGTGCTGACGCTGATCGTGGAGGCCCGCCGCGATGCGCCGGACGGCGACGACACGGCCTCACGCACCTTCGCGCGCGTGCTGCGGGGCCTGGAGGCCATCCTGCCCGAGGGCCTCGCCCACGCCAACCCGGCCGGGGCAGGCCTCGAGGGCTACCGCAGCCTGCGCGAGAACCTGCGCACCGAGCGCCGCCTGCAGCGCAGCGTCCTCTCCCTCTCGTTCCTCAAGCGCCTGCTGGAGACCACGCTGGCCACCTTCGCCTTCGCAGGCTTCCTGCCGGTGCCGGCGCTACGGCGCTACCGCCGGGACACCGCAGCCCACTGCGACTACCGAAAGTTCGACCGCTCGCTGCGCGCCGTGATCGACTGCACCCCCGCGGAGGCCGACGCCATCGAGCGCATGCTCGCCCGCGAGCACGCCTCTGGCGCACTGCACTACGGCCTGCACGCCTCCGGCGAGGCCCTCATGACCTGCCTCGTCGAAGGCCTCGCCCCCGGCCAGCACCTGCACTTCATCGACGGCGCCGGCGGCGGCTACGCCCTCGCCGCGGCGCGCCTCAAGGCGCAGGGCATGGCCTCACCCGCCGCGCGGAGCTAGGGCGTGGTCTGGTAGACCCGCACGTGGCCGGCGTTGGTGCCGCCACTGTTGTCGTTCTGGATCGCGCCGCAGGCCACCGTGCGGCCGTCGCCGCTGATCGAGACGGCACCGCCGCTGCGGTCATCGGCGGCCTCGCCGTCGAGGTCAGCGAAGCGCAGCACCCACGCGGTTCCGTCCCAGTCATAGACGCGCACGGTGCCGGCCGAGGTACCACCGCCGTCGTTCTCCGGCCAGCCGATGGCCACGGCGGTGCCGTTGTTGCTGAGGCTCACCGACATCTCGTCGAGGTCGGCGTCGCCCGCGGCCTCGCCATCGAGGTCGGCGCCCACCTGGAACCACGCGGTGCCATTCCACGTGTACACGCGGACCTGGCCCGAGCGCGTGCCCGTGGCGTCGTTGCCGGGGGCGGCGATGGCCAGCATCGTGCCGTCGCTGGAGAGGCTGACGGCGGCGCCGGACTGGTCGCCGGCGGCCTCGCCCACGATCGCGGAACCACCACGCTGGATCCACGTGACGCCATCCCACACGTACACGACGGCATGGCCCGCCGTGCTCCGCTTGGCGCCGTAGGCCAGCACGGTGCCGTCGCTGTTGAGGCTGCTGCTCCAGCCCACCTCCTCGAAGGCGTTGCCGGCAAAGCCCACGCCCCGCTGGACATGGTTCGAGCCATCCCACGCGTAGACGCGCACGCGCCCGGCATTGCTGCCGCCGTCCTGGTTGTAGATGGCCCCGACCGCCACCACGGCGCCGTCGTCGCTGATGCTCACCTGCGTGCCGAAGCGATCGCCGGTGGCATCCCCCGCGAGGTCGCTGCCACGCTGGACCCACGCCGTGCCGTTCCATGCGTACACGCGCGCAAGGCCCTGCGAGTTGCCGGGCGTGTCCGCGCCCGGCGCGCCGGCCACCAGCACCTGCCCGTTGGCGCTGAGCGCCACGGAGAAGCCGAAGCCCGCACCGGCCGTGAGCCCGGTGCCATCGATGTCCGCGCCCCGCTGCACCCACGTGGCCGTGCCCGTATCGAACGCCCACACGCGCACGTGGCCCGCGCTGGGGTTCACGGCGTCGTTCTCCGGGGCACCGATGGCCACGACCAGCCCGTCGTCGCTCAGGCTGGTGGTCCAGCCGCTCTGGTCGCCGGCCGACTCGCCGTCGATGTCCAGGCCCAGCTGCGCCCACGTCGGCACGGTGAGCAGGCACTCGGCGCTGGTCACCGAGGCGGCCCCCGTGGCGCTGACCACCACGCGGTAGCTGTCGCCGTCGTCTGTGGCATGGACCAGGCCGGTGAGGGCCAGCAAGGCGCTGGTGCCGCCGGTGGCCACGGCCGTCCACACGGTGGTGCCTGCCTCCTGCTTCTCCCACTGGTAGGCGAGGGTGCCGGCCGGCGTGACCGAGGCGAGCACGCTGAAGGTGGCCCCGCCCGCTTGCGCGGTCAGTGCCGTGGGCTGCACCGTGATCGTGATGACGGGCGTGGAGGTGCTGCTGCCCCCGCCGCCACCGCCGCACGCGCCCAGCGCCAAGGCCAGCGAGGACGCGAGCAGGAGGACCAGCCCCAGCATGCGGGAGGACGGGCAACGAGCGGGACGGGACGCGGGCATCGGAGGGCTCCGGGGGAAGGCCCCACGGCGCGCGGCGCGCAGGGCATGGGCCGGAGCCTACCCCCGCGAGGGCATCCGCCCACGTCGGAGCCCATCCCGCCGTGCAGCCCCCCCCCAACGAAGCGCGCCCGGCCGGGAAGCCCGGCCGGGCGCGAGG
>CAXQZU010000019.1:0-7749 GCA_964228555.1 Planctomycetota bacterium
CCCCTCGGATATGGGCGACCGCACCACCGTGCCGCCCTATCGCATCCCGCACTAGCGCATCACCGTGCATGACATGGCCCCCATCGTGCGCGCCGCCTGGATGCGCGGCGTCTCGGCGCTGCCCAACACCTTCGCCCATGAGAGCTTCGTCGACGAGCTGGCCTATGAGGCGGGGGAGGACCCGGTCGCCTTCCGGCTCGCCCAGGAAGGACCCGAAATAGGTGGGCGCGAGGTGCGCGTGGATCTCTGAAATGCTGGTAGGCATGCTTCCTCCTCTTCACGCACCAGAATAGCGCACCTCGAGGCCTTGGCAAGCGGGGCCGTGTCATCCCGCGCTGCCCCCCCCTCATCCAGCGGCGCACTGCCGCATCCCGCCCTGCCGCCCGCGCGCGAGTGCTGCGCGGAGCGCAGGCTGCGTACTGCTGGAGCGGGGCGGGCGCTGCAGCGCCGCGCCGGCGCAGGATCGATGGCGCTAGGATGCCGCGCATGGCCTTGACGCACCCCCGCACACAGCGATCCAGCGCGCCGCGGGGCGCAGGCGCCCCGCGTGCGCGCGTGCAGTGGCTGTGGGGCGTGCTTGCCCTGCTCGCGGCCGCCAGCCTGCTCGCCACGCCGGGGCCGAGGCAGGCCCGCGCCGGCCTTGCGACGCCCGTGCCGTGGAGGCCGGCTGGTGGACCCCCGGCACGGCCGGCCGCGCCGCGGCCCACGCGCGTGAGCCTCGCCGCGCAGCAGACGCCGCTGCGCGTGCAGGGCGCGCGTGGCACGTGCTCGGCGTTCGGCAGCGTGGCGGGCATGGAGGCGGCGTACAAGCGGCAGGGCTACGGGGACCTCGACCTCTCCGAGGAGTGGGTGGCCTACGCGGGCAAGCTGATGTGGCTTGACGTGAGGTGGACGCGGGTGGCCCGGCAGGCGCTGTTCAGGCCCGAGAACGCGCATGCGGCCAGCACGGGCTCCACCGGCACCTTCCTCGTGCAGATGCTGGCTGCAGGCTTCGCCACGCCCTCGGAGGCGGACCTTCCCTATCGCGAGCCGTTCGCCGGGCAGCTCGACGGCTACGACGACCTCGCGCACCCGTGGTGGACCATGGCGTGGAACGTGGATGCGTGGAACCTCGATCCCGCGCGCCTGCCCCGGGCGGCGCTGGCCGCCCCGGCCTGGCATCGCGTGCTGGACTATCGCTGGATCTACCTGGGCCGGCAGGAAGGCGATCCCACCTACGCGGAGCGCTTCGAGGAGGTGCTGGCCTCGGGCCGCGAGATCGTGTGGGACGTGAGCGTGCGCAGCGGCCTCGATCACGACCGCGACCCCATCTGGCGCCACGACCCGGCCCGGCCCCCGCAGGAGGCGCACGCCATGCTCGTGGTGGGCTACGACCGCAGCCACCCTGACCCGCGCGAGCACCACTTCATGGTGAAGAACTCGTGGGGCCGCACGCAGCATCCCGACGGCCTCACGCGCGTCTCGTACGACTACCTGCGCTACGGCCTGGGCGCGCTCTGGATCGAGTCGGTGGCGCCGCCTTCCGGCTGGCCTGCCGTGGGCTTCGTGGGCCGCTGGCACCTCTCGCTGGACGGCGCGCCCGCCCTGCTGGCGTGGAACCGCGTGCCCGGCGTGACCCAGCTGGCGCTGGACCAGACGCGCGCGATCCAGCCCACGGAGCCCGAGCTGGTGGACCGCCGCGTGGGCAACCTCTACCCGCAGGCCACGCCCCAGCCGGTGCTGCGCGTCAACGGCGCCATCCACGACGCGCGCTCGGCCAGCCTGTGGTTCGATCCCGCCATGCCCCGTCCGCGCTACGACGACCGCGCGGGCCGTCGCATGGACCTGCGCCTGCTGGGGCCGTCGCGCGACGCCTTCGTGGGCAGCTTCCGTGCCGAGGACGGCAGCACGGCCCGCGCCTATGGCGCGCTGGCGGGGCGGCTTGGGCGCGAGGCGGCGCCGGGCGAGTCCACGCCCTTCGTCGGCTCGTGGCGCCTGTGGGCCGGCGAGGGCGAGGGCCGGCTCGAGCTGGGCGAGGGCACGAGCGGCACGGCGCGCCTCGTGCTCGAGGCCTACGGCCTCGAGCGCGACGTGGAGGCGCGCCGCGCGGTGGACGACCCGCGCGTGCTGGTGGTGATCGCCGAGCTGCCGCAGGGCGGCACGCTCTCGATGCGCCTCGCGCCGCTGGCGCGCGAGGCGGGCGTGCTGGTGGGCGAGGCCTGGCTCGTGGATCCCGCGCGCGGGGCCCCGCGCGAGGTGGGCGCCTTGGCCGCGCGAGTGCCCTAGGCGTGCGGGCTGCCGGCGGGGCAGCGGCTAGGCGCGCAAGCCCAGCAGCGCCACGGGATCGCGGCCCAGCACGCGCTGCACCTCCGCACGCAACGACGCCGTGCGCTGCTCCTGGAGGTCGATGAGGGCGGGGGCGTCGTAGCGCCGGCGCAGGTCGGCGAAGCGCACCGCGGGCGGCACCGGCTGGGTGCCCATCATGCAGGCGTCGGCTAGCGCTGCGCAGCGCTCCTCCCACGTCAGGCTGGCGCCGTCCACGAGGCGGCGGAAGTCGTGCACCAGCTCGCGCGCCACGCCGGCCGCTACCAGCTGCTCCTCGCTGGCGCCCTTCGTGAAGTGCGAGATGCAGGCGAAGCCGTAGGGGGCCAGCGGCGTGCTGCGCAGGTGGCGCAGGCCCGCGCGCTGGTGGTCCTCGTGCTGGCCCAGCGCGCGGCCCACGTCGTGCAGCAGCGTGCCCACGGCCGCCGCCTCCACGTGCACGGGCAGGCCGGCCTGCGCCAGCGCCGTGGCCAGTGCGCGCGCCAGCCGTGCGCCGCCCTCCAGGTGCGCCACGAGCCGCTCGTCGGCCTGCGGCAGGCCCACGAGGTGCGCGCGGGCCTGCGCCTCGGTGGCCGGCAGCATCCCGAACAGCGCCGGGTCCTTGAGGTAGAGCGCCGCCTCGCGCACCACGCCGGCCAGGGCCGCGAAGGGCAGCAGGCCCAGCGCCTCGGGCAGGCGAGCCCAGCGGTGCTCGTCGTGCTCGTCGGAGAGGCGCACCGTGCCCGAGCGCAGGTGCGCGACCAGGTAGACGACGGTCTTCTGGTACGTGCGTCCCTTGCGCGTGGCCGGGTAGCAAAGCTCCCGCACGAACCACGGATCGGGCGCCAGGTCCACGAGGCCCGTCTCCTCGGCCGTCTCGCGCAGCGCCGTGGCGAGGTCCCCCTCCCCGGGCTCGGCGTGGCCCTTGGGCAGGCCCCACTCGCCCCGCCCCCGGTTGCGCAGCAGCAGCAGCTCGGGGCCGCCGGCGCCGGCGCGCAGCAGCAGGAAGCCGGCCGCGCGCTCGCGCTCGTCGCGGCCAGCGCGGGCAGGGGGGCCGGCGTCCATGGCAGGATTGTGCCCGGCGCGGCCCGCGGGCGAAGCGCCCGGGAAAGGGCTGGCACGGGGGCCCGGGGCCGTAGGACACTGTGCGCATGGCCGCTGCCACCCCGTCTGCGCCCGGCGTCGCCGATCCCGCCCGCGGGCCCTTCTGCCTGGAGGCCGAGGTCCTGGAGAACCGGCGCATCGCGCCGCTCTCGTGGATCCTCAAGCTGCACGCGCCGCAGCTGGCCCCGGCCATCCGCGCCGGCCAGTTCGTCAACATCCACACCAGCCCCTCGATCGTCCCGTTGCTGCGGCGTCCCATGTCGATCCACCGGGTGATCCACTCGGGCGGCAGCGCGCACGGCTTCTGCGTGCTCTACGACGTGGTGGGGCCCGGCACGCGCCACCTGAGCCTGCTCAAGCCGGGCCAGCGCCTGGACGTGCTGGGGCCGCTGGGCAACGAGGTGACGGTGCCCGCGGGCACGCGGCGCGCGGTGCTGGTGGCCGGCGGCGTGGGCGTGGGTCCCATCAAGATCGTGGCCGAGCACCTGCAAGAGCGCGGCGTGCGTGACATCACGGTGTGCTACGGCGGCCGCGACGCCGACCACATCGTGCCCAGCGAGGAGGCCGCGCCCCACGGCTGCCGCGTGATGGTGACCACGGACGACGGCTCGGCCGGCCGCAAGGGTCGCGTCACCGACAGCCTGCGCGAGCTGATGGCGCAGGGGCGGCTCGCGCGCGGCGACTACCTCTTCGCCTGCGGGCCCGTGCCCATGTTCCGCGCCGTGCGTGACCTGCTGGGCCCGCTGGGCATCGAGTGCGAGGCGGCCACCGAGGAGTACATGGGCTGCGGCTTCGGCGTGTGCAACGGCTGCCCGCTGCGCCAGCGCCAGCCCGACGGCACGCTGGCCTACCGGCTGTGCTGCACCGACGGCTGCATCTTCCCGCTCTCCACGCTGGTCTTCGACGGTGACGAGGCCGCCAGCCAGCCCGTGGGCTGCCGCCCGTGAAGCGCCTGGCCGACGAGGCCCTCTCGGGCCTCCAGCGCGTGCTGCAGGGCGTGAAGGCGCGCGAGATGGACAGCCTGGCGCAAGAGATCCTGCGCGGCGAGCGCATCTTCGTCACGGGGCTGGGCCGCACGGGCCTGATGGCGCGCGGCTTCGCCATGCGCCTCATGCACCTGGGCCGGCGCGTCTACCACGTGGGCGACGTGATCACGCCCGCCATCGGGCGCGGCGACCTGCTGGTGATCGGCTCCCGCACCGGGCGATCCAAGGTGCTGCTGCACTACATTGACATCGCGCGCAAGGCGCGTGCGCGCGTGGCCGTGGTCACGGCCGACCGCAGCAGCCCGGCCGCACGGCGCGCCGACGTGGTGCTGGCACTGGACGACCGCCCGGCACTGGCCGCCCGGCGCACGCGTGCCCGTCGCCTCCCGCTGGGCTCGCTCTTCGAGCAGGCCTTCCTCGTCGTGCTCGACCAGGTCATCCTCGACCTGATGGACGCGCTGCACCTGGGCGAGCGCGACCTGCGCGGGCGGCACACCACCTTCGAGTAGCAGGGTCCCGAAGCGCCCCGGGGCCGCGGGCCGCCGGGCCTCGCATGGGCCAGAGCGGCCTGCCCGCGTCGGGCTGCGGCGGGCAGCCGCCGGCGCCCGGTGGGGGCCTTGCCAAGCACCCCGGCGGGCGTCGCCCGCCGGCGGGGCGGCCTCCCTTTCGGGCTGCCCCGGGGGCGGCCTACACTCCGCGCTCCCCCTGCGGAGAGCGCCATGCGTGAGGCCGTGATCGTCAGTGCCTGCCGGACGCCCATCGGCAAGTTCCAGGGGGGCCTCGCGCCCTTCCGCGCCCCGCAGCTGGGCGCGCTGGCCATCGCCGAGGCGCTGCGCCGCGCCCGGCTCGACCCCAAGCACGTCGAGGAGGTGATCTTCGGCACGGTGCTGCAGGCCGGCATGGGCCAGAACCCGGCCCGGCAGGCGGCGCTGGCGGCCAAGATCCCGCCCGAGGTGGCCTCGGTCACCATCAACAAGGTGTGCGGCTCGGGCCTCAAGAGCGTGATGCTGGCCGCGCAGGCCATCCGCGCCGGCGACGCCGAGGTGCTCGTGGCCGGCGGCCAGGAGAGCATGACGCACGCGCCTTACCTGGCGCTGGGCGTGCGCGACGGCCTCCGGCTGGGCCACGGCAAGCTCGTGGACGCCATGGTGCACGACGGCCTGTGGGACGCGTACAACGACTTCCACATGGGCGAGACGGGCGAGCTGATCGCCGAGCGCTGCAGCGTGACGCGCCAGCAGCAGGACGCCTTCGCCGCCGAGAGCCACCGGCGCGCGGCCGCGGCGCACGCCGCCGGGCGCTTCAAGGACGAGATGTTCCCCATCGAGATCAAGGACCGCAAGGGCAACGTGACGCACTTCGCCACCGACGAGGGCGTGCGCGCCGATGCCACCGAGGCCACGATGGCGGCCATGAAGCCCGCCTTCCGCAAGGACGGCACCGTGACGGCGGCCAACGCCAGCCAGATCAGCGACGGCGCCTCGGCGCTGGTGGTGATGAGCGCCGAGGCGGCCGCGCGCCATGGCTTGAAGCCCCTGGCCCGCATCACGGGTTACGCCGCCGGCGGCGTGGAGCCGCGCTGGGTGATGTACGCGCCCGTGGTGGCGCTGCAGAACCTGGCCAAGAAGACCGGCATCCAGCCCGGGAAGTTCGACCTGGCCGAGGTGAACGAGGCCTTCTCGTCGGCGGCCTGCGCCGTGACCAAGGAGAGCGGCCTGGACCCGGCCCGCACGAACGTCAACGGCGGCGCGGTGGCGCTGGGCCACCCCATCGGCGCCAGCGGCGCCCGCATCCTCACCACCCTGCTCTACGCCATGCAGCAACGCGACGCCAAGACGGGCGTTGCAGCGCTGTGCCTCGGCGGTGGCAACGCGGTCGCCCTCTCGGTGGAGCGGGCCTAGGGGCCGGGCCGGCCGCTGCCGGCCGGCGCAGGACACGACATCCAGGCATCCAAGGAGCAAGCGCATGACCTTCCAGCGTGTGGGCGTGATCGGGGCCGGCCAGATGGGCGCCGGCATCGCGCAGGTGTTCGCGGCCGCGGGCGTGCCCGTGCGGCTCTACGACGCCGCCGAGACGGCGCTGGCCCGGGGCCTCTCCGGCATCAAGGCCAGCCTCGAGAAGCTGGCCTCCAAGGGCAAGCTCACGGCCGACCAGGCCTCGGCGGCCCACGGCCGCATCGAGCCGGCGGCGCGCCTGGCCTCGCTCAAGGACTGCGACCTCGTGGTGGAGGCGGTCGTCGAGAACCTCGAGGTGAAGAAGAAGATCTTCGCCGAGCTCGACGCCGTGCTGCCCCCGCACGCCATCCTGGCCAGCAACACCTCCAGCATCTCCATCACCGTGCTGGCCGCCTCCACGAAGCGCCCCGACCGCTTCATCGGCATGCACTTCATGAACCCGGTGCCGCTGATGCAGCTGGTCGAGGTGATCCGGGGCCTGGCCACCAGCGACGACACCTACGCCAAGGTGAAGGCGGCCGCCGAGCAGGTGGGCAAGACGCCCATCGTGGCCAACGACTTCCCCGGCTTCGTCTCCAACCGCATCCTGATGCCCATGATCAACGAGGCCATCACCTGCGTGATGGAGGGCGTGGCCACGCCCGAGGCCATCGACGGCATCATGAAGCTGGGCATGAACCACCCCATGGGCCCGCTGGCCCTCGCCGACCTCATCGGCCTGGACACCTGCCTGGCCATCATGGAGGTCCTGCACCGCGACCTGGGCGACTCCAAGTACCGCCCCTCGCCCCTGCTGCGCAAGATGGTGGCGGCGGGCCACCTGGGCCGGAAGAGCGGGAAGGGGTTCTATCCGTACGGGGCCTGACGGATCGCGCCCGGCAGGTCACACGCCACAAAGATCGCGGATGGCTTGGTCGAACCGGTCGGGCCAGCAGAGCGTGACACCGTGTGCGCCGGCCAACTCTGTCCAGCTGGCATCGGTGGGGGCGTGCTCGACGGCCAGCACGGCAGCTACATCCCTGCCCATGGCGCGCAGCTGGTGCTGGTAGCGCAGGACTTGGCCTAGGCCGAGCCGAAGCTGCTTTTCTTCGTTGTCATCCGAGAGGCTCTTGACCTCCACGACGAACCACCGGTCTCCGTGTTCCCAGGCGAGGTCGTAGTCGGGAATGGACGAGCTGCGGCTCTTGGGCGGCTGCTGGGGCGTCAAGCTCCTCGCCTCGAGGGCCCGTGCCAGCGCGTTCTGTGTCTTGCGGTGCCCGCGGTGTGCGCGCTCGAGGACCGCTGGATCGCGCCTCCAGAGCTCTGAGGGCTTCACGGCGACATCCTCAGGCTGCTGCATGTAGGCAGTCCCCAGGTGAACGCCTGCGCCGCCTCGTGAAGTGACACGCGGACGGCGCTCAGGAGCCGCCGCTGGGGTCGCACGC
>CAXQZU010000020.1:0-21905 GCA_964228555.1 Planctomycetota bacterium
GCCGTCCACGGCGCCAGGCGCCGGCGGCAGCACCAGCTTGCCGAAGCTGTCGAAGGGCTTGAGCACCTGCGGGCCCTGGCCCACCACGTCGTGCACCTGCGGCACCCAGCCGTGGTCCAGCGACTCGGTGTAGGTCACCGGCCAGCCAAAGCCCTGCTTGTGGCACTTGAAGCACATGCCCTGCACGTACTCGCGGGCGATCATCGGGAAGTCGACGAACTGGGGCTTCTGCCAGCCGTAGTCCGCCTTCCAGCGCTCGAGCTGCTCCTTGGACTGGTAGGCGTGCGCCGAGCGCGAGAAGTCGGTGCTCCAGCCCACGCCGTGGTGGCACACGCTGCAGCCCACCGCCTCGAGGCTGTGCGGGCTGCTGGGGCCCGCGATGAGGTCGAGCCCGGGGTGCGCCGACATCCAGCTCTCGAAGCCGTGATCCTTCTTGAACTTGTCCACGGCCTCGTCGAGCGCGGCCAGCGCCTCGGGCGCGGGCGGCAGCGCACTGGCCGCGGCCTCGGGCGAGCCCGCCGCCGGGTAGGGGTCCTCCACGCCGTAGGCCTTGGCGATCTCGCTGGCGAACACGCGGCCAATGGCCTCGTCGGTCATGTCGGGCTTGTCGATGCCCAGGTGGCAGGTCATGCACCGGTCCACCTTGACGTTCGTGGCGAAGTTCCAGTTGTCGTGGATGTTCTTCAGCACGACCTGCTTGATCTCGAGCGTCTTGGCGATGAAGTCGATCACCGGCGCGTTGCGCCACTGGTTGTTCTCGTACTTCTGCGCCAGGCCCACCTCGGCGCCCTGCGCGGCGCGGTAGCCCGCCAGCCGCTCCTCGGCCGCCTTGAGCGCCGCCTCGGCCGGCTTGCGGATGTCGCGCACGCGCGCGGCCACGGCGTCGTGGTCGGCCTGCGCGGCCTCCACGGCACGCTCGGCCCGCTGCAGCTCGGAGGCCCAGCGGTTGAGCGTCTCGCGCGCCTTCTCGCTGTCCGCCTGCGAGCCGTGGCCCTCCTTCTCGTGGTGCAGCGCCAGCTCGTAGCGGTAGCGCGCCGGCGAGAGCAGGCCCTTGACCTCCTTCTCGGCGGACTCGGCCCTCGTGAGCTTGTGCTTGAGGTCCTTGAGCTGGGCCTCCAGCGTGGCCAGCTCGCCGCCCTCGGCCGAGAGCGCCGCCAGCGCGGCGCGCGCCGCCGACTCATCCTTCACCAGGCCCTCGAGCACCGCCGCGCCGCCCAGGCGCGTCTCGAGGTTCTTGCGCTTCTGCAGCGCGATGCTCGCCTCCTTGGCGCGGTACTCGCGCTGGAAGCCCTTCCACGGGCGGTCGTAGTCCTGCCACACCATCCACACCGAGACGAGCAGGAGCAGGGTGCTCCAGATCGCGAAGTGGAAGGAGAGCTTGCCGGGGGCGTAGAGCCGTTCCTGGTCGCGGTTCTTGGTGGCCATCGGGGGTTCCGGGGGGAGGCGCCTGGGGTCCGAGGGGAGGGTCAGCAGGCCGTGCGGGCCGGGCCGCAGCAGCGGCCCCCCCGCGGGCGGCCTAGATGGAGGTGAGGATCTCGGGGAGGTTGACGACGTACTTCAGGTTGAAGAGCCAGCGGGCCAGCATCTTCAGCGGCACGGCCAGCATGATCAGGCCGAGGTTCACGACGATGCCGAAGCGGATCGCGCCCAGCTCGCGGAACATCCGCTTGCCCACCGTGCGGGCGAAGATCGCCGGCATGAGGGTGAAGTAGCCCAGCACGATGAGGATGCCGAAGATCTCGCGCGGCAGCCACCACGAGGGCAGCGGCTTCTCCAGCAGCTTCACCCACACGATCTCGCTGACGTTGATGTTCAGCAGCGGCTCGACCTTGTTCACGTCCCACGGCTCGTAGATGCCGAAGAAGTTCCAGCCCGGCCCGCGCAGGAAGGTGCCGATGAAGCAGCCCAGCGTCCACAGGATCAGGAAGCCGAACAGGAACACGAAGATCGCGCCCTTGCGCTCGGCCAGCGTGTAGTAGCCGTTCCCCTTCGGGTTGCGGTCCACGTAGGGGATCACGATCAGGCCCACGATGATCAGCGCGGGCACCAGCACGCCGGCCAGCCACGGGTCGAAGTAGACCAGCAGCTCCTGCAGGCCCAGGAAGTACCACGGGGCCTTCGAGGGGTTGGGCGTGCGCGCGAGGTTGGCGGGCTCCTCGATGGGCGCCTTGATCAGGATCGACCACAGGATCAGCACCACCACCACGACCACCATGGCGATCAGCTCGGTGTAGACGAGGTCGGGCCACACCAGCACCTTGCGGCTCTTCTCGGCCGCCTCGACGGGAGGCTGGCCGGCCTGGATGCGCTGGTCGTTGATGACCGCCTTGCGGAACGACAGCCAGGTGAAGAAGGCCAGCGAGCCCAGCACGAGCACGATCGGGATGTTGTCGGGCTTGGTCACGCTCTCGCGGAACTGCGCATGGCTCACGCCCGGCCAGTCGAACCACGAGTAGACGCCCAGCAGCACCAGCACGAGGCCCATCAAGCCCGCCACGCGCGGCTTGGTCCACACGTGGGCGAAGCGCATCAGCACCAGCAGCAGGCCGATGCTGAAGGCGAACAGCCACTGCGGCTGGGTGGCCCAGTTGAGCAGCGCGTCGATCTTCTGGAAGAGGTGGTCCATGGCGCGCTCCCTACAGGGGCCCCGAGATGCCGCCGTCCTTGCGGACGCGCCAGAAGTGCACCGCCATCAGGATCATCACGATGACGGGCACCATGATGCAGTGGAAGACGTAGAAGCGCAGCAGCGTCGCCTCGCCCACGAAGCGGCCCGAGAGCAGCGCGTAGCGCACGTCGTTGCCCGAGGTGACGAACTGCACGTCATCCCACTTGAGGATGTTGGCCAGCGGGCCCTCGTGGCCGATCACCGGGTGCGCGCGGGCCATGTTCGTGCCCACCGTCACGGCCCACACGGCCAGCTGGTCCCAGGGCAGCAGGTAGCCGGTGAACGAGAGGAACAGCGTCAGGAACAGCAGCACCACGCCGATGGCCCAGTTGAACTCCCGCGGCGGCTTGTACGAGCCGGTCATGAAGACGCGGAACATGTGCAGCCACACCGTGATCACCATCGAGTGCGCGCCCCAGCGATGGATCTCGCGCATGATGCCCAGCGGCACGTCCTCGCGCAGCGCCATGATGTCGCTGTAGGCGCTGGCCGCCACGGGCCGGTAGTAGAACATCAGCAGGATGCCGGTGACCGTCTCCACGAGGAACAGGAAGAAGGTCACGCCGCCCATGCACCACGTGAACGAGAGGCGGATGCCCGAGGCGCGCGCACGCACCGGGTGCAGGTGCAGGAAGACGTTGGCCAGCATCACCAGCGCGCGGTTGCGCGCCGTCGTGGGCGGGCCGTGCCGGAAGATGCTCTTCCAGGCCTGCGAGTTGCGGATGAAGTCGAGCATGGGGTCGGCGCGCTCCTAGGCCGGCAGCCAGAACTGGGACACGTCGCAGGTCCCCAGCTCCACCTGGCACTTGACGGTCTTGTCCACGACGACCTTGCCGTCCACGGGGTCGACGTACACGCGGAAGCGCTCGAGGGGACGCGGCGCGGGCCCCTCGAAGTTCACGCCGTTCATGTAGTAGCCCGAGCCGTGGCAGGCGCACTTGAACTTGCTCTCGCCGTTGAGCCAGTTGGGCGTGCAGCCCAGGTGCGTGCAGGTGGTGGAGACGGCGATGAGCCGGCCGCCCTGGCGCACCATCCACACGCTGTTGGACTCCTTCCACGTCTCGTCCACCGTGTTCTCGCCGAACTCGGTGACCGCCTTGGTCTTGAAGATCTGCGGCGGCTCGAAGCTCACGTTGGGGAACAGGAAGCGCACCGTGCCCAGCAGGCCGACATGCGCCGCGCCGATGAACGCGCCCCAGCCCGCCACCGCGCCCAGGAACAGGCCGCGGCGCGTGACGGTCAGCGGCGGGCCGCCGTCCACGCCTGAGAGGCGCGCGACCTTGTCCGCGCTCCCCTGCGCCTTCCCCTCGACAGGGAAGTCGTAGGGCCACGGGCTGGGCCACTGCTGGGCCGGCTTGGGCTGGGTGCTCTGGCTCATCCGGTCTTCCTCCAGCGCTCGAGGCCCTGCCGGGCCAGCGCGCGCACGCCCTCGTCGGCATCGGAGGCGAGCGCCTCGATGGCCGGCTTGAGGGCGTCGATCTTCGCAGCAAGGTCCCCCGATGCCTCCACGCCGGCCGAGAGCCGGACCACCCCGCGCACCGCGTTCATCAAGGCATTTTTCTGGAGGTCGAGGTCGCGCACCCCCAGCGCCTCCAGGCCGGGCCGGGTCAGGGAGCGGGCCAGCAGATCCAGGCCGGCCGGGTCGCGCCGCAAGGCCAGCGCCACGGCCGCGTTGAGGGTGACGCCGGCGTGGGCATCGGCCAGCGCGCTCGTGAGCGCCGCACGCGTGCCGGCACCGTCGCGCGCCCCACCATCTTGCGCCGCCAGCAACGCCAGGGCGTTGGAGGCGATGGCCCGCACCTCCCCGTCCTCGCCGTCCGAGAGCATGCGCACCAGCACGGGCTCGGCAGCGCGCGATTCCATGAACAGCAGGCCCAGCGCCGCCGCCCGGCGCAGCTCGCTGGAGGCCTTGGCCTGCCCGGCGGGCGGGTAGACCACCTCCTCGAGCACGGCCACGTTGAGCGGGTCGGCCGTGCGGCCCAGCGCCTGCGCCAGCCAGCGCACGCGGTCCTCCGACTTGTCCTGGCGGCGCGCGTCGAGGAAGGCGCGCCGCAGGCCCTCGGCAAAGGCCGGCTCGGCGAAGAAGGGCACGTCCACGCCTGCACCCGCGACCGCCTGGCGGTCGGCCTTCGAGCGCGCCTGGGCGATGGCGATGGCCAGTTGCTGGGCCGCCTGCTTCTGCGCGTTCTCGCTGCCCGTCTGCACCGTCTGCAGCAGCTCGCGCTCGTCTGGCGCGCTGTCCGACCACGCGCCGAAGAGCACGAACACGCCCACCGCAGCCGCCACCATCAGCACGGGGAAGAAGAAGTACTGCCAGAGCAGGGCCGTCGTCTTGGAGACACGCTCCTGCGGCTCGGGGGCCTGGAAGATGGGGTCGAGCGCGGGGTCCATGCCGCTGCCCTCGGGCCCGGCCGGGCCCGCGCCACCCGACGGGGGATGGAGGGGGGAGGAACTCACGCGGGGCACCTGCGAGGTGCCGGGCACGCGCGGGCGCGCGCGACTGCCCGGGGGGCCGTGAGGATAGGGAACGCCGTGCCCCCGGCCCAACAGGAAACGCAGCGTGAAACCAGCGCGCAAGCGAGGTCGCGCGGGCTGGGGAGCGTCGCGGGGGTCGGGCGGAATGGGGACAAGTCTGGTCCTGTTGGACCTCAGCGGGCGGTACGTGCTCCCAGCAGGGCCTGGGAGAGCACGCGGAGGTCCTCGACAAGGTCTCGGAAGTCGTCCGGCAGCATGGCCTGCTCGGCATCGCACAACGCGGCGGCCGGGTGGCTGTGCACCTCGATCATCACGCCGTCGGCCCCGGCGGCGCAGGCCGCGCGGGCCATGGCGGGCACGAGGGCCGCATGGCCGGTGGCGTGGCTGGGATCCACCAGCACGGGCAGGTGGGTGCGGCTGCGCAGCACCGGCACGGCGGAGAGGTCCAGCAGGTTGCGGGTGCTGGGGTCGAAGCCCCGCACGCCACGCTCGCACAGCACCACGTTGGGATTGCCCTGGGCGAGGACGTACTCGGCCGCCAGCAGCCAGTCGCCGATGGTGGCGGCCTGGCCGCGCTTGAGCAGCACCGGGTGCCCGCTGCGGCCCACCTCGACCAGCAGGTCGAAGTTGCTCATGTTGCGGGTGCCCACCTGCAGCATGTCCACGAGGCCCACCGCCTCCTCCACCTGGCGCGGGTCGGTGACCTCGCTGACGGTGGGCAGCCCCGTGGCCTGGCTGGCTTCCTTGAGCAGCTGCAGGCCCTCCCGGCCCAGTCCCCGGAAGGAGTAGGGCGAGGTGCGCGGCTTGTAGGCGCCGCCGCGCAACAGGTCGGCCCCGCCCGTGCGCACGGCGTGGGCGATGCCCAGCAGGGTCTCGCGGCCCTCGACGGCGCAGGGGCCGCCCACCACCACGAACCCGCCCCCGCCGATGCGCACGCCCCCCACGCTCACCACCGTGGGCTCGGGCTGGTGCTCGCGGCTGGCCATCAGGTACGGGTCCGTGAGCGTGATCACCTTCTTCACGCCCGGCCAGCGCTTGAGCGGCACCTCGCGCAGCCGCTCCACGTCGCCCGTCACGGCCAGCAGCGTGCGGCTGCCGGCCTTGAGCGGGGTCCACGTGCAGCCGGCCTCCTCGATGGCGGCCACCACGCGCTGGCGGTTCCCCGGGCTGCAGTCGCTGGTGAGCACGATCAGCATGCGACGCACGCTAGCCGTCCCGGGGCACCCGGCCCAAGGGATCGGGGGGGCGTTGCGTGCGGGGCCTGCCCGCCCTACAAGGACCGGCCTAGGAGCCCGCCCCGATGGCCGACCCCACGCTGGCCGACGACCCGCCCCCCCGCCGCCTGCTGGTGGCCGGCAACTGGAAGATGAACGGCAGCCTTGCCGACGCCCGGCGCTGGGCCCTGGCGGCGGCGCAGGCCGCCCGGCACGCACAGGCCGAGGTGGTGCTGTTCCCGCCCTACCCGTGGCTGCTGGAGGTAGCCGGGCTGCTGGCTGGCTCACCCGCCCGCATGGGCGCGCAGGCCTGCCATGCCGAGCCCCACGGGGCCTTCACGGGGGGTGTGTCGGCCTCCATGCTGGCCGACGCGGGATGTGCCTACGTGCTGTGCGGGCACAGCGAGCGCCGGCTGGGAGGCGGAGAAACAGACCAAGTGGTCTGCGAATCGATGCGAAGGGCCTGGGAGGCGGGACTGGAGCCCGTGCTGTGCGTGGGAGAGACGGCCAGCCAGCGCAAGGCCGGCGCCACGGAGGAGGTTCTGGGCCGCCAGCTGGCGGCCGCCCTCGACGCCCTGCCGGGCCGCCCGGCCCCGCTCACGCTGGCCTACGAGCCGGTGTGGGCCATCGGGACGGGCGTGGTGGCCACGCCCGACACCGCCCAGCAGGCGCACGCCTTCCTGCGGGCCCAGGTGGCCGCCCGTGACCCCCAACGTGCCGGACGGGTGCGAATCCTGTACGGGGGCAGCGTCAAGCCCGACAAGATGGAAGGCTTGCTGGCGATGCCGGACGTGGATGGCTTCCTGGTCGGTGGGGCTTCCCTCGACCCGGCGGCCTTTGCCGCCCTGGCCCGCGCCCGCCGCTAGGCGCCCCCGAGAGGATCCTGCCCGTGACGACCCTGCTGCTCTCCCCGACGGGCGCCCTGATCGACGTGATCCAGGGCGTGGTGATGGGCCTGTTCATCCTGTGCGCCGTGCTGCTCACCATCGTGGTGCTGCTGCAGGAGGGCAAGGGCGGCGGCATCGCGGGCGCCTTCGGTGGCGCCGGTGGCGAGACCTTCGGCGTCAAGGCCGGGAGCGTCAATCGCTTCACCTCCTACCTCGGCTTTGCGTTCCTGGGCCTGGCGCTGCTCTACGCCGGCCTCGAGAGCAAGGGCAGCGCGCCCAGCAAGCTGGACCTGCCCGTCCAGACACCCTCCTCGGTGAGCGAGGCGGGCACGCCGGCGCCCTCCACGAACCCTGCGGGCACGCCCGCCGGGTCCGAGCAGGCTCCCCCGGCCCCTCCCGCGCCGCCGGCCCCGCCTCCCGAGGCGCCGGCGATGGGCGGCTAGGCAGCCGGGCCCCCCGGGGCCCGTGCGCCCACGCATGGCGCAGCCTCCCACCGCCGCCGCGCCGGAGCCCGTGCGCTCGATGACGGGCGTGGGCACCTGCGCGCTCGACCACGCGCTGGGACGGCTGGAAGCCGAGGCGCGCTCGGTGAACTCGCGCTTCCTGAAGGTGAGCCTGCGCGCGCAGGGTCCGTTGCCGGAACTGGGCCTGGAGGCCGAGGAACGCGTGCGTGCGCGGGTGCAACGCGGCCACGTGACGCTCACGCTGCGCTTCACGCCGGCACCCAGCGCCAGCGCCACCACAATCGACCCGGCCGCCTTCGCCGCGGCCGCGCGCGAGCTGGCCCAGCTCACGCGCGTGGCCGGCCTGCCCGCACCCACGGCAGGCGACGTGCTGCGCATGCCCGGGCTGGCCGCGGCGCAGGGCGCACGCAGCGAGGCCTCGCCCGCCCTGGCCGCCGCAGCGCTCGAGGCCATCGATGGCGCGCTGGCCCAGCTGGAGTCGGCACGCCGCCGCGAGGGCGGCGCGCTGGCCTGCGAGCTGGTGGGCCTGCTCGACCGCATCGAGGCCGCGGCGCGCGAGCTGGATGCGCGCGCCGGCAAGGTGCCGCAGGCCCTGCAGCAGCGGCTGCAGGCGCGCCTCGCCGAGCTGCTGTCGGCCAGCGGCACCAGCCTCGACCCCGTGGCGCTGGCGCGCGAGGTGGCCACGCTGGCCGACCGCAGCGACGTGCGCGAGGAGCTGACGCGCCTGTGCGCGCACGTGGCGCACGCACGGGAGATCGTCGCGCGCGGCGGGAGCATCGGCCGTGCGCTGGACTTCCTCGCGCAGGAGCTGGCGCGCGAGGCCAACACCGTGGGCAGCAAGTCCAGCGACCTCGCGCTCACGCGCACGGTGCTCGGGCTCAAGGCCGACGTGGAGCGCCTGCGCGAGCAGGTGCAGAACCTCGAGTGAGCGGCCCGGCCTCCCGCCCCCGTGGACGGCTGCTGGTGCTCTCGGGGCCCAGCGGCGCCGGCAAGACCTCCGTCTCCGATCGCCTGCTGCGCGACCCGCGCTTCGGCCGGGCCATCACCGCCACGACGCGCCCGCCCCGGCCCGGCGAGGTGGACGGCGTGCACTACCACTTCCTGCCCGAGGCGGACTTCCGCCGGGGGCTGGCAGAGGGTGCTTTTCTGGAGCATGCCGAGGTGTATGGCAGGCTCTACGGGACGCCTCGGTCCTCGCCGGAGGCGGTGCTGGCCTCGGGCCGCCATTGCGTGCTGGTGCTCGACGTGCAAGGCGCGGCGAGCCTGCGCGCGCTGGCACCGGAGGCCTGCTTCGTGTTCGTCCAGGCCCCGAGCGTGGAAGAGCTGCGCAAGCGGCTGGCCACGCGCGGGCTGGACGGTCCCGAGACCATCGAGCGGCGGCTGGCGGTCGTGGGCCAGGAGATGGCCCAGGCTTCCCGCTTCCACCTGGTGGTCGTCAACGACGAGCTGGAACGCGCTGCCCGGCAGGTCGCCGCGGCGGTGGGTGTCCACGACCTGCAACCACTGCCCTGAGGGAGATCCCATGGACGACAAGATCCGCATCCTCGACGAGCTCGAGGCCAAGGTGGGAGGTCGCTTCCAGCTCACCGCCCTGCTGCAGAAGCGCATCCGCGAGCTGGTGGCCGGCGCGCCCCGCCTCGTGGACACGCGCAGCGACAACCCCATCGACATCGCCATCGAGGAGGTGCGTGCGGGCAAGGTCTCGCTGGCCCCCGACGAGGAAGGCGCGGCCTAGCGGCCCGCCGGAGCGCCACCCGGCGCACCCATGGCGCACCTGCTGGTCGGCGTCAGCGGCAGCATCGCGGCCTACAAGGCCTGCGACCTCGTCTCGCGCCTCGTGCAGGCGGGGCACGTGGTGGACGTGGCGATGACACGCGCGGCGCAGCGCTTCGTGCGCCCGCTGTCCTTCGCCGCGCTCACCCACCGCCCGGTGTTCACCGATCGCTCGTGGTTCGAGGGCAGCGGCCCGGCCGACCACCTGCGCGCCACCGCAGCGGCGCAGCTGGTGATCGTGGCCCCGTGCACGGCGCAGGCGCTCGCGCGCCTCGCCCACGGCATGGCAGGCGAGATCGTCAGCGCCAGCGTGCTGGGCTCCGCCTGCCCGCTGCTGCTGGCGCCCGCCATGAACACCCGCATGTGGCAGCACCCGCGCGTGCAGGCCAACCTCGCGGTGCTGCGTGGCGACGGCGCGCACGTCGTGGGGCCGGGCAGCGGCTTCCTGGCCGAGCGCGAGGCGGGCGTGGGGCGCATGGCCGAGCCCGCCGAGATCGTGGCGGCAGCCGAGGCCCTGCTGGGCGCGCGGCCCCGGGCCTGAGCCCGCCCTGCGCACCTCGCCCCCGGCCGGGCGGCGCGGCGGTCGGGTCGGGGAAGCCGGTGCGCCCGCGCCGCGTAGACTCCGCAGCGTGGCACGCCTTCCCGCCCCCGCGGCGCCCCCTGGCCCGCCTGCCCGTGCCCCGCGCAGCGCGCTGGCCTGTGCCGGCCTCCTGCTGGTGGGCCTGCTCGGCGGCTGGCTGGCCGGGTGCGGCGAGCGCGAGCCGGCCACGGCGCCGCCGCCCAGCACGGCCCCGGTGCCCGCCCAGCCGGCCAGCGACACCGGCGAGGTGGCCTTGCGCACCTGGCAAGGCTTCTACAAGCAGGAGAAGGACCGCATCCCCGAGCCGCTGGTGAACAACCCCGGCGACCCGTGGGGCGAGTTCGTGGGCAGCCGCGCCTGCGCGCCCTGCCACGCCGACGAGTTCCAGCGCTGGCGCCGCTCCTTCCACAGCCGCACCTTCTACTCCGCCGTGCAGGGCACCGTGCTGGCGCCCTTCGACGGGCGCGAGATCACCGCCCCCGCGCTCGACCACGTCACGCGCCGCGAGATGCCCTCGCCCTACGTGGCGCGCGTCACCAGCGAGGTGGACGCCGGGGGCCGCACGCGCTACTTCATGCACCTGCGCGAGCGCACCGAGGAGGAAGGCTGGCCTCGAGGGCGCACGCGCGACACCTATGCCGGCCGGCTCGAGATGCCCCCGGTCGGCAAGGGCACGAAGCAAGAGGTGCTGTTCGCCTTCGGCAACCGCCGGCACCAGCCCTTCATCGTGCGCTGGAGCGCGCCCGGCGACGCGCAGCATGACGGCAAGCACTACGTGCTGCCCTTCTACTGGAACGATGCCGAGAAGGATTGGATGTACGACGGCTTCCGGCCCTACGTGGAGTCGTGCGCGCAGTGCCACGTGACGGGCATCAAGAGCACCACCGAGGGCGGGCACGGACGGCGCCCCCTCAACATGGTCACGGGCCCGGAGCGCTACAGCCTCGCGCCCAAGGACGAGGGCTGGGCCGAGGGCGCCGTGGGCTGCGAGACCTGCCACGGCCCCGGGGCGCAGCACGTGGCGGCCGTCAACCATGCCGGCATCGAGCGCTACCGCGAGCTGCGGCGCACGGGGCAGAAGCCGCCCTCCATCTTCCCCTCCACGAAGGGCAGCGACACGCAGGAACGGCTCACGCAGCAGTGCGACGCGTGCCACAACTTCCACACCGAGAGCCCGGTCACCTTCATGCCCGGCCCGCATGGCTACGGCCGCGACGCGCTGCACAAGCCCCTGCGCCCGCAGGAAGACCCGCACCACGTGCAGCACTACCCCGACGGCACCAAGAAGAGCCCCTGCTCCATCGGCCACGACTTCCGCACCTCGGAGATGTGGCACGCCGGCCTGCACTGCGCCGACTGCCACGACCCCCACGGCAGCGAGCACTTCGCCTCGCTCAAGGCCTCGATCCACGACAACACGCTGTGCACGGACTGCCACGTGGACATGGCCAGCCCCGAGGCGCAGGCGCGCCACGGGCGCCACCAGCCCGGATCGCCCGGCAACCTGTGCGTCGAGTGCCACATGCCGCGGCACAAGATCTTCACCAACGGCCAGCAGCACATGAGCGACCGGATCTTCAGCCACGTGTTCTCGGTGCCGCGCGGCGGCGCCCCGGCCGGCGCGCCGCCCACCTCGTGCAACATCTGCCACGTGGACCGCGACGAGGCCTGGAGCGAGCGCGAGATCCGCGAGGGCTGGCGCGCCGAGCGCGAGGAGCGGGCGGCACGCAAGGCCGCCGAGGCGGCGCCGGGCTCCGGGCCCGCCCGCAGCGCCCCGGGCACGCCGGCCCCGCCGCGCTAGCCCGCGCTGCATGGCGCGGGGCCATCGAGCCCGCGCGCGCGTCATCGCCGGGCGCGTTTGCCTCCTGTTCGCATCAGCCATGGCGGCCACGAGCCGACCTAACGAGGCGCATGACCCGCTCCACCGCCGCCCGTGCCCGTACCGACTCCACTGACCGAGACGGCCTCGCCGAGCAGGCGGCCGATGCCCCCGTGGGCATGGAGCTGGCCGGCGTGGCCCTCTGCCTGCTGGGACTGCTGCTGGGCGCCGCCATCGGCACGCTGGCGCCCGAGGGCGCGGCCGGCGCGCTGACCAACGCGGTGGGCGAGATCGGCCGGCTGGTGGCCGATGCGCTCACGCGCGCCGT
The DNA here is from genome assembly GCA_964228555.1 of Planctomycetota bacterium. Taxonomy (GTDB): domain Bacteria; phylum Planctomycetota; class PLA2; order PLA2; family JAEUHO01; genus CAXQZU01. The sequence continues at coordinate 12,209 of CAXQZU010000020.1, forward strand.
GGGCATGGGCGCGTGGGTGCTGCCCGTGCTGTTCGTGGTGTGGGGCGTGGAGTGCCTGCGGGGCCGCAGCCCCCACCGCTTCGGCTGGCGCCTCGTGGGCCTGCCGGTGCTGGTGGGCCTGACCGCCGTGCTGGGCACGCTGCTGTTCAAGACCATGGGCCTGCTGCCCGGCCTGCGCCAGAGCGGCCCCGGCGGCTACGTGGGCGTCGCCTTCGGCAAGACGCTGCACCACGCCCTGGGCGGCGGCGCCCCGCTGGTGACGCTGCTGGCGTGGGCGCTGGCCATGCGTTTCGTGGCCGACGTGCGCTTCACGGCCGCGCGCGCGTGGCTGGCGGGCCTGGTGCTGCCGCGTCGCGAGGAGCCTGCCGGCGGCGTGGCCGTGGCCGAGGCGCCCGAGGCCGCTGCCGAGGAGGCCACCGACGAGGCCGGGGCCGACGCGGACGACGACGCCGAGCCCAGCACCTCGCGGCGCAAGCCGGGCACGCGCAAGCCCAAGGCTGCCAAGGACGAGGACGAGGAGGGCGAGAAGGAGCCCAAGGAGGACGAGGACGAGGAGGAGGCGCCCGCACCGCGCGCGGCCGCGCCCGCCAAGCCCAAGGCCAAGGCCCGGCCTGCGCCCCCCATGCCCCCCACGCCGCCGCCCGAGGTGCGCGGCCCCGCCCCCGTGCGCCCGCCCGTGCCCGAGGACTACGTCTTCCCGGGCCTGGACCTGCTCGAGGAGGGCACCACCACCGACCCGGAGTCGGTGCGCGAGGAGGTCGAGGCCAACGCGGCCCTGCTCAAGGCCACGCTGGCCGCCTTCGACGTGGAGGCCGAGGTGGTCTCCAGCCTGCGTGGCCCGGTCATCACCTTCTACGAGATCGCCATCCCCTCGGGCGTGCGCCTCAACCGCGTCACGGCCCTCTCCGACGACCTGGCCATCGCGCTGAAGGCCTCCAGCCTGCGCATCGTGGCGCCCATCCCGGGCCGCAACACGGTGGGCATCGAGGTGCCCAACACGCGCCGCGACCCCGTGGTGCTCAAGGACACGGTGGTGGAGGCCCAGCAGCAGAGCCTCACCGACCGCAAGGCCCTGCCCGTGTTCCTGGGCCGCGACACGGCCGGCCGCCTGATCTGCGAGGACCTGGCCACGATGCCGCACCTGCTGATCGCAGGCGCCACCAACCAGGGCAAGAGCGTGTGCATCAACTCGATGCTGCTCTCGATCCTCTACACGCGCACGCCCGCCGAGGTGCGCCTGATCCTGATCGACCCCAAGCAGGTCGAGCTCTCCTTCTTCCAGGGCATCCCGCACCTGCTCACGCCCGTGGTCACCGACATGGCGCGCGCGGCGCGCATCCTCGAGTGGGCCGTGGACCGCATGGAGGAGCGCTACAGCATGCTGCTGGCCGCCGGCGTGCGCAACATCTCCGGCTACAACGCGCTGGGCAAGGAGAAGCGCGCCGAGATCCGCAAGCGCGACAACCTCGCCGACGAGGACCTGCCCGACTACATGCCCTACCTCGTCATCGTGGTGGACGAGCTGGCCGACCTGATGTTCACCAACGGCAAGGAGGTCGAGCTGGCCATCACGCGCCTCGCCCAGAAGAGCCGCGCGGTGGGCATCCACATCATCCTGGCCACGCAGCGCCCGAGCACCGACGTCATCACCGGCCTGATCAAGGCCAACATGCCCACGCGCATCGCCTTCCGCGTCTCCAGCAAGATCGACAGCCGCGTGGTGCTGGACAGCAACGGCGCGGACAAGCTGATCGGCCAGGGCGACATGCTCTACATGAGCCCGCGCGTGATGAGCCTGCGCCGCGCGCAGGGCACGCTGGTCACCGACGCCGAGGCGCGGGCGGTCGTGGACTTCCTCAAGGAGAAGTGCGCGCCGCCGGCCTACGAGGAGCTGATCAAGGCCAGCACCGGCAGCCTGGGCGACCCGATGGAAGAGGACGACCTCTACAACGACGCCGTGCGCGCCGTGCTGGCCACCGGCCTGGGCTCCGCCTCCATGCTGCAGCGCCGCTTCGGCATCGGCTACACGCGCGCCTCGCGCCTCGTGGACATGATGTGCGACCGGGGCGTGGTGGGCCCGCACGTGGGCAGCAAGGCCCGCGAGGTGCTCACCACCCTCGAGGACTGGGATGCGGCCCACGGCATGGGCGGCGTGCAGCTGCCCGGTGGCGACGGCGCCGAGGACGGCGGTGCGGCGCCGTCCGGCGAGGATCCCACCGCGGAGTAGGGCGCGGGCGCGGCTCGCGCCGGGACCCGGGCGCAGGCCTGCGGGGCGCCCACGGCGCGGGGGGGGAAGGGGCTAGGATCGCGACGTGATGGACTCGGCCTTGCGCAAGTGGCTGCCGGCGCTGGCGCCGGCCCTCGTCTTCGCCTTGCTGGCCGTGCAGGTGCTGGCCGGGCTGCGCGGCTTCGACCGCCCGCACGAGGGACCGCTGCGCCTGCTGCAGTTCCCCGGGTCGCTGCTGGGCTGGGGCAGCGTGCCGTTGCTGCTGCCGTTGCTGGCCTGGCTGGTGCGCGGCTGGCTGGGCCGTCCCGTGGGCAACCTGGCCATCGCCGCCTTGGGCGCGGCCACGATGGGCCTCGCGGTGGGCGGCCTGTGCGGCCTGGCCACCGGTGCGCCGGGCGTGGCCGCAGGCGGCCGCATCGGCGGCGCGCTGGCGGGCCTGCTGGGCGCCTCGATGCCGGCCCTGCTGGCGGGCGCCGTGCTGGTGGTAATGGCGCTGGCCGGGGCGCTGCTGGCACTCACGCGCCTGCACGCTGCGCCGGCCGCCGACACGTCCGCCGCGGCACCCACCCCGGCCGCCGCGCCCGCAGCCTCCCCCGCGGCGACGTCGGCCGCCAAGGGCAAGGGCAGCCTGCCCACGGCCACCGCGCCGCGACCCGTGCGCAGCACGGCACGCTCGCCCTATCCCGAGCGCCGCTACGACGCCGACGGCAACGAGCTGCCCATGGACCTCGGCGGCAGCGACACGGGCACGATCCGTTTCCGGGACGATCCCCCCGAGACGCCCGCAGGCAGCGCGGCGCAGGAGGGCGCGACGTCCAGCGCGGCCCAGCCCGCGGGCACGCGCTGGCCCTCCGGCCTCGTCGGCGAGGACGAGGGCGCGAGCGCGGCCGGCAAGGGCAGCACGACCAGCACGACGTTCACGGGGTCCGCGCTGCCCGGCTCGGTGAATCGCAACTACGCCCGCCAGGGCTTCCCGACCAATCCCGGCGACGCGAACCTGATGCCCGGCGTGCGCTACCGCGACGAGGAGCCCGCGCCGGCGGCGGTCCCGGCACCGGCGTCCAGCACGGCCCCGCCCACACCCGCACCAGCCCCTCGAGCGGCTCCTGCTGCCACGGCTCCTGCCGCGGCCCCGGCCGCGCCGACCCCGGCCCCGGCGTCCAAGCCGGCCGCGCGCACCGCACCGGCCGCCGCTCCTGCGCCCGCGGCCGCCGCGGCGCCCGCGCCGGCCAGCGCGCCGACGCCGGCCGCCGCGCGCGAGACGCCCCCGCCCAGCGCCACGCGCAAGCCGGCACGCGAGCCCAAGGCAGCAAGCACGACCTCGGGGGCGACGCCCCTAGGCCCGCCCGTGGTGCCCTTCGAGCGCAGCGGGCCTGCGCCCGACGAGTCCGAGGCAGTCTCGCGCGCGGTGGGCTCGCTGGGCGACGCCAGCGCCACCGAGGGCTACCGGCAGAAGCTGGCCGCCTCGGGCATCTTCGATGACACGCAGCAGGCCGCGCCGCCCGCCGCAGCCCCGTCGCCCGCAGCAGCCCCGTCGCCTGCCGAGCCCAAGGCGCGCAAGCCGCGCGAACGCAAGCCCAGCGAGCCGGCCGCGCCTGCCGAGGCGCCGGCGCCGCAGGCCGCAGCACCCGCCCGTGCCGCCGCGCCGGGGCCCAAGCCCGCGGCCGCGCCGAAGGCCAAGCCGGAGCCGAAGCCGGATCCAGAGGCGACACCGGCACGGCAGGCCGAGCCCAAGCCCACCGCCAAGGCTGCGCCGCCCCCGCCCGAGGAGGCCGCGAGCAAGGCGGCGCGCGCCAAGCGCAGCAAGCCCGCCGAGCCTGCGCAGGACCACACCGGCTCGCTGTTCGGCGGGGCAGAGGCCGAGGCCCAGCCGGCCCCTGGCACGCCGGCCCCCGCGCCCAAGGCGGCCCCCAAGGCGGCAGGCAAGCCCGGCGCCAAGCCGCAGGGCGAGTGGGTACGGCTGCTGGCCGAGACCGAGTTCCGGCAGGCCGTCGAGGCCGCCGTGGAACGCGGCTCGGCCTCGCCCGTGCTGCTCACGCGTCGCATGGGCATCGCCTACACGAAGGCGCAGGCACTCATCGACCGCATGGCCCGCAGCGGCGTGCTGGGCGACACCGGCCCCAATGGCACGCGCCCCGTGCAGATCACGGCCGACGACCTCGCCGCCGCGCTGGCCTAGCCGCGCACCACCGTCGGCCGGCCGCAAAGCCTGCGCCCACGAGGCCGCCGCGTACCCTCGGGCCATGCCCACGGCTGCCGCCCCCCTCGGTCGCGTCGCCCTGCTGTCGCTGGGCTGCGCCAAGAACCTCGCCGACAGCGAGCAGCTGGTGGGCGCGCGGGGCGCGGCGGGCTTCGCGCTGGCCGACAGCATCGACGAGGCCGACCTCGCGCTGGTCAACACCTGCGGCTTCATCGACCCGGCGAAGGAGGAGTCGATCCAGGCCATCCTGCGCGTGGCCTCGCAGAAGGAGTTCGGGCGCCTGCGCGGCCTCATGGTGGCCGGCTGCCTCGTCGAGCGCTACGCCGAGCAGCTGGCCCGCGACATCCCCGAGGTGGACCGCTGGCTCACGTTCAAGGACTACGGCCGCGTGGTGGACGCCGCCCGCGACCTGATGGGCCTGCCGCAGGTGCGCGCGCTGGCGCCCGAGCGGGTGCTGCTCTCGCCCGCAGCCTACGCCTACCTGAAGATCAGCGAGGGCTGCGACCAGAAGTGCACCTTCTGCTCCATCCCCTCGTTCCGCGGCCGGCTGGCCAGCCGCAGCATCGAGGACAACGTGGCCGACGCACGCCGCGTGGCCGCGCGCGGCGTGGGCGAGATCAACCTCGTGTCGCAGGACACGACCGCCTACGGGCGCGACCTCTACGGCACGCCGCGGCTGGCCGACCTGCTGCGCGAGCTCACGCGCGTCGAGGGGCCGCGCTGGTGGCGCGTGCTCTACCTCTATCCCTCCACCTTGCGCGAGGACGTGCTCGACGAGATGGCGCAGAACGAGCGCATCGTCAAGTACGTGGACATGCCGGTGCAGCACGTCAGCGACCGCATCCTGCACGCGATGCGCCGCGGGATCACCGGCCCGCGCCAGCGCGCGCTGCTGGAGACCATCCGCCGCCGCGTGCCGGGCGTGACGCTGCGCACCACGCTCATCAGCGGCTTCCCCGGCGAGACCGAGGCCGACCACCGCGAGCTGGTCGAGTTCGTGCGCGAGGGCTGGTTCGACCGGCTGGGCGTGTTCACCTACTGCCGCGAGGAGGGCACGCCCTCCCACGACATGCCGGGGCAGGTGCCGGCCTCGCTGGCCGAGCAGCGCAAGGAGGAGATCCTCGAGGCGCAGCAAGCCGTGCACCTCGCGCGCAACGAGGCGCGCGTGGGCGAGGAGGTCGAGGTGCTGGTGGAGTCATGGGACGCCCGCGCCCGGGCGGCGCTGGGCCGCACGCCGCAGGACGCGCCCGAGGTGGACGGCAGCATCCGCGTGGAGGGCGTGGACCACGCGCGGGCGGGCGCCTTCCTGCGTGCCCGCATCACCGCCGCCGACGGCTACGACCTCGTGGCCCAGCCGCTGCCCCACGCGCGCTGAGGCGCGCACCCCGGGTCGGCTACCTTGGGCCGCCAGCAGCACGCCATGGGCATCGCCAACCTCATCACCGTCGTGCGGGGCCTGATGGCGGCCGGCGTCTGGGCCGTGGCCGGGGTGGCCGAGCAGGGCGGGCCGGACTGGTGGTGGCTGGCCTTCGGGCTGTTCGTGTTCACCGCCGCCACGGACGTGGTGGACGGGTGGATCGCGCGCAGCCGCGGCGAGGTGAGCGTGTTCGGCCGCATCGCGGACCCGCTCGTGGACAAGCTGCTGGTGCTGGGCACGATGGCCGTGCTGGTGTCGTTGCCCGGCGTGCGCGAGGTGCTGCCTGCGTGGGTGGTGCTGCTGGTGCTGGCGCGCGAGCTGGTGGTCACGGGCCTGCGCGCCGCGGTGGAGGGCAACGGCCACAGCTTCCAGGCCACCGCCGCGGGCAAGCTCAAGATGCTGGCCCAGTGCGTGGCGCTGGGCGCGGTGCTCATGCACCAGGCCGGCGTGGGCTTCCTGCGCGTGCCGCAAGGCTGGCTGGGCGGCGCGCCGCTCACGCTGGCCTTCGTGCTGGCCGGCGCGCTGGTCACGGCCGTCTCGCTGCTGGAGTACCTCGTGCGCGCGACGAGGCTGCTTGCGGCCCGCTAGCGGCCTGGGCGCGCTGCCGCGCCTGGCGCTGGCCGGGCTGGGCACCGGGTGGCTGCGGCCCGCGCCCGGCACCTGGGCCTCGCTGGCCGCCACCGCCGCCTGCGCCGCCGCCGAGCACCAGGCAGGCGCGGGCCGGTGGGCCGCCGGCGGCTGCCTCGTGCTGGGCTCGCTGGTCACGCTGGCCTGGGGCGGCCGGGCCACCGACGCGCAGGGGCGGCACGACCCCGGCTGGGTGGTGAGCGACGAGTGGGCCGGGCAGGGCCTGGCCTGGCTGCTGGTGGCATGGCTGGGCGCGCCGCTGCCGTGGCTGCTGGCCACGCTGCCGGCCTTCCGCCTGCTGGACATCGGCAAGCCCGGGCCCATCCGCGCGGTGCAGCGCGTGCCGGGCGGGGCGGGCGTCCTGCTCGACGACCTGCTTGCAGGACTCGGGGCCGCGTTGCTGGTGGGTGCGGCGTGGTGGTGGCTGGGCTAGCAAGGCCCGCACCAGGTCCTTGGCCGCCACCGGCGCGGCCGCCGGCCGTCTGGCCCGGCTGGGTGGCACGCCCTATACTCCCGCGCCACGGGCCTGCGAGGCCCTGTTCCCCCGCGAGGTGCCGCGCATGGCCGCTTCCCGCTCCGACGCTTCCCGCAAGGGCTCCCGACGCGGCGAGGAGGCCGAGGCCGAGCGCCCGGCACGCGGCGGCGGGCGTCCCGCCGGCGGCGGCATGGGCGGCCCGGCCAAGGCGGCGCTGGGCGCGGCGCTGGTCACCGTGCTGGTGGCCGCCGCGGCGGTTCTGCCGGGTCGTGGCGCCGGCGACGCCGCCCTCGCCACCCGTGACAGCGCGGCCGTGGAGGAGGCAGGCCTGATGGCGGTCGGCACGCTGGCGGGGCTGGACTCCAGCACCTGGCTGGGCGGGCGCGCCGCGGGCGACGCCGACCCCGTGCTGCGGCTCAAGAAGCAGGTGCGCGACCTGTTCGGCGACAACCTGGCCGACCGCGTGGACGAGGCCCACAAGGAGATCACCAGCGCGCCCAAGGACCTCGAGGAAGACGAGCGCGAGGACCACAAGAAGCGCCTGCTGAAGTTCGAGGCGGCCGTCGAGCGCATGAGCGGCGGCGGCGGCGGCCCCGAGGGCGAGGCGCGGGCCAAGGCCGTGCTCGCCCGCTACTCGCGCGACGCCGGCGCGGGCAGCCCCTTCCAGCTGGTCTCCGCCTTCATCACCGAGGGCAAGCTCAACCCGGCGGGCAAGCATGTGGTGGGCACGCATCCCGCCGGCGCCGTCACGCTGGATCCCTCCGCGCTGATGGGCACCGGCCCGGTGTGGGGCATGGGCACGCTCGCATCGCAGGGCACCTCCTACCCCGTGAAGGTGTTCGGCCAGCGCTGCGAGGGCAAGGCCGAGGCCACCGCGTGGGTGGCCATCAGCGCCAGCCCGGCGCCGGCCACGGGCGGCGGGCTGGGCATGCTCATGCTCGTGCTGGGCCCCGTGCTGGTGGGCGCCATCACCTTCGTGCTGGCCAACGGCATGGCCACGCAGGTGCGCAACGTGGCGCGCGAGATCGAGAAGGCCGCGTCCAGCGGCGGCCGCGGCATCCGGGCGCAGGGCGCCGAGGCCTCGGCCGTGGCGCGCGCGGTGGAACGGGCCTTCGAGGGCCTGGGCTCGGCGCCGGCCCCCTCGGGCGCGGCCCCGGTGTCGCAGGCGGCGCAGGCCGCGGCCATCGCCGAGCGCGAGCGGTCGCTGGCCAGCGAGATCCACGAGGGCCTGATCAACAAGCACCCGCCGCGCCTCACCGACTACGAGGTGGAGCACCTCTTCAAGCCCGGCCGCGACGTGGGCGGCGACCACTTCGACTACTTCCGCATCGACGACACGCACCTGGGCGTGATCCTGCTGGACACGAACGTGCGCGGCATCCCGGCTGCGCTGGTGATGTCGGCCGTGCGCGCCTACGTGCGCGCCATGGCGCCCGGCGAGCTCTCCCCCGCCGCCGTGCTCAAGAAGGTGAACAAGATGCTGGCCGGCGAGTTGCCGCCCGGCCGCCACGTGACGGCCGTCTACGCCGTCGTGGACACGGCGGCCCACCGCGTGACGCTGGCCAGCGCGGGCCACCTGCCGGTGCTGGTGTGGCAGCAGGCGGCCGGCAAGATGGGCCGCGCCAACCCCGGCGGCCTGGCCATGGGCATGGACGCGGGCCCGGTGTTCGACCGGGAGATGCAGGAGCAGGGCGTGTCCCTGTCCGCGGGCGACCGCCTCGTGCTGTACACCGACGGCGCACTGCTGGTGGCCAACGAGTCGCAGGAGGAGTTCGGCGAGCAGCGCTTCTACGCCGCGGTCATGCGCGAGGCGCCGAAGAACTCGCAGGCCTTCGTGAACTTCGTGGGCGCGGCCATCGACGCCTTCCACCTCACCAGCCCGCAGGGCGACGACATCACCATCTCCACCATCAAGCGCCTGCGCTAGGCGGGCACGATGGCCGCCCGACGCCGGCGCACGGCCGCACGCACAGCAGGCCGCAGGAGGGCTCCCGCCCGCGCCCGCACCGCGGCGCGCAAGGGCGTGCGGCGCGGCGCCTCCGGCCCGACGCTGCGCGCCTTCCAGCAGGCCATCGAGGCCACGTACGGCGCGCGCGACCGGCGCCGCGGCCTGGAGGCCACCTTCATGTGGCTGGCCGAGGAGGTGGGCGAGCTCTCTCGCGCGTTGCGCGGCCGCGACCGCGCCAACCTCGAGGAGGAGTTCGCCGACGTGCTCGCGTGGCTGGCCACGCTGGCCTCGCTGGCCCGCGTGGACCTCGCCGAGGCCAGCGCCAAGTACGCGCGGGGCTGCCCGCGCTGCCACGCCAGCCCGTGCGCCTGCCGGCACCGCGCGCCCTGACCAGCGGCACGCCCGCCCGCGACCGGGCCGCCTGCCCTGCCGCGCGAGGCCGGGCGCCTCACCCCCCCGTGCTAGATTCCGCCCTCCGCTGCGGCGCACAGGATGCGCCGGGGTGGAGTCGGGAGCGGCAAGGCCGCGCAGCCTGGCCCGGGTCCCGGGCGGGCGGCGGGGCACGCACCCGGATGGAGGCCCCGTCCATGCATCCCTCCCGCCTCGCCGTCGCCCTTGCCGCCGCCAGCCTGCTTGCAGGCTGCCAGTCGGGCCTGCTGGGCAGCAACTCGCAGGCCTGCCTGCCGCCCGAGCCGGTGGTGGCGCCCTGCGAGGCAGTCCCCACCAGCGTGGAGATCGACGAGCGCGTCTCCCCCGCCGTGGACTGCAACCCGGTCCGCACGCAGCACACGCTGGTCGTCACC
>CAXQZU010000021.1:0-2075 GCA_964228555.1 Planctomycetota bacterium
CGTGCGACAGGTCCGGCTTGAGCACACGAAGCAGGACCACGAAGAGGCGGAGCATGGCGGCAAGTCGGCGTGCCCGCCGTTCGAGCCTGGCCAGGCGGCGGTGGAGATCGAGGAACAGGCGGTCGTCGGTATCGAGGGCGATATGTCGCGGGGCCTGCCGAAGCCAGCCCCGGGCGGTAGAGGGCGGTACCCCCTGGCGCATGGCGATCGACGGGTCGCGGGTGATCTGGACGACACGGACCAGCCGTCCGTCGTAGACTCTGGGGGAGCGCTTGGAGGCCATTCCGCCATGGTGGCGGAATCCGGGCGCGGCGGCCAGGCGGCGGCACGACCACGGTGACGAGGACTCGTCAGGGAAGTGCAGAATGTCCTAGCAGACAGCAGGGCGGATTGTTTCGACGTTGGCTGCATTGGCTCTGGATGCCGAGCTTGTGGGGCCTTTGCAGTCGATTGCTCTTCGAGGCGCCTGGCGACGAGTACGGTCTCTGGGGCCTGGCTTCGTGGCCGGGCTCGGTGCTGCTGTTGGCCGATAGTTATGGAGACATCCGGGGTCGACTTTGGGATGTGCTGGCCGTAGGTGTGGCCGTCACGGCGGTTGGAGCAGGGCTTCTGGCTGCCCGCAGGATTCGCTTGCGGCAGTGGGTCGTGTGCGCAGGCGGCATCGTGGTCTTCTTGTTTGTACCGGCCGTGAGCTTGAGAGATCGTTCTGCTGGTGAGTGGGAGAGCGGCTGGATCCAGGCAGTCCTGTTCAGCGGCACGGCGGCTCTTTCCACGGCGTGGCTCGTGTGCGTGGTACTTAGCCTATTCTCCCGTCGCTTTTGCGAATTCGGGCGCGATGAGTAGGACGTGGCCGCCGATTGCGGCTCCTTGCGCGACACGGTAGCCCTGCCCGTCGCCCATCCCCGCGAAGTTCGCCGCCGCGAAACGAGGGCCACACGGTCGTAGCTCATGCCCCCTTGAGCGCGCCGGCCGAGCGGAGCGTGGCCTCCAGCGCGTCGATGCGGGACGGAGCGTCGGTGAGGCGCTCCTCCGGTTCGAGGCGCCCGCCCGTGCCCACGAACGGCGCGGCGTCCTGGCGGGCGACGACCTCGCTGCTCTCGCGTCTGGCCTGCTCGAGGACGGACTTCGCCTCCCGCTTCCGCTTCTCGTTGAGGACAACCAGGAGCCCCGTGCTGATGGCCCAGGAGATGAGGCCCCACGGCGAGGTGTCCTTGGGGCCCTCGACGGTCAGCCCCGCGCCCTGAGCGTCTCGCCACGCCTGCTCGGCCTTCGCGAGGCGGTCGTTGGCGGTGGTCACGCGCACAGCGAAGTCGTCAGTCCAGGCGCGGGCACGATCGGCGCGCTCCTTGGCCTGGGTCGCCTCGGCGACCGCTTCCGCCGCACGCCGGCGCGCGCGATCGAGATCCTCCTGCGTGGCCTCGCCCGCAGCCACGCGCCGCTTGAGGTCGGTCACGGACGCGGCAGTCGACGCGCGCGCGGCCTCGGCCTCCTCAGCGAGACGCGTGGCCTCCTTGGCCCGCTCCTCGGCAGCGGCCACGGCGGTGCGCGCCTCCTCGACCTGACGGACCACGGCGGGGTCCGGCGGGGGGACGGCGGGCTTGACCCCGACGCCAAGCTCGACCCCCTGGCAGGCGGCGAGCCCGGCCAGGAGGACCACGGCCACCCCGGCGTACCGGGAGCCCAGCACGGCGCGGAGGGCGTTCACGGGCGTCCCCCCTCGCCCACGGCGGGCGCCACGGGGGCGTAGGGAGCCCTCCGTACCAGCACCGGTGCTGGTACAGCGCAGAACGGGCTCTGAATCGACGCCCGATCCACGCCGGATCGACGCCCAATTCCATGACGCCCCTGTGCGGAGGGCCGGCCAACGAGCCTCCGCGCGCTCTCCGCGCCGGGGGTCGCGCGAAGCGCCAAACCCGCGCAGAGCGCAGCGGAATGGCCCTTCGGACGTGTCCCCCGCGCGAGGTCATGTCGCCCCTCCCACGCCGGAGGTCATGCCCGTGCCTTGGCTGCGCTCACGTACCGAACGCTCTTCCGGGATCACCACCTGGGCGATTGAGTGGCGCGAGGGCGGCCGC
>CAXQZU010000022.1:0-88073 GCA_964228555.1 Planctomycetota bacterium
CGTGACCGGCCCGATGCTGTTCGTCTTCGTGGTGGCCCTGCTGGCCCTCGTGGCCTGGGTCAAGGCATGGTGGTCGGCCGACGGCACGGCCCTGCTGGTGCTGATGGTGCTGGTGGCTGGCGGCGCCATCTCGGCCCGCGACGCGTTCAACACCTTCGGCAACGAGGCGCTGGTGACGATCGCGGCCATGTTCGTCCTCTCGGCGGCGCTCACGCGCACGGGGGCCGTCGAGGTGGTGGGGCGCGCCATCGTGCGCGTGGGCGGCACGAGCGAGACGCGCATCCTCGTGGCGCTGATGGTGGCGTGCATGCTGGCCTCGGCCGTGATCAACAACACGCCCATCGCGGTGGTGTTCCTGCCCATCGTGCTGGGCATCGCCGAGCGCACCGGCATCGCTCCCAGCCGGTTCCTGCTGCCCATGAGCTATGCCACCATCGTGGGCGGCATGCTCACCATGGTGGGCACCTCCACGAACCTGCTGGTCTCGCTGGAGCTGCGGCGTTTCCAGGAGGCGCCGGGCAGCGCGGGCACCTACGGGCGCTTCGCCGCGCTGGACCTCGAGCCGCTGCCCTTCCTGGCCCCGCTGCCGCTGGCCGCCGCGGGTGCCGTGCTCACGCTGGCCTACCTCGTGACGGCAGGCCGGCGGCTGCTGCCCCACCGGGGCCCCGTGACGGCAGTGGCTCGGGGCGAGGCGCCGGGCTACCTGACGGAGATCCGGGTCGAGGCGGGCAGCCCGCTGGTGGGACAGGCGCCCGGGCCCGCGCTGGCTGCGCGCGTCCCCCAGGCCCACGTGCTGCAGGTGGTGCGCGGCGAGTCCCTGCTGCTGCCTCGCGAGGCAGGGCTGAGGCTGCAGGCCGGGGACACCTTGATGGTGCGGGGCGACGCCGACTCCCTGCGCGAGCTGGGCCGCATGGGCACGCTGGGCGTGGGCCGCGCGGAGGGCCTGCAGGCCCGCCGGCGCCAGACCACGCTGGCCGAGCTGCTGGTGCGTCCGACGTCGGGCGCCATCGGCGCCACGCTGGGCGACCTGCGCCTGCACGCCCTCGCAGGCATTGCCGTGCTGGCCGTGCAGCGGCAGGGCGAGCACCTGCGCGAGAAGATCGTGGGACTCGAGCTGCGGCTGGGCGACGTGCTGCTGGTCGAGGCGGAGCCCGCGACGCTGCGCGCGCTGGAAGGCTCGCCCGACTTCCTGCTGCTGGAAGGCACGGCCGAGAAGGTGGTGGTGCGCGAGAAGGCGTGGCTTGCCGTGGCGGTGCTGGCCCTGATCGTGCCGCTGGGCGCGCTGGGCGTGCTGCCGATCGGCACGCTGGCGGTGGCCGGCTGCGTGATCGTCGTGGCCGGCGGCTGCCTGGGGCCGCGCGAGGCCTACCGCGCCATCGACCTGCCCCTGCTGGTGCTGATGGCCGGCTCGCTGGCGCTGGGGCTTGCGCTGCGCAACACGGGCGGCGCCCAGTGGCTGGCCGGCGGCCTCGTGCACGTCGCCCAGCCGCTGGGCGACGTGGCCGTGCTCTCGGCCGTCTACCTGGCCACCAACCTGCTCACGGCGCTGGTCAGCAACGCGGCCGCCGCCCTCATCATGCTGCCGCTGGGCCTGGAGACCGCGGTCCAGTCGGGCATGGCGCCGACACCCTTCGTGATCGCCGTGATGTTCGCCGCGTCGATCGACTTCAGCACGCCCATCGGCTACCAGACCAACACCTTCGTGTACGGGCCCGGCGGCTACCGCTTCCGCGACTACCTGCGCGTGGGCGGCCCGCTCAACCTGCTGTGGTGGCTGCTGGCCACGCTCATGATCCCGTGGCTGTGGCCGCTGCGGCCCTAGCCAGCCCGCACGGCTCACTCGATGCCGTACTCCTTCATCTTCTCCCACAGGTTCTTGCGCGAGATGCCCAGCACCTTGGCCGCCTTGGCCCGCGCGCCCTCGCAGGCGGCCAGCACGCGGCGGATGTGGGCCTGCTCGGCCTCGCGGACCACCTCGCGCAGCGCCACCAGCGGGCCGTCGCCCGCCTCCTCGCCCGCGCGCTTGCGGCGGCGCTGCATGCCCTCCAGCCACAGCTCGCGCACCAGCACGCCGTCGGGCCCGCACAGGGCCACGGCACGCTCCACGGCGTTCTCCAGCTCGCGCACGTTGCCGGGCCAGCGGTAGGCGCACAGCTCGGCCATCACCTCGGGCGGCACGCGATAGGCGCGCCCGCCACCGAAGCGCGCCAGGAAGTGCTGCACCAGCAACGGCACGTCGCCCTCGCGCTCGCGCAGCGGCGGCAGGTGCACGGGCACCACGTTGAGGCGGTAGTAGAGGTCCTCGCGGAACTCGCCGTCCTCGACCGCCTCGCCCAGGTCCACCTTCGTGGCCGCGATCACGCGCACGTCCACCGGGATGCCCTTGGTGGCCCCCAGCGGCTCCACCACGCCCTCCTGCAGCACGCGCAGCAGCTTGACCTGCGTGTCCATGGGCATGTCGTCGATGTCGTCGAGGAACAGCGTGCCGCCGTGGGCACGCTCGAACCGCCCGGCCTTGCGCTCGCGGGCGTCGGTGAAGGCGCCGCGCTCGTGGCCGAAGATCTCGCTCTCCAGCAGGGCGGGCGGGATGGCGGCGCAGGCCAGGGGCACGAAGGGCCCCTCGCGACGGCGGCTGGTGTCGTGGATCGCGCGCGCGATGCGCTCCTTGCCCGTGCCGCTCTCGCCCGTGACCAGCACGCGCGCGTCGCGGTCGGCCAGCGTACGGATGCGCTCGCTCACGCGCAGCATCGCAGGGCTCTGCCCCACGATGCCGGAGAGGCCCGGATGGCGGCCCAGCTGCTCGCGCAAGCTGGCGTTCTCGTCCTTGAGGCGCCGGAAGTCCTCGATCTTGCGCAGCGCGACCAGGATCTCCTCGTTCTCGAAGGGCTTGCGGATGTAGTCGAAGGCACCCTTGCGGATGGCTTCCACGGCGGACTCGATCGTGGCGTAGCCGGTGATCACCACCACCTCGGGCGGGCAGGGCAGGGCGCGCGCCGCCTCCAGCAGCTGCAGGCCGTTGAGGCCCGGCATGTTGATGTCGGTCACGAGGGCATCGAAGCCCTCCTCGCCGAGGGCGGCGCGCGCTGCAAGCCCGTCGGAGGCCACGCGCACCTTGTGCCCCGACCGCTTGAGGTCGTCAGCCAGCGTGATGGCGATGGAGCGTTCGTCGTCGGCGAGCAGGACGCGCACGGGCGAGGCCTCCGTGCCCGCATGCTAGTCGGGCCGGCCGCGAAGGCCCCGGCGGGCGCCACGCCAGCCGACGGCCGCCCACCCGCGGCGACGGGACCCTGGGCCCGGGGCAGCGCCCGGGAGGCCGCCCCAGGCCGCTAGCGGCAGGCCGCCAGCACCTGGGCGATCACGCGTTGCTGCTCCTCGGGCTGCAGGCCCGGGAACATGGGCAGCGAGAGCACCTCGGCGCTGAGCCGGTCCGCCACCGGGCAGGGCGAAGGCGCCCAGCCGGCAAAGCAGGCCTGCCGGTGCAGCGGCACGGGGTAGTAGATGCCGGTGGCGATGCCTGCGCGCTCGAGGGCCGCCTTCACCTCGTCGCGGCGCGGCACGCGCACGGTGTAGAGGTGATAGCAGGCCTCGGCGCCGGGCAGGATGCGCTGCGGGCGCACGGGCGTGCCGGCGAAGGCTGCGTCGTAGCGCGCCGCCACCGCGCGCCGCGCGGCCGTCCACGCATCGATGCGCGGCATCTTGGCGCGCAGCACGGCGGCCTGCATCTCGTCCATGCGCGCGTTGGTGCCCACGCGCTCGTGGCTGTAGAGCTTCTTGCGCATCCCGTGGTCACGCAGCGAGGCGACCAGCTCGGCCATCGAGGCGTCGTCGGTCGTCACCGCGCCGCCGTCGCCGGCCGCGCCCAGGTTCTTGCTGGGGTAGAACGAGAAGGTGGCTGCGCGGCCCAGGCTGCCCGCCCGGCGGCCCTGCCAGCGCGCGTGGATGGCCTGCGCGGCGTCCTCCACCAGCGTGACGGGGCCATGCGCCGCAACCACCTGCTGGAGCACGTCCATCGGGGCCGGCGAGCCGAACAGGTGCACCGGCACCACGGCCGCCGTGCGAGGCCCCACGAGGCGCTCCACGCTGGAAGGGCACAGGTTCATCGTGTGCTCGTCCACGTCGGCAAACACCGGGCGGCCCCCGGCGTTCACCACCGAGCCCGCCGTGGCCACGAAGGTGAAGGTGGGCACGACCACCTCGCGCCGCTCGGGCGGCAGCTCGGTGAACAGCGCGCGCAGGACCAGCGTCAGCGCCTCGGTGCCGGAGTCGACGGCCACGGCGTGCTTGGTGCCCACCAGCCGCGCCAGCTCTTCCTCCAGCCCGGCCACGTGCGGCCCCTTCACGTAGACCCCGGAGCGCAGGATGTCCACCAGCGTGGCCTCGGCGGCGGGCGCCCACTCGCCGTACACGCGCTTGGGATCCATCAGCGGCACGGGTCGCGGGCCCGCCGGCCCGGAGGGCGTCGGGGCAGGGGCAGCCGAGGGCTGGGGCGCGGGGCTCGCCACGGGCGCATCCTCGCACACCCGAGCCGGGCCCGGAAGGGAAGGGCCCTGCGCGGCGCAGGCCGGGCGCGGGCGGCGGGCCGTCAGGCGCGGGGGCACGCCCGCAGCCTGCCGGCAGCGTCCCTACGCGCGCCAAGGCGCGATGGCGACCTCGCGTCCGTCCTTGCGCCCGGACGCCTCGGCGGCCTCCAGCACGCGTACCACCCGCACGCCGTCCTCGCCGGGCGTGAGCGAGGGCCGGCCCCGGCGCACGCTGGCGAGGAAGGCGCCCAGCTCGGCCTTGAGCGGCTCGACGGCCTTGAGGCGCGGCACCGAGGGCTCGGGCACCGCGCGACGCTGCGGGCCCGGGCCCTCCAGCACGCCGTGCACGGCCACCTTGCCCGCAGGCAGCATGTCGTCGAAGACGGCCATGCCCCCCCGCGCCACGACGCTGATGCGACGCACCTTGAGTGGCTCCAGCCACGAGAGGTGGACCTGCCCCAGCACGCCGCCCGGGAAGCGCAGCGTGAGGAACACGAGGTCGTCCATGCGACGTTGCACGCAGCGCCGGGCGTGCATGCAGACGCCCACCGGCCACCGGCCCAGCAGGTGAGCCATCACGCTGATGTCGTGCGGCGCCAGGCCGATCAGGGCGCCCTCGTCGTCGCGCAGGCGCCCGATGTTGCTGCGCTGGCCGTAGATGTAGAGCACGGGCCCGTGGCGGCCGGCCTGCACGAAGCGCTTGAGCGGTGCCATCGCCGGGTGGTAGAGCAGCAGGTGGCCCACCGAGAGCAGGCGCCGTGCGCGCCGGGCACGCCGCACCAGGTCCTCGGCCTCGGCACTGGTGGGCGCCAGCGGCTTCTCGACCAGCACGTGCTTGCCGGCCGCCAGCGCGGCCGAGGCCACGGGATGGTGTGCGGGGCTGGGCGTGGCGACCACGACTGCCTCCACCCGCGTGTCGCGCAGCACGTCGGCAAGGTCGGCTGTCACCTGCGCGCGCGGGGCCAGCACGGCCGCCTGCTGCGCCCGCTCCGGGTGCGTCTCCACCACCCACTCCAGCCGCACGCCGGGCATGGAGGCCAGGCTGCGCACGTGATTGCGCCCCCACTCACCCGCGCCCACCACGGCCGCTCGGATCACGGGCGCCTCCTTGCGCCGGGAAGGGCCAGCCCGGGGCGCCGGCGCCGCCCCGAGCACGGGCAGCCTACGGGCGGCAGGCCCCCCGCCGAAGCATCCCTCCAGCCCCCGCACGCGCCTTGTGCCTCCGGGGCTCGCGCCCGATCGGGGCCGCGCAGGACAGGCCCCCTACCATGCCCGGATGCCCAGCGAACCGCCGGATCCGGCGCCGCACACCCCGGACGATGATGCCCCCCCGCCGCCGCGCGCGCGGGAGGCGCAAGGACTCCCCGCCGAGCCCGCCCCCGCCGACGGGCAGCCCCTCGAGCAGCCCGTGATCGAGACCGGCGTGGTGCCGCGCGACCTGCTCGACCCCCACGCCGTGTTCGTCGTCAAGCGCCTGCAGCAGAACGGCCACGAGGCCTACCTCGTGGGTGGCTGCGTGCGCGACCTGCTGGCGGGGCTGGAGCCCAAGGACTTCGACGTGGCCACCGACGCGCGGCCCTCGCGCATCAAGCGGCTGTTCCGCAGCGCCCGGATCATCGGCCGGCGCTTCCGGCTCGTGCACGTGCTCTTCCCGGGCGATCACGTCGTGGAGACGAGCACCTTCCGCGGCGACCCGGCACGCATCGAGGAGGAGGCCGAGCGCGCCGGGATGGACGTGGAGGAGTGGCTGGAGCGCAACGGCGCCGAGAACCTGTTCGGCACGGCACCGGAAGACGCGCGCCGCCGCGACTTCCCGATCAACGCGCTGTTCTACGACCCCGTGCGCGACGAGGTCATCGACTTCGTCGGCGGGCTCGCCGACCTGCGCGAGCGCGTGGTCCGGTCGATCGGCGATCCCGACCACCGGCTCGTCGAGGATCCCGTGCGCATGCTGCGCGCCGTGCACTTCGCGCACCGCCTGGGCTTCACGCTGGAGCCGGGGCTGGAGGCCGCGATCGCGCGCAACGCGCCGAGGCTGGCCGACGCCTCGCAGGCCCGGCTCTATGCCGAGCTGGTCAAGATCGCCAGCCGCGGCCATGCGCGCGGCACCCTGCACCAGCTCTGGGAGCTGCGCGTGCTGCACGCGTGGATCCCGGAGCTGGCGGCCTACCTCGACCGGCCCATGCGCTGGCCCGAGCAGGAGGGTGGCAGCCACGCCGACGCGCAGCGCGGCGAGCCGGCGGGCCTGCCCGCCGCCCACGCGACGTGGAACATGCTGGGCGCGGCCGATCGCTGGGGCCTCGCGGCGCACGCAGCGCCCGAGTCGCTCGTGGTGGCCGCGCTGTTCGGGCCGTGGCTGCTGGAGACCTGGCAGGACGAGTGCGATGCCGGCCGCGGCGGGCCGCACTTCCTCGTGTTCGCCGAGCACGTGGAGCGCACCTTCCGCCCCGTGGCCCTGCGCATGAGCATCCCGCGCTGGGTGTCGGCGCGCCTGCTGGACGTGCTGTGGATGCTGCTGGCCATGCGCGAGCCGCCCGCGGCGCGCGTGCGGCGCAGCTTCTTCCGCGCCGGGTTCCCGGAGGCGCTCACGCTGCTGTCGCTGGACCTCGACTCGCGCGATGCCCCCACCGACCTGCTGGAGGCCTGGACCGCCGTGGCCCATGACGTGCACGCGCCCGTGGCGCTGGGCGGCACGGCGCAGGCGCGCGACGAGGCGCTCGAGCAGATGCCCCCCGACGGGCGGCGCCGGCGGCGCGGCGGGCGTGGGCGCCGCCGTGGCCGCGGCGGGGAAGACGAGGGCCCGCGCAGCGTGCTGCCGCTGGCCGACGAGGCCGAGTCGTGGGACCCGCCCGAGGACCCCGAGACGGCGCCGCCCGCACCGGCTGCGCCTGCGTGGGGCGCGTCGCCCCCGGGCCCGGCCCCATCACCCCCGGCAGCGCCCGCATCGCCCTCCGCGCCCGCCGGCCCCGCCGCACCGGCTCGACCGGCCAGCAACCCGCCGCCGACAAGCCCGCTCGCAGGCGACGATTTCACCGCCGGCCTCTCCTAGCGTAGGCTGGGGCCCGACCCCGCCGGGAGCGCATTCCCCATGAGCGATCGCCAGGCCAAGACCGCCCTCACCGTGATGATCCTGCTGGGCGCCGTGCTGGGCGGCGTGTGGGCATGGTTCCAGTACCGCAACCTGCTGGACGCCCGTTCATGGAACCTGGTGGGGCTGGGCGTGATCGCCACCGTGTCCACCTACGCGTTCGCCTGGGGCCTGCTGGCCCTGCGCAAGAAGGGCTAGCGCCCCGCGCGAGACGCCTCCGCCGGCCCCCGGGCCCGGATGCCTCGGGCGCGGATGCCGTGGCTCACAGGGCCTGGCGTCGGCGCCAGGGCCGCGCGCACGTGACCTAGCGCAACACCCACACGGTGACCGTGCGTGCGGAGGCCGCGCCCACCACGCCCACCGGGAACTGCGCCACGACGCGCTCGCTGCCCGTGTACGGGTGGCCCGGCACGGCCAGCACGATCACCTCCACGTTGAGGCCCTGCGTGGTGAATACCTGCTGGGCACGCTTGAGGTCGACGCCATAGGCCGCGGGCACGGTGACGCTGCGGTCGTTGCCGGTCGGGCCCAAGGCCACCAGCAACCGCACCAAGTCGCCGGCACGGGCCAGTGCGCCGCTGTCTGGCTGCTGGCGCAAGACGCTGCCGAGGGACTGCCCGATGCTGCGGTCGTTGTCCACGATGGGCATCTGCCCGGCGCGCAGCACGGCCTCGAGGGCCTGCCGCACGGGCTGCCCCACCACGGCCGGCACGGGCAGGCTGGGCGCCACGTCACGGCCCGGCAGCCGTACCTGCACGGGCAGTGCAGCAGGAGGCGCAGGGGTGGGCAGCACGGGCACCGTGGCACCCGGCACCACCGTGGGCGCCGCCGGCATGCCAGCGGAGCCAGCCGAGGGCTGCGCCTGCGGCGAGGGCCCCACGGACCGCGCCACGACCACCTCCACCCACGAGCGCGGCGCCACCTCGGTGCCGGCCGCCGGCGCCTGGTCGACCACCGTGCCCTGCTCGGACGCCGTCCCGGTGCCCACGACCTCGCGCAGCAGCAGGCCGGCGTCGCGCACCGCCTCCGTGGCCTGCTCGGCACGCAACCCGCGCAAGTCGGGCAGGCGGACGAGACGCGCGCTGGGCGCGCGAGCCACCTCCAGCATCACGGACTGTCCCGCGGCCAGCACCTCGCCCGGACCGGGCACCTGGGCGAGCACGCGGCCGTCCTCGAGGTCGTAGGTGCTGCGCAGCACCACCTCGTAGGGCAGCGAGGCCTGCCGCAGCTGGACCTCGGCGGCGTCGCGCCAGAGGCCGACCAGGTCGGGCACGCGAGGGGTTGCAGCAGGCTCCACGGGCGGCGGGGGCTGCGACGGCACCGCTCCGGGCGAGCCCGGCTCCGGCACGGCAGGGGGCGCGGGCTCGACCGGTACGGGCTCGACGGGTGCGGGCTCGACAGGCGCAGGCTGCGCGGGCTGGGCCGGCACCGGCTCAGGCTGCGCCGGCTGCGGCGACACCGGCACGGGCGTGGGCTCGGGCCTCTGCTCCACGACAGGCGTCGTGGCGGGCTGCGCGGCAGGGCTGGGCTCGGGCGTCACGGGCTCCGTGGCAGGACGCCCCACGCCCAGCACCACGGAACTCAGGCTCTCGACGCGCACGCCAGCGGCCGGCTCCTGCGTCACGACCTTGCCCGCCTGCCCTGCAGGGGCGGGCGCATCGCGGAACTCGGCCATCAAGCCCGCATCGGCCAGCTTCCACTCTGCGTCGCTGCGCGAGAGCCCCATCACGTCAGGCACCTTCACGCCCCGCTCGCCCGGGGGCGCCACCGGCACGCTGGGCGTGCTGGGCGGCACGGGCACTGCAGGCACGGGCACCGCAGGCACGGAGGGCGTGGCGGGCGGCTGCGGCTGCGTCTGGGTCGTGCCGGACGCGGAGGCCGGCACCGGATCGGCCGGAACGGGCGCCACCGGCGCCTCCGAGGCCTGTGCGCGACCGACGAAGACCTCCACCACGCTGTCCACCTGCAGCGTGGTGCCTCCCGCCGGCGACTGCGCCAGCACACGGCCGGCGCGAGCAGCCTCGGTCACGGGCCGGTAGGACAGCACGGGCTGGAAGCCCAGCGTGCGCAGCGCCGACTCGGCGCTCTCGGCGGTGTCGCCCACCAGCTCGGGCACCACGACCTGCGGCGGCACGTAGCGCCCCACCACCAGGCCTACCGTGGCCTGCGACTCGAGCCGCGTGCCCCCGGCGGGCTGCTGGGACAGCACGACGCCGTCGCGGGCCAGCTCCGCCACGTCGCTGTAGGTCACCTTGGGCGAGAGGCGCGCCGTCTTGACCTGGCTGGTGGCCTCGCTCACGCGCTTGCCCACCACCGACGGGGCCGTGGCCCCGCTCGACAGTCGCTGCGCGACGAAGAGGCCCACGAGCAGCAGGGCGCTCAGCAGCAGCACGGGCACGATGCTGCGCGAGCGCTGTGCGGGCAGCGCCGGCCCGGGCGCCATGAGCTGCACCGTGCATCGCTCCTGCTGGCCGGCCTCGGGGCCCGAGGCGCAAGACACCACCACCGTGGCCTGCCCCGCACCATCGGCCGTCACGCGCAGCGGCACCTGCAGCTGCTCCTGCCCGGCGGGGATCGTGTAGCGGCCCCCGGGGCCCGTGCCCTGCACGTCCAGGGCCAGGAGCGCACCCTGCGTGGCCACCTCGACCTGCCGCTCCGTGTCCGTGGCCGGCACCTGGATATCGAGCAGGAACAGCGAGTCACGCGACCCGGTGATCTGCTCGGGCAGGTGGATGCGCATCGAGGTCTCCAGCATGCGCACGCCATGGGGCGCGCCGCCCGGCCGGGTCCTGCCCGGCCACGAGCCCCGCAGTCTACCTCCCCACGGGGCCTGTGCGGCGCCCGGCAGGCCCGTGCCGCGGGCTCAACGCAGCAGGCACTCCTCCCAGGCGCGGCCCTGCGCGCCCGGCAGCACCACGCCCAGCAGCCGGGCCAGCGTGGGCGCGATGTCCTGCGGGCGCGCCCCGGCCCGCGGGCGCGCACCGGCCTTGAGGCCCGGGCCCAGCAGCACGCACGCTGCCATGCGGCGCGCAGGCGTGTCCTCGTCGAGTCCCAGCACGCCATCGGGTCCAGGGCGCGCGTTGCGCCCGGTCTCGGTGGCCACGGCCAGCACCGTGGAGGTGGCCAGCACCGGGTCGGCAGCCACGGCCGACCGCAGGCGCTGGAAGGCATGGTCCGCCTGCCGCAGCGCGTCCTCGTACGCGGCCAGCCCCTGCTGGCCCGCCTCGGCTCCCACGAGGCGCAGCACCAGCAGGCGCGGCCGGTGCACGCCCAGCACGGTGAGGGCTGCGCGCGTGGCCTTCTCGTCCGAGACGCTGGCGGCCTTGATGACGCCGGCCTTGCGGTCGAGCTCGGCCAGCACGGCCCGCTCGATGCGCTCGCCCTCGGCCAGGCTGTCGGAGAGCTCGCTGGGCAGGAAGGGACCCGCCGCCTGCCGGTTCACCTCCCGCAGCCGCCGCAGCAGCGGCCAGACCTGCTCGTCCACCGGCAGCGGACGGCCGGACTGCTCGAGGAAGGCGGCCAGCGGTGCCCCGAACGAGCCATCGCCCGGCGCCGTGCTGGCCGCCAGCGTGCGCCCGAACGCAGGATGCGAGGAGGCCTCCAGCCCGGGCTCTTCGCCCGCACTGGCGTCCACCAGCCACGCGTCCTGGGCTCGCAAGCCGGGCTGGGCACGCAGCGCCTCGAACAGCGTGGGATGCACGGTGCCCGGACGGCCGGGCGCCTCCGGCTCGTCCTCGTGCCCCGTGAGCAGGTCACGCAGGCACAACCACGCCGTCGCGCGCTGCGTGGGCAAGGCCTCCGCCCGCACGCCCGCACCGGCCTGCGCCGCCAGGCCGGGCATGAGGTCGCGCGAGCCGAGGTCGCTGGCCCGCACGCCACCGCCCAGCACGAGCAGCACCACGCGGCGCGTGCCCTCGCGCGCAGCGGCGGGCGCAGCGGCCGGGGGGCCCGCCGGCGCCGGGCGCAGCAGGCTGGCCAGCGCCAGGCACAGGCAGGCGGATCGCAGCCACAGGCTCATCGGCACAGGTACTCCGGCCCGGTGAGCAGGGCGTAGGTGACCAGCTCGGGACCACCCTGCGGGTCGAGCAGCACCTCGCCGCAGGCCGACAGCTCCGCCGCGCTGGGCAGGCGTCCGAGGTAGCGCAGGTAGCGGTCGCGTATCCAGCCGGGCGCGTCGGTGATGTCCACCAGCAGGGGGAAGGGCACCTGGCCCGAATCCACGAGCACCTTCACCAGGGCGGGGAAGGGCGTGGCAGCGCCCGGCACCACGCGCAGGGCGCGCACCAGCGCGAGCAGCTCGCGATCGGTGGGCTTGCGCTCCAGCAGGTCCACGAACAGGCCGCGCAGCAGGCCCAGGTCGTCCTTGCGCTCGAGGCGCTGGCGGTCCAGCACCTGCGGGGAGCGCAGCACCTTCTCGAGGAAGGCGCCCCACGCCTTGCCTCCTTCGCGGGCGGCCAGCACGCCGGGCCCCACCTGCCGCTCGGCATCGCCCGCCGGCAGGAAGCGCAGCAAGCGCCGGCGCACGGCCGCCCGCTCGAAGGGCTCCGAGGCCAGCACGTGCTCCACCCATGCCGAGGCATCGGCCACGGGGCCCAGTCCGGGCACCTCTGCCGGCTGCCCGGCGGCAAGGCGCGCGGCCGCCTCCAGCTCGGCGGCCGTCGGCTCGCGCTCCACCAGCAGCGTGGCCAGCGCGGTGGCCAGGGCGCGTCCGGGCGGGTGCGCGCGAGCGAAGGAGGGGTCGCGCACCAGCACGGCCTCGGCCCGCGTCGGCGGCAGGCGCTCGCTCACCAGCGTCAGCGGCAGGTCCAGCGCCTCGGGGCCCGTGGGACGCAGGTCCTCCACGAGGCCGAGGCGCAGCGTGGCCTCCTCCCACCAGGCGCGCCCGGCCTCGGCACGCAGGACCAGCGAGGCGGCCAGCTCGCCGGGCTCGGCGAAGGCGTCGGCGAGGGCCTCGGAAGGCGTCGGAGAGCGCGCCAGCACGTCGAAGTAGAGCCTCCGGACGCGGCGCAGCGCCGCGGGGTCGGCGGCCTGCAGGCCCGAGATCGAGCCGGGCGGCCGGCTGGCCTCGCTGGTGTGCTGGTGCACCTCCACGGCCACGGTGCGCGCTGCGCTCCACACCTTCCCGTCGCTGACGCGCAGGCGCACGAGGTAGGTCCCGCCCTGGTCGGGCACGAAGGTGACGCGCGAGCCGCGCACGTCGTCCAGTGCCACCCGCGACCCCGGCGGCGTCGCGGCGAGGTCCCAGTGGTAGCGCAGCGTGTCGCCACGGTCGCGGTCGAAGCAATCCTGCCCGTCCACCACCACCGTCTCGCCCGGCTTGGTGCGGATCTCGGGACCGAGGAACACCTCGGGGGGCAGGTTGCTGCGCGTGGCGCCCGAGCAGAAGTCCAGCAGCACGTCCCACGTGGTCTCGGCCTCGTCGCCGTCGTCGCGCAGGAACTCGCCGCCCACGTGGGGGTCGCCCCCGCAGTCCAGCGCCAGCACCTTGCGCAGCAGGCGGCTCTCCCAGGGCGCCTCGCGCTGGATGAAGGGCAGCACGCGCTCGAAATCGCGCGCGCGGCGCGCAGCCACCGGCTCACCCGCGCGCGGCGCTGCCAGCAGGAAGGAGCCGCCGCCCTCCACGCGATGGCAGCGGTCGCAGTGCTCCTCGATCCACGGCGCCACCCGCTCGACGTAGAAGTCTCGGTCGGGGGCGGGCGGGGGCGGCAGGTCCTTGCGCGGCGGGGCCGACTCGCCCTGCGGCACCCCCAGCCACAGGCCCAGCAGCAGGCCCGCCACGATCCACGCAGCGGGCGCCAGCGCGGCCGGGGCCGGCCGTGCACGCACGCGCGGTCCCTAGCGCCCGCCGCGCGCGAGGCGGCGCCGGCCCAGCGTGGCGTCCCACAGCACGGCGAGGCAGGCCGCGGCGCTGGCCGCGGCGAACAGGCCCCCGCCGGCCATCACGACCAGGTGCCACGGGCTGCCCAGCCACCTCGTCAGGAACCAGGCACCCACGTCCAGCACAGGCCCGAGGAAGAGGGCCACGATCACGAGAACCTGCCAGCGAGGCCGCAGGCCCGTGGCGCTGACCAGCAACCCCAGCAGCAAGGCCGCCACGCTGAAGCCGAAGGCGTGGTTGTGGGCCGTGACCGTGAGGTCGCCCCACGCCATGCCCGTGTCGGGCTGGGCCACGGCCAGCACGTGCTCGTAGGTGTCGAAGGGCAAGTCGCCCTTGGTGCCTCCCGCAGCGTGGCACTGCCCGCAGGTCTCCGCGCCGGTGAAGACGGGCGCCACCGCGTCCCAGCCCGCCGCGGGCGCGCCGGCGTCCACCCACGCGAGGATGGCTGCCCGGCGTGCCTCCCGCTCCTCGGCCACGGCGGCGAGGTAGGGCCACATGGCATGCGGGTCATCCTCGGGCAGCGCGAGGTCCAGCACGCGGTGCAGGTCCGTGCTGCCGGGCTTGCCGTGGTAGCGCCACAGCACCTGCTCGGGCCGCGGCACGCTGCCCTCGCCGACGTGCGTGGCCACGTTGAGCTGGGCCAGCAGGCCGAAGGCCAGGATGGCGCAGGCGAAGGCCGCCACCGCCAGGCGCCGGGGGCCCGGCATCGTCGCGATGCGTTCGAGGCTCATGGGCCCGGATGCTACACGCCCGCCGACGGCTAGGATCCGGCCATGGCATCCCCCCAGCCCCAGCCTGCGCCCGACGCCGTTCCCGGTCCCTGCGCCCACGGCGGCGCCTCCTTCGACGCCGTCGGCAACGAGTTCGACCATCTCGAGCGGCGCGACGGCGTGATCAATGCCGACGTGCTCGACGCGTGGTTCGACCCCGCGCCGGCCGTCCTCGCGGCGCTGCGCGAGCACCTTCCGTGGCTGCTGCGCACCTCGCCTCCCACGCATGCCGAGGGCCTCGTGCGCGTGATCGCGCGCACGCGCGACGTGTCGCCGGACAGCGTGCTGACCGCCGGCGGCTCCTCCGAGCTGATCTACCTGGCGCTGCCGCGCTGGGTGCAGCGGGGCGCGCGCGTCCTGCTGGTGGATCCCTCCTACGGCGAGTACGAGCACCTGCTGGGCAGCGTGCTGGGCGCCGACGTGCGCCGCCTCGTGTTGCGGCGCGAGGAGGGCTGGCGCCTGGACCCGCAGCGCCTGGCGCGCGCACTGGCCGAGGAGCGCCCCTCGCTGCTGGTGCTGGTCAACCCCTCCTCGCCCACGGGCCTGTGCGTGGAGGGCCGCGCGCTGCGCGAGGTGCTCGCCGCCCTGCCCGAGGGCACGCGCGCATGGGTGGACGAGACCTACGTGGACTTCGCCGGGCCGGGCGTGTCGCTGGAGTCGCTGGCCGCCCGCGACCCGCGGGTCGTGGTGAGCAAGTCGATGTCCAAGGCCTACGCCCTCTCCGGCGTGCGTGCGGCCTACATGGTGGCCGCCCCGCAGGTGCTGGCCCCGCTGCGCCCCTTCCTGCCGCCCTGGTCGGTGGGACTGCTGGCGCAGGTCGCCGCCGTGCGCGCGCTGGAGGACCGCACGTGGTACGCCGCGCGCTGGGCCGAGACGCACCGCCTGCGCGGCGAGCTGGCCTGCGGGCTGGCAGGGCTGGGCCTTGCGGTCACGCCCAGCGTGACCAACTTCCTGATGGCCGAGCTGCCGCCGGGGGCGCCCGACGCCCCCGAGGCCTGCGCCGCGCTGGCCACGCGCGGGCTCTACCTGCGGGACCTGAGCACCCTGGGGCAGGCCGTGGGCAGGCGCGCCGTGCGGCTGGCCGTGAAGGACGCGCCCACGCAGGCCCGCATGCTGGCCCTGCTGCGCGAGGTGCTCGCCGGCCGCGCCGGCGTCTAGCCCAGGTCGGCCAGCTGCGCCTCCAGCTGGGCCACGAGGCCCTGGTGGCGGTGCTGCTGGGCATTCCCGATGCCCTCGGCGAGGGCGGCCCGCGCATCGGCCTCGCGGTCCAGGCGGCACAGGGCCTCGGCGTAGGCACCCAGCGCCGCGCCCTTGTCGCCGTCGAAGCGCTGCACGTAGCGACCGAGGTGCTCGGCAGCACCCGAGGCATCGCCCTCGGCCAGCAGCTCGCGCCCCAGCAGCAGCCGCGCCAGCAGGTCGTCTGGGTCGTCCGCGACCATCTCGCGCAGCATCTCGAGGCGCTCGCCCATGGCTGCCGGCCTAGCGGCGCGCCGGCTTGCCCGGCTTGGCCTTGGAGGCCGGCTTGGCGGCCGCCTTCTTCGTGGGCTTGCCGACAGGCTGCGCCGTGGCGGGGCGGCGCTTGGCGCCCTTGCGCTCCTTGGCCATGCGCACGGCCTTGGCCAGCGTGGTGCCCAGGTCCGCGGGGCTGAGCGCCACGGCGATGCCCGCCGCGCGCATGGCCGCCTGCTTCTCGGCCGCCGTGCCCTTGCCGCCGGCGATGATCGCGCCGGCGTGGCCCATGCGCTTGCCGGGCGGCGCGGTGGCGCCGGCGATGAAGCCGGCCACGGGCTTGGTCACGTGCTGCTTGACGAACGCCGCAGCCTCCTCCTCGGCGCTGCCGCCGATCTCGCCGATCATGAGGATGGCGTCGGTGCCGGGGTCTTCCTCGAACAGGCGCAGGGCGTCGGTGTGCGTCGTGCCGATGACGGGGTCGCCGCCGATGCCCACGCAGGTGCTCTGCCCCAGGCCCAGCGCGCTCAGCTGCCACACGGCCTCGTAGGTCAGCGTGCCCGAGCGGCTCACCACGCCCACCTTGCCGGCCGTGTGGATGTAGCCGGGCATGATGCCGATCTTGCACTTCTCGCCGGGACTGATGATCCCGGGGCAGTTGGGGCCGATGAGGTGGGCGCCCGCGGCCGTGACCGCACGCTTCATGCGCGTCTCGTCCAGCGCGGGGATGCCCTCGGTGATGCAGACGATGAGCTGGATGCCGGCCTCGGCCGCCTCCTCGACGGCATCGGCCGCGAAGGGGGCGGGCACGAAGATCATCGTGGCGTTGGCGCCCGTCTTGCGCACGGCGTCCGCGACGGTGTCGAAGACCGGGAAGCCCTCCACCTTCGTGCCGCCGCGGCCGGGCGTGACGCCGCCCACCACCTGGGTGCCGTAGTCACGGCAGCCCTTGCTGTGGAACAGGCCGGCCGAGCCGGTGATGCCCTGCGTGATCAGGCGCGTGTGCTTGGTTGCGAGGATGCTCACCGGACGGCCTCCACGATCTTGCGGGCGGCGTCGGCCATGTCGCTGGCCGACGTGATCGCCAGTCCGCTCTCCTTGAGGATCTTGCGCCCCAGCTCCACGTTGGTGCCCTCGAGGCGCACCACGAGGGGATGCTTGAGGCCCACGGCGCGGGCGGCGTTGACGACGCCCTGGGCGACCACGTCGCACTTCATGATGCCGCCGAAGATGTTCACGAGGATGCCCTTCACGGACGGGTCCTCGAGGATCAGGCGGAAGGCCGTGGTCACCTGCTGCTCGGTGGCACCGCCGCCCACGTCGAGGAAGTTGGCCGGCTCGCCGCCATGGAGCTTCACCACGTCCATGGTCGCCATGGCGAGGCCCGCGCCGTTGACGAGGCAGCCGATGTTGCCGTGCAGCTTCACGTACGAGAGGCCCGCCTCGCCCGCCTTGACCTCCGTGGGATCCTCCTCGGCCACGTCCCGCCACGCGGCGAGGTCCTTGTGGCGGAACAGCGCGTTGTCGTCCAGCGTCACCTTGCCGTCCAGGCACACCACGCGGCCGTCGCCCGTGGTCACCAGCGGGTTGACCTCGACAAGGCTGGCGTCGCAATCCACGAACACCTTGGCCAGGCCGCGCAGCACCGTGGCCAGCGCCGGCACCAGCTCCTTCTCCACCCCCAGCGCGAAGGCCATGCGGCGCGCG
This sequence comes from Planctomycetota bacterium, assembly GCA_964228555.1. Taxonomy (GTDB): domain Bacteria; phylum Planctomycetota; class PLA2; order PLA2; family JAEUHO01; genus CAXQZU01. Next base: position 17,413 of record CAXQZU010000022.1, read on the forward strand.
CGGAAGGCCGACAGGCCCGTCACGGGATCCACCACCTCGCGCAGGATGGCCTTGGGCTTCTTGGCGGCCACCTCCTCGATGTCCATGCCGCCCTCGGCGCTGGCCATCAGGATGGGCGTCTCGCTGGCGCGATCCAGCAGCACCGCGGCGTAGAGCTGGCGCCTGAGGTCGAGCCCCTCCTCCACCAGCAGCCGGCGCACGGTGACGCCCTCGGGGCCGGTCTGCGGGGTCACCAGCGGGCGCGACAGGATCGCGGCGGCGGCGCTCTCCGCCTCCTGCGCGGAGCGCACCAGCTTGACGCCGCCGCCCTTGCCGCGACCGCCGGCGTGCACCTGCGCCTTGACCACCGCGAGGCGCCCGCCCAGGCGGGTGAAGCAGGCGGCCGCCTCCTTCGCGTGGGCGGCCAGCTCGCCGCGCGGCGTGCTCAGGCCGGCGCGCCGGAACAGTTCCTTGGCCTGGTGCTCGTGCAGCTTCACGGCGTGCCTCCCGGGGAGAGCGCGGATGGTACCCCTGCCCGGGACGGCCGCCCGTCGCCGCGCGCGCGCCCCCGACGCAGGCCCCCGCCCTCGACCTCGCGCGGGGAGCGGGCCCGCCTGCCGCTAGCGAGGCAGGCCCTCGAGCCGCGCGCGCACCAACCCGGGCCAGGGCTGGGCATAGGCCGGCAGGCGCCCGGACTCCTCCAGCGGGGCCAGCAGGCGCAGAGCGCGGCGCAGCGAGCGCGCGCCCTCCTCGCGCTCGGCCTCCTGCGCAGCCTGCGCCTCGCCCAGGTGCATCCAGATGCAGGCCAGGTCGGCCTGCCAGAACGCGTTCTCGGGCGTCTTCTTCGCCAGGGGCTCGATCACGGCGAGCGCCGCGCGCCACGCCTCCAGCGCCTCGGCCCGGCGGCCCAGCACGAGCAGCGTGGCGGCCACCCGGTCGTGGCAGGTGGCCAGGTCACTGCCCGTCACCATGCGCAGGCGCCGCCCGCCCTGCGCCGGCGCCTCGGCCTCCGGCTCCAGGCCCTGCACGCGCTCGCGCGCCTGCTGGTAGGAGGCCAGGGCGCCCTCCGCATCCCCCTGCCGCGCCTGCAGGTCGCCGAGGTCCAGCAAGGCGTGCAGCCACTCCTGCTGCGGCTGCTCACGCGACGGGTCCAGCTCGCTCACGCGCTGCCAGGCCAGCGCGGCCTCCAGCCGGCCGCGCAGGGCGTCCTCCGGATCGCCACCCGCCTCCAGCGCCTCGGCCAGCCGGGTGCACACGCGCGCCAGCCGCTCCTGGCCGGCGCGTGCGAGCGGCTCGCGCGCCACCACGTCCACCGCTGCGTCCAGCGCCTGCCGCAACGCGGCCATCGCCGCGGGCGCACGGCCCGCCACGAGGTCGTGGTCTCCGCGCGCCAGCAGCAGGTCGGCGCGCTGCGACATCGACTCGGTGCTGGGCGGGGCGCCGCCCGCGCCGGGATCCAGCAGCGTCAGCGCCTCGTCCCACGCGGCGAGCGCCTCGCCCGCCGAGCCGGTGGCGGCCAGCGACGCGGCCTGCACGCCCAGCGCGCGGGCCAGCACCTGCTGCACGCGCGCCTCGCCCGGCTCGCGCGCACGCACCGCCCGGGCACCCGCCACGGCCGCACGGGCCATCTCCAGCGCCGGCTGGGCACGGCCCAGCGACCCCAGCGTGCGCGCGATGCGCGCCTGCGTGTCGGCGGCCTCGCCCTGCCAGAGCAGGTCCGCGGGCTGCGCCTCGGCCAGCACCCGCACGACGCGCAGGGCCTCCTCGCGCTCGCCCAGCGCGCCCGCGAGGTCGGCGCCCCGCTCGAGGGCATCGGCCAGGGTCTCGTGCGCGCGCGCCACCGCCAGCACCCGCGCCGGCTGGGGCCGCACCTGCTGGCGCTGGCGGGCCAGCAAGAGCGCCGCGCGCAGCGTGTCGGCCGCCTCGGCCAGGCGCCCCTGCTCGGCCTGCACGTCGCCCAGCAGCGCCGTCGCGGCCCACTTCACCTCCAGGCTGGCGGGCGTGAGGGCCTCCACCTCGCGGCCCTCGTAGGGCTCCAGCGCGACCCGGGCCGCGCGCTCGACGATCTCCAGCCGGCCCAGCGGCGCCAGGCCTTCGCGCGACTCCATGAGCAGCAGGGTGCTGGCCAGCTCCACGCTCTCGCGCAGCCCCTCGGCCACCTTGACGCGGGCGTCGGCCGACTGCTCGGTCACCTGCACCAGCTGCTGGAGCTGGTCCACCAGCTGCGCCTGCTTGGCCGCCAGCTGCTCCGCGAGGTCGAGCTGGCGGCGCACGCCGGCCGACTCCCCCTCGACCTGCGCGCGCTCGCGCGCGGCGCCTTGCGTGCGCCCGGCCACGAAGGCCACCGCCCCGGCCGCGAGCGCCAGCAGCACGGCACGCAGCCAGCCACGCCCTCCCGTCGGGCCCGGCGCGGCGGGAGCCGGCGGTACCGTGGGCGCAGCGCTCGAGGGCACGACGGGATCGGTCACGCCGCGACCCTACCAAGGGCCACGGCGCGGGCGGCGCAGCAACTGCGGCCGCGCATGCGCTCGATGCCTACTTCGTGGCGGGCGCAGGCAGCTCGGCCTGGATGGCGGCCTCGAGCGTGGCCAGCGTGGGCGCCAGCTCGCTGGTGCCACCGACCTCGCGCAGGTGGCCGTCGGCGCCGATCAGCCGGATGCCGGGCATCTTGCCCAGGCCGAAGCGCTTCGTCGTGGTGCCGGTCCAGTCGAAGCCCACGGGGAAGTTGTAGCCCTTCTCCTTCATGAACTCGACGGTGTAGTCCTTCTTGCCCCAGGTCACGGTGACGACCTTGAGGCCCTTGGCAGCGTACTTGGCGTAGAGCGCCTGCAGGTCGGGCACGAACTTCTTGCAGTGCGGGCACACGGGGATCCACATCACCAGCAGCACGGGGCTGCCGAGGTGCTCGGCCACCGTGCTCTTGGCGGTCATGCCGTGGATGCCGTCGGTGATGGCGATCTCGGGGGCCTTGGGACCCCGCGCGTTGCTGGCCGAGGCCGTGGGCATGACCAGCGCGAGGCAGGCAAGGGCGACGAGGGCGAGGGGGGCGAGACGACGCATGCGGGACTCCAAGGGGGCCCCCACGCGGGGGCGAGCCCGCACTCTACCGCCAGCCAGCGACCGGGTGCCGCCGTAGCGCACCCCCGCCCCCGGCGCCAGCGAGGCGTCCGGCTGCCGCCCCGCCGCCCGGCCGCGGCTCAGCGGTTGTCGCGGGGGCCCTCGTCGCCGCCGGTGACGGCGCGCGGGATCAGGCCCTTCGTGGCGCGCTTGAGGAACAGCAGCGCGAAGCAGGTGTCGAGCACGTCCTTGGGCTCGTGCGTGCTGTTGGTCATCCAGTGCGTGCCGGGCACCTTGCGCGTGCCCTTCTTCTGCCGCTCGTCGACCTCGACGGGCTTGTCCTTGTCCAGCAGCTGGCGCGCGCCCAGCTGGTACCAGAGGTTCTTGCCGACGAGGTTCTTGCCGAGGATGTCCATGGCACGCTCGAGCGAGTACAGGTAGTAGATCGGGTAGCCGTAGGTGCTGTACTTGTTCTCGAAGGCCGACCAGTTCTTGTCGAGCCACGCCAGCGCGTCCCAGGTGGCCTTGTCCACGACCGTGTCCATCTTCTTGTCGAGGAACCGCTTGCGTCCCTTGTCGGTCTCGCAGATCACCTCCTTGCAGATCAGGATGGTGCCCAGGCCGCACGCCGTCATCGAGCCGGTGGCCTTCCCCTCGCTGCCGTCGGCGCTGCCCTTCATGTAGCAGAAGCCGCGCGCCTTGTCCTTGGGCGGTGCGTACCCGCCCGCGACGTAGGCCGGGTCGTGGCGCGCGTGCTCGGGCCCGTCGTCCTCCTGCTGGGCCAGCGCGAACGCGAGGATGTCCCACCAGATCTCGGGCTCCACCTTCACGCCGAAGCGGTGCGCGTTGTACAGCGCCAGCGCCGCCAGCTGCGTGCTGGACATGTCCTGGTTCCCCAGGTGCCCGCGGCCCGAGTTGCGCGTCCAGTTGCTGTTGCCGCTGGAGAGCGTCAGGACCGGCACGTTGTAGCGCCAGCCCTTGTCGGGCTCGCTGCCCTCGCCCGCGGGCGTGCCGCGGCGCTCCACCAGGCCCTGCACCATGGCCTGCAGCCACTCGAGGTCGTCCTTGTTGGTGATCTTGAGCTTGCCGGCCTTGGCGGCATCGGCGCTGTTCTTGGTGCGCTTGTACGCGTCGTACTTGGCCGTGAGCGCCAGCACCATCACGCTCATCTCGTAGGCGCCGGCCGCCTGCGTGTGGTGCCACGAGAACTGCGGAGCCTCCTGCCCGTCGGTCTCCTCCGTGATGGGATGGACCACCTTGAGCCAGTGGAAGCCCTCGGTGATGACGGGGTCCTTGGGGTCCACGCCGCACTTGAGCAGCGTGTAGAGGGCCAGCGCCGTGGGACCTGCCGGGTGGCGGTACTGCGGCCCGTCGCCGCCGCCGTAGATGCGCTCGCCCTTGACCAGGCCCCAGTGCGCCGCCGGCTCGTCGCGGAAGGTGTAGATGCGCGGCTTGGCCTTGAGCCAGGCCACGCCCTCCTCGATGGCCTTGTTGACCTCCTCGCCGAAGGGCATGGGGCCGTCGGCCCCGTCGTCGGGCGGGGCGTCGGGGCCCGCAGGCTTGTTGCCCGGCGCGGCGGGCGGGTCCTCGGCCCGCAGCGGGGTCGCGGAGGGCAGCAGCACGAGGCCTAGGGCCAGCAGCCACGGGGCGAGGCGGGGCATGAGGGTCTCCTGGACGCCACCCCCAAGGATAGCCGAGACGCGCACGCCACGGCGCGCCCCCGGTGCGCCGCGCCCCGCGAGGCCCGGGCTAGGGCAGCAGGGCCCGGGCCAGCACGGGCAGGCTCGCCTCGTGGCGGTAGCCCACCTGCTTGTGGTCGTCGTCGAACTCCTCGTGCACGTGGGGCACGCCCGCCGCCCGCAGGCGCCGGGCCAGCATGCGCGTGCCGTGGTGCAGGTGCCACTCGTCGCGCGTGCCGCAGTCGAACCACAGCAGGCGCAGCGAGCGCAGCGCCGCGGCGTGGCGCTCCACCAGCCAGACGGGGTCCCGCTCGCGCCAGCGGGCCACGACGTCCTCGCGCCGCTCGCCCGTCTCGAGGTCGAAGGGCAGGTCGAAGCCGTGGGGCGCCGCAGGGTTGGGCGAGAAGAACGCCGCCTGCGCCACGATGATGAGGGCGTCGCCCCATGCGCGCGGCAGCTTGGGGTGGCTGTGCAGGCGCTCGAGGTAGGGCGTGAGCCCCCCCACCGCGCGCAGCGTGTCCACCGTGGTCGGGAAGTGCACGCCGTAGCAGTACTCGAAGTAGGCGTCGCCCGAGTGGCTCACCACGCCGGCAAAGGTGTCCGCGTGCTCGAGGCCCATCATCAGCGCGCCGTAGCCGCCGGACGACTTGCCGAACACGCCGCGGTGCGCGCGCCCCGGCAGCACCGGGTAGGTGCGCTCCACCCACGGCACGAGTTCCTCGCAAACATGGCGTGCCCACGGGCCCACCGCGCTGCTGTCGATGTACTGGTTGCCCCCCAGCCTCGTCATGCCGTCCACCATGACCACCACGGCCGGCGGCATGCGGCCCGACTCGATCATGCGGTCGAGGCGTTGCGGCAGGCTGGGCTGGTAGAAGTCGTAGTTGAGGTACGAGAGGCCGGAGCCGGTGAAGCCGGCCAGCGCGTAGAGCACCGGGACGCGCCCCGCGCCCGCCTTCTCCAGGCCGGCAGGCAGGTACACCGGCACCTGCCGTCGCGGGCTGTCGCCCAGCGGGTTGCCCTCCAGCAGGCGGCTCTCGAAGGTGACGACCTCGACGCGTCCGGGCATGGGCGGCTCCCGGGGCCCCGACGGCCCCACGGCATGGTGGACCGGCGCTCCGACGCCCGCCGTGCGCGCCCGGCGCGGCGGCTCAGCGCTGCTCCGACCACGACCAGCCCGCCGCCGTGCGGCGCAACGCCCCGGCCAGCGACAGCGTGGCGCCCCGGCGCTCGACACGGTCGCGGCGGCCCTGGCTGGCATCGCCCTGCGCCACCACGCGCAGCCACACGGGCACGCGCAGGTCTTGGGCCTGCACGAGGCGCAGCCGCAGCACGCGCCGCGCCGACACGGTGAGCCCCGCGCCCACCTGCACGCGCGGGTTGTTCTCCACCGCCAGCGACGAGCGGGACATCATGAAGCGCAGCGTCACCGTGGTCACCTCGGGCGTGACCTCGTCGGTGCGCTCGACCGCCCCCACGCGCGAGGCGATGGCCAGGATGGGCGCGAAGTACTCGCGCGTGCCCTCGACCAGCACCTCGTCGCCCACGATCCACTGGGCGTTGCCCGCAGCGACCCATGCGTCCACGCCGGCGAGGTCCTGCGGCGACAGCTGCACGCGACCGGCGCGCGCCTCGCGCGCCGACACCGGGGCCAGCGGCGTGACGGGGCGCGGCAGCGCAGCCGCGGGCGGCGCGGCAAGGGGGCTCGCCTGCGCGGGACCCAGCACGCGGCCGCTGCGGCAGCCGGCGAGCAGCCATGCCAGCGCCAGGGCGGCCGCGGCGCGGGAGCAGGGCACGCGGCTCATGGCCGCCCCACGGCCCCGCCCGGCGGCAGGCCGGCGGCGCGCGCGTGCAGCGCCGTGAGCCAGCGTCCCAGCACGTCGGCCTCCACGTTGAGCAGGTCGCCGGGCCGGCGCTCGCCCAGCACCGTCACGGCCAGCGTGTGCGGGATCAGGTAGACGCTGAAGCACTCCGAGGCCCCCTCGCGCCACACCTCGCCCACCGTGAGGCTGACGCCGGCCAGCGTCACCGAGCCCTTGGGCAGCACGCTGCCCTCGAGGCCCGCCGGCAGCTGCATCACCCAGCGCACCTCGGCCCCGCGCACCTCGACGGCCGCCAGCCGCGCCATGCCGTCCACGTGGCCCTGCACCCAGTGGCCGCCCAGCTCGTCGCCCACGCGCAGCGCCCGCTCGAGGTGCACGCGCGAGCCGCGGGCCAGCGTGCCCAGCGTGGTCTTGCGCAGGGTCTCGGGCACCGCCTCGAAGGCCAGCGACCCGCCCGCAGCGTCCACCACGGTGAGGCAGGCGCCATCCACGGCCACGCTTGCGCCCAGCGCCACCGGCGGCATGGGCGACTCGGGACGCACCACGAGGCGCAAGGCACCGTCCGCCCGGCGCTCGGCCTGCTCCACGCGCCCGCAGTGCGTGACGATGCCGGTGAACATGCCTAGGCTCCCGCGCCGCGGCCGCCCAGCAGGTCCGGCCGCCGCTGGGCCGTGCGCTCCCGCGCCTGCTGCTCGCGCCACAGCTGGATGGCGGCGTGGTTGCCGCCACGCAGCACCTCGGGCACCGGGCGACCGCGCCACACGGCCGGGCGCGTGTAGTGCGCGTGGTCGAGCCATCCGCGGCCCTCGCCGAAGGAGTCGGCCAGCGGGCTCTGCTCGTCCCCCAGCACGCCCGGCACGAGGCGCCCCACGGCGTCGAGGATGGCCAGCGCCGCGGGCTCGCCGCCGGAGAGCACGAAGTCGCCCAGCGACACCTCCTCGGGCGCGAGGTGCTCCACGGCCCGCTCGTCCACCCCCTCGTAGCGCGCGCACAGCAGCACGAAGCCGGGGGCGTGCGTGGCCAGCTCGCGGGCGAAGGCCTGGTCGAAACGCCTGCCCTGGGGCGTGAGCAGCAAGGTGCGTGCCCCGGGGGGGTGGCCGGCCCGGGCCTTCTCGGCGGCCTGCACGAAGGGCTCCGCCAGCAGGACCATCCCCGGGCCGCCCCCGAAGGGCCGGTCGTCCACCACCCGGTGGGGCCCCTCGCCCAGCTCGCGCAGGTCCACGAGGTCCACCCGCAGCAGGCCTCGCTCCACCCCCCGCCCGATGACGCCCGTCTCCAGCAGGGGCCGGAACATCTCGGGCAGCAGGGTGACCACGGTGGCGCGCACCCCCGGAGGATACGCCGCCGGCCTCGGTCCTTCGTAGGCAGGTCCGGGGCCCGAGGCTACCTTCCCCGGTTCCCCCGTCGCCGGCTCCCCGGCGGCCTGGAGCCCTGCGATGGACCGCGTCCGCCTGCTCGAGAAGCCCCTGCTGCGCACCGACATCACCAAGCCCTCGGTGGGCGACACGGTGGCCGTCTCCCTCAAGATCAAGGAGGGCGACAAGGAGCGCACCCAGGTGTTCTCCGGCGTCGTGATCGGGATCCGTGGCGGCGGGCTGGGCGAGACCTTCACCGTGCGTCGCATCGTGGCCGGCGAGGGCGTGGAGCGCATCCTGCCCCTGCACAGCCCCCTGATCGAGAAGATCGAGGTGGTGAGCAGCGGCAAGGTGCGCCGTGCCAAGCTGCGCTACATGCGCGCCCGCACGGGCAAGGCCACGCGCCTGGAGGCGCTGGTGGGCGAGGACGAGGCCGCCGAGCCGGCCGCTCCCGCCAAGGCCTAGCGCGGCGCGCCCGCCCGGGCGCCGCTCGCTGCCTGCCCCGCTGCGCCGCGCGCCCCCCGCGCAACCGCCTGCCCCCGGCACGCGGTGCCCTGGCGTGAGCCGCTCCCGAGCCCCTGCCGCCCCGCGCGGCCCAGCGCGCCGTGGCCGCGCCTGGCATGGCCGTGCATGGCCCTGCGTGGCGCGGGCGGCACGCCATGGCAGGGAGCGGCTGCTGGGCTGGCGCGGCGAGCGCGCGGCCTGCCGGGTGCTGCGGGCGCGCGGCTACCGCCTGCTGGGGCGCAACGTGCGCACGCCCTGCGGGGAGGTGGACCTGCTGGCCGAGCACGCGGGCCTGCTGGTGCTGGTCGAGGTGAAGGCCACGGCCCGCGCGGGCGCCGCCCCGCCCCTGCACGCCCTGCGCGACCGGCAGCGCCGCCGGCTGGAGGCGGCCGGGCGCTGGCTCTGTGCGCAGCCTGCCCTGCGGCGCCGTGGCTTCCGGCTGGACCTGGTGGCCGTGGCCTTCGGGAAGGGAGCCCCCGTGGTTAGCATCCGCCCCGACGCGCTCTAGGAGCGGCTGTGGCCGTCATGCGAGCGTGGGAGACGGCATGGACCAGCCCCGCATCGACCTGCGCGACCACCTGCACCCCCACTACGTGGTGCAGCTCAAGGGCCGTTCCAAGGACGCCGTGCTCGAGGAGATCGTGCGCGCCGTCGAGGGCTCGCCCGACGTGCGCGACCTGCCCGGCCTGCTGGCCGCGGTGCGCGAGCGCGAGGCGCTGCTCTCCACGGGGATCGGGCTGGGCATCGCCATCCCCCACGCGCGCATCGCCAGCGTCAACCGCTTCGTGGTGGCCGTGGGCCGCTGCGCACACGGCATCGAGTTCGGCAGCATCGACGGGAAGCCGGTCACCATCGTGGTGCTGATCGCGGGGCCGCAGGACGCGCAGAAGCCCTACCTCGAGCTGCTAGCCCAGATCAGCCGCCGGCTCAAGCTGGCCGAGGTGCGCGAGCGCATCACCAGCGGCTGCAGCGCCGACGAGGTCGTGCGCCTGCTCACCGCCCGCTAGGCGGCGCCCCGCCCGCTAGGGCCCGGGCGGCCCCACCGGCACCACGCGTGCGCCCTCGTCGGTGAGCAGCAGCAGCGCACCGGCCAGCCGCGCCGGCGGCGAGCGCCAGGGCACCTGCATGGACACCGGCCAGGGCACGGGCGAGGCCGGCCGCGCCTCGGAGCCGCCCTCTGCGCTGGGCACCCACAGGTGGCTGCGCAGGTACAGCCCGCTGTCGGCGGGCTGGCGCGTGATCCCGCTGGCCAGCAGCCCGTCGGGCGTGGCCACGAGGTGCGTCAGCAGCAGCTCGCCCGTGGCGCGCGTCAGCGGCGGCTCGTGGTCGAGCAGCGTGAAGCGCAGGTTGCCGCGCCGGTCGTCCTCGATGCGCCCGAAGGTCATCACCGTGACACCGCGCTCGGCACTGCCCGGCCAGCGCACGGCGTAGCGCACCACGTGCAGCGTGTCGCCCACCGCCCGCAGGCGGCTGTTGGCGTCGAGCAACCCGCCATGGTGAGGCTGCTCGGTGAGCAGGCTGCCGGGCGAGAGCCCGCCCCGCCGCACGAAGCCCTCGGAGGCCGGGTCAGGCGCCAGCAGCCACACGTGCGACGGCCACGCGCCCACGGCGACGTACGCACCGGCAGCAAGGCTGGGCGCGAACCCGGCCGGCTCCGGCAGCGGCAGGCGGCCCAGCGCCAGCGTGGTGCTGTTCACGGTCCACAGCACGCCCTGCCCGCGCCCGGCCACGAGGTGCATGCGGCCCGCCGTGCTGCCCCACGCGCGGCGCTCGGCACGCACGGCCGCCTGCGGCTGGAAGGGGTGCGTGGGGTCCTCCTCCAACGGGCTGGCCCAGCGCAGCGAGCCATCGGCCGCGTCCAGCAGCAGCAGCTGCCCCGGCTCCCCCAGCGACACGGCCAGCGCGCTGCCGCAGGCCTCCAGCGCCGCGATGCGGCCCCGCAGCGACGCGCGCCAGCGCTCGCGCCCGTCGCGCAGGTCCAGCGCCACCAGCAGGTCATCGTCGCCCTGCCTGCGCACGCAGGCCAGTGCCTGCCCCCCCAGCACCTCCAGGCGCCACACCGTGCCCGGGCCCTCCAGGCTCCAGGGCGCCTCCACGCTGGGCGGATCGAGGCTCACGCGCACCACCCCGGTGCGCGTGGGCAGCCAGGCCCGGCCCGCCCCGTCCAGCCAGGCGCTGTCCCGGTCCAGCAGCGTGCGCGCCTCCTCGACGGGGCGCGCCTGCGGCACGAAGCGCAGGTGCTCGGGCTGGCCGGAGCGCAGGCGCACGACCTCCACTGGCGAGCCCGGCTCGCTGCGTGCGATGCGCCGCATGAGGTCGGCCGTGCTGGCCAGCGGCGCCCCTCCCCAGCTGAGCAGCCAGTCGCCGGCCAGCAGGCCGGAGAGGTCGGCTGGCTGGCCCGCCGCGGTTCGCAGGAGGCGCACGCCGGGCTCGGGAAGCCACGCAGCACTGTCCTGCAGCGAGCCGCCCAGCCAGCCCCGGTCGCCGGTGGGCAGCGCGGCCACGCGCGCACCCGAGGCCAGCGACCACACTTCCAGCTCCAGCCCGCGCAGCACGAGGAATCGGTCCGCCGCCCGCGCCACGCCCGGCCCCCGCAGGCTGGGCACGCTCACGGCCCCGAGGCGGTCCTGGATGCGCGGGCCGTCCGCCGCGGGCCAGAACGCGAGTGGCTCGCGCAGGTCGCCGCCGCGCGTGGGTGCCCAGCCGTGCTGCGCACGCCACGCCGTGATGCGCTGCGCCGGCGTGCGTCCCTGCTCGTCCACCAGCGCGGCGGCGTGGCGCCGCAGGTCCTCCAGCAGCGCACGACCCGTCTCCAGGTCACCGGCCTCGAGGCAGGCGTCGGCCTCCAGCGACTGCCAGCGGGCGAGCGCCTCGGGCGGGGCCGCGTCGTGGTCCAGCCGCAGGTCGGCGGCCTGCCATGCCGCCGTGCATGCATCGCCCTGCGCGCGCGCCTGCGCGAGCAGGCGGGAGCGTGCCGCGGCCAGTGCCCGCGTGCCCGCCGCGCGCCGCAGCGCCTCGCGCTGGGCCTGCGGTGAGGCTGCCTCCACTGCCTGCAACGCCTCGGACACGACCTGCTCGTGGGACGCCAGCGCTGCCGCGGCACCCGGCTCGCGCCGTAGCGCGCGCAGCAGGGCAGCCGCCAGCAGGTCCCCGCGCAGCCGACCGCCCACGGGCAGCACGAAGCCTGCCTCGAGGTCCCCATCCTGCACCTCGTAGCCCTCGAGCACGGCGGGTGGCGCCTCGATCCAGGCCACCAGCAACGCGACCAGCGCGGGCCAGCGCGCCGCGCCGCGCAGCACGCGCGCCCCGTCCAGCAGGATGCGCTCGCGCCACGGCGCGGGCAGCCGGGCCAGCGCGTGCAGGCGTGCCGGCAGGGCTGCGTCCGCCCACGGCTCCACGCCCACCCACTCCTCGCCCAGCATGCGCTCCACGTCGCGCGCGAGCGCGGCCGCCACGGCCCCATCCTCGTCGGGCAGGCCGTCGAGCGCCTGCAGGAGGCCCGGCAGGTCCCGCCGCAAGCAGGCACCCACGGACCGTCGGGCAGGCTCGCCGGCCGCGGGGTAGGCCGCCTCGAGGTCCTCCTCCGCCACGCAGGCTCGCAGGCCTGCGTTCTCGGCCAGGATCCAGGTGCCGGCGATGCGCACGAGGTCGCAGGGCGCCACGGCCCCGGCCTCGCCGGCGCGCGCATCCGGCAGGTCCACGCGCACGGGCGGGCCGTCCTGCCTGCCGGTGCCGGGCCACGCTTGCACCCGCAGCATGCCGCGCGTGCCGAGGTCCACACCGACGTGCCAGTCCCCGACCACCACGCCGCGCCCCGTGGCGGGCAGGTCGGGCGCGTCGGGTGCCGGCGCGGCCATGCCCGACGCACCCCAGGAACGCAGGGCGCCGCCCACTGCGTCGAAGGTGGCGGGCTGGGCACCCAGCACGCGCACCAGCGGCTGCAGGCTGGGGTCATCCTGCAGCCCGCACAGGTCGTTGATCGGCAAGCGCGCCGCCTGCCAGCGCAGGCGGCCCGTGCCCTGCTCCAGCGCCAGCAGCGCGGGAGCATCCATCGGCATCAGGATCCACTGCCCACCCCAAGGCAGCGGCTGGTTGCGGGCGCTGCCGCCCCACAGGCGCTCCTGCGCGAGGTCCGCCTGCCCGGGGACGAAGCGCGGCAGGGCGCGCAACCAGCGCACGCGGCCCGTGCGCGCATCGAGACCGGCCGCCAGGCCCGCGTGCGGCACCACGCACAGCTCGTCACCGGCCAGCACGGGCCGCTGGCCCCACGGCAACGACTGCACGACCGGCGCACCGCGCTGCTCCTCGTCCTTGGGCTCCACCCGTCGACCGCTCTCGCCGTGCGCCAGCTCCTGCACCCAGCGCGGCCTGCCCGTGTGCCGGTCCAGGCAGGCTGCGTAGGTGGTGAGGGTGCCGCGCCGTCGCGCGAAGAGCACGTAGAGCCCGTCCTCGTGCACGAGGGCCGGGCTGGTGCACGACACGGCGCGGTCGCCCAGCACGGGATGCGACTCGCGCAGGGCCCCGGTGTGCCAGCGCAAGCCTCCATCGGCCGCCTGCAGCACCACGAGCCGCGCACGCACCTCGGCCGGGCCCGCGTCGATGTCCAGCTCGCGGTCGCCGGAGGCGAGGAAGGAGCCCGTGCCGCCCGGGTCGCCCACGACCGCCAGCACGTCGTCACCCGAACGCTCCACCCAGCGCAAGGGCTCGTCCCACGGCTGGTACGCCGGGCGCGGCAGGCCCGCGCCCGCCGCGGCCGGGAAGGACCAGCGCTCCACGCCCGTGGCCAGGTCGAGCGCACGCACCCGCCGGCCGTCGTGCACGAACAGCCCGCGCGCATCGCCGGCCACGGCCACGGCCGGCAGGGCAGGACCCGCCGGCGCAGCGGCCGGGTCGCGCAGGTCCAGGCGCCAGGCCAGGCGCAACGCGCGCGGCAGGGTCGCCGGAGGGCCCGCGGCCGGGCGGTTCCCGTCCGCGCGGCGGGGCTCGAGCCGCTGTCGAGCCGCCTCGCCCACCGCATCGGTGCGCGTCGCCAGCGCCTGCAGGGCGTGCAGGTCGCCGCAGGCTGCGGCCAGCCGTACCTCCGCGCGCTCGGCCGCGTCCCGGGCCCGCGCATCCGTCGCTGCGGTGGCAAGGGCCCGCCAGCGTGCCAGCAGCAGGCGCGCGCGCGCAGGCTCGCCGCATTCCTCGGCCAGCGCTGCCGCTGCCAGCAGGGCCTGGACGCCCACCTCGTCGAGCACGGGCGCCTCGCACAGCCGCTCCAGCGCTGCGCGGTCGCCCCCGCGCGCCTGGCCCAGCAGGCGCGCTGTCTCGCCCTGCAGGCGTGCCGCCAGCGCAGCGCGCTGCACGCTGGGCCAGCCGGCTGCCAAGCGCTCCAGCGCCTGCGCCCACGGCACGAACAGGCCGCGCGAGGCAGCCTCGGGCTGCGCATCGGTGTCCAGCACAGGCACGAGCCGAGCCCCCTGCGCCGCGCCCGCCGAGAGCAGCTCCAGGGCGCCAGCCAGGTCGCCCGAGCGCCGCATCCGCTCCGCCGCCTGCAGGCAGGCCAGCGCCGTGCCCTCCGGATCTACCTCCACGCTCGCCAGCGGCGGTGCGGGCGGCGCTGCCGCGGGCGCGGGCGCCACGGCGTCCTCGGCGCTCGCCGCCACGACCCACGCACCACCGAGCAGCACGCACGGCAGGACGCAGCCCAGCAGGGTGCGCAGCGCAGGGCGGCGCAGGCCACGAGCGACAGGAGCGGGCCGCAGGCGCGTCACGACCCGAGGGTAGCAGCCCCAGCCAGCGGCTAGTCCAGCAGGGCGCGCGCCGCGGCCTGCAGCTGGGCAGGGGCCAGCCGGTCCAGCTGGGCCAGCACCAGGCGCGTGCGGTCCACCTGCGGATACCGGCCTGCGTCTGCAGCCACGTGCGCCACGAGGCGCGCCAGCGCATCGCGGTAGCCCAGGCTGTGCGGGTCGGCATCGCGCTCCTCGGCCGGCAGCCGCTCGACCATCTCCGCGAGCACGAGGTAGGGATGCGGCGAGGCCGCCAGCGCCCACAGCTGGGCGCGGCGCTCCAGCGCAGCCTCGAAGCGTGTCGCGGAGAGTCCCTCGCGCGCCAGCAGCCGCACCGTGGACGGCAGTCCCTGCCACAGGGGCAGGTGACGCCGCAGGTCCAGCACGTGCCCTTCCTCGTGCACGGCGAGGGTGGCGAGGCCTGCCCAGCGCTCGTGGGGCGAGGCCCGCTGGTGGGCTGCGAGCAGGCGCAGCCGCACCGCGCCCGGGTCGTCCAGCGCAGCAAGGCCTCGCGGACCGTCGGCCGCCGGCAAGGGCATGGCGGACGCGGCCTCCACCAGCGAGGGATCCCGGCGCAAGGCGGCAAGGGCCTCGTGCTGGGCCTCCAGCGCGGCATCGGCGTCCAGCCACAACCCGTCAGGCAGGCAGGCGCCCGCCAGGCCGCCACCCTGCGCATCGACAAACGAGCGCAGGCCGCGGTCGTAGCCCAGCGCGAGGTCGTGCTGCAGGGCCTGTCCGCGCACGGTCACCGGTGCTGCGGGAACCAGCGCCGCCAGCGAGAACACGATGGCCTCCACGGGACCGTCGCTGCGCTGGCCCAGCACGAGGTAGCGCCCGTAGGCGCGGAAGTGCTGGACCAGCGGGGCTTCTGAGTGCACGCGGTGGTCCAGCCACGCGCCCACGAGTCCCACCTCCCGCAGGCCCGCACCCGGCACGGAGAGTCGCTGGGCTTCCTCGGGCACCAGGTGCTGGGCCGCCGCTGCGGCCATGCGCGCCAGCACGCGCGCCAGCGAGGCCCCCTGCGGGCGGCCCTGCGCGACCTGGTGGCCCGCACGGTAGCCCGTCTCCACTTCCTCGCGCAGCACCCGCTCGAAGGCCTGCTGGCCCTCCACGCGCCGGGCCAGCGCGCGCGCACCCGGTGTGTCCACGCAGGCCAGCACGTGCTGTGCGTCGGGGAGTGCCCCCACCGCGACCAGCGCCGCGGCCAGTGCCTCGACCGCCGCGGGCGGCGCCTGCGGGCCGGGTGCCGCCTCCACCGCCCGTCGCAGATCCTGCCAGCGCGCGCGCAGCAGGCTGTCGCCCCGCTCGCGGGCGGCGGCCGGCGAGGCGGCCTCGATGGCCTCGACCACCTCGGTCCAGCGCCCCGCCTGCGCCAGCAGGTGGCGTCGCTCGCGCTCCAGCGGCACCGGCCTCGCACCGGCGGCCAGGGCACGATCCAGCGCTGCCAGCGCACCCGCGCGGTCATCCTGCGCCAGCAGCAGCCGGGCACGCAGCGCCTCCGCCTCCGGGTTGCGGCGGTCCAGCACGGCCCCGATCGCGGCCCACTCCCCGGCGGGCACGACGGCGCCCTCCTCGCGCACGAGGTCGGCCAGCCGACGGGCCAGCGCCTCCGAGCGCGGCGCGAGCGCGAGCGCACGGCGCAGGGCATCGCGCGCCGGGAGCACGCGACCCAGCCTGCGCAGCACTTCCGCCTCCAAGGAGGGCCCGCGCGCGTCCTGCGGGTCCTCTCGCACCACCTCGGCCGCCAGCGCGAGGGCCTGCGGCAAGCGACCGAGGTGCACACAGGCGCGCGCCGAGAGCAGCCACGCCTCCACCCGCACGAAGGGGGAGGCTGCCCCGCCCAGCGCCCGAGCCTCGCCCAGCAGCTCGGCGTGCTCGCCCAGCCGTGCCAGCACGTGCAACAGCGCCAGCCTCAACCACGGGCTGCGGTCGCGCCTCGAGGCCACGCGCAGCCGGTCCCGTTCCGTCGCGGCATCAGGCGCCAGCAAGGCTTCCAGGGCCGCCCGCAGCCCCCCCGAGGGCAGGGCCTGCAGGCGCGCCAGGACCTCGCCGCGGCCCCGCACCAGCGGGGCGACCTGCGTCCACAGCCAGGCCACCTCGGCGGGGCCCTGCGCAGGGTCCCCCTCGGCCTCGAGGCAGCGCACGGCCCCCCCCACATCGTGGGCCCGGAGCAGGGCCCGCGCCTCGGCTGCCTGCCGGACAGTCGGGCCCGCCCCGCGCACCGGCCCGGGGAGCGCGGGGGGCTCGGCACCGGCCACGGCGGCGGCACCCGCAAGGCCGGGCACACCCCCGCAGAGGGCCACCAGCAGCACGAGGACGGCCTGGCAGGCGGATCGGACCACCAGGCCAGCCTACGGGGTGCGGCCCACCCGGACGGCACCCCCCCTCCCTGGGTCGCGCCCTCTTGCGTTCGCAATCCGTTCGGTTAGGTTGTTCGTCATGAGCAACATCACCCTGACAAGCCTGTACTCCCGCACCGTGGTTCGCCACTCCCGAGACGAGCGTGCCCGCCTCCTGCCCCGGGGCGAGGCCGGCTTCCTGCTCCTGCTCGTGGCGGCGATGGCCCTGGCGCTGTTCGCCTAGGCCGCCCTTCGGGGCGGCCTCCCGAGCCCGCCGGCTGCCCGACGGCCAGCCCCGGGGGACGGGCTCCCCCCCGGCGAAGGCGCCGCCACGCGGCCAGCACGACAGCCCACGCCGCGCAAGGCCAACCGCGCAGCGTCCCTCCACCCCTGCTTCGCCCGCCCCATCCACCGTCTCCATCCACCCTCTCCATCCACCCCCGAACAAAGCCAAAAGGTAGGCGGCCGTTCGGCCGATCCAGCCTCGTAGCCGCAGGAGCCCGCACCGTGAACTACACCCCCAAGCAGCTGCAGATCATGAACTTCCTGCGGGACTACCGCCGGACGCACGGCACCTCGCCCACGCTGGAGGAGATCGGCGAGCAGATGGGCGTGCACCGGGTGACGGTGCACCAGCATGTCACGTCGCTGGAGAAGAAGGGCGCCATCCGCAAGCTGCCGCAGCGCTCGCGGTCGATCGAGATCCTCGACCGGAACTACCTGCCCGAGGCCACCGTGCCGGTGCTGGGCCGCATCGCGGCCGGCCGGCCCATCGAGGCCATGGAAGACAGCGAGCACTACACGCTCGAGGAGCTGCTGCCGATCGCGCCGGGCCAGGACACCTACATCCTGCGCGTGGTGGGCCAGTCCATGATCGGCGACCACATCGCAGACGGCGACCTGGTGATGGTCGAGCGCACCCATCCCGGCCGCGAGGGCGAGATCGTGGTGGCCGTGGTGGACAACGAGGCCACCCTCAAGCGCATGTACCGCGAGCCGGACGGCAGCGTGCGCCTGCAGCCCAGCAACGCCACCATGAGCCCCATCTACGTGCGCCCGCCCCAGCAGCTGGACATCCGCGGCGTGGTGCGTGGCGTGCTGCGCCGCTACTAGTCGCGCCGCCCGCCGGCTGCGCTAGCGCAGCACGGCCCTCTTGCGCAGCACCACGCGTGGCTGGGCTCCGGCCGGGGCGGACTGCACCATCAAGTCCACCGCCTCTCCGGCACGCCGCCCCCACAGGGCCCGTTCCACGTCAGCGGCCGAGGCCACGCGCTGGCCCGCCACCTCGAGCAGCACCTCGCCGGGCAGCACGCCCGCTGCGGCCGCGGGCCCGCCTGGGTCCACCGCGGCCACTTCCAGCAGGCCGGGCCGCTCGCGGACGGAGAGGCCCAGCGAGGGACGGGCAGGCCCGGCCCCACCGCCCCGCAGTCGTCGCACTGCTTCCAGCACGGCCTCCACCGGCGTGGCCAGCGAGATGCCCTGGAAGCCGCCCGCACGGGTCATGATCTGGGTCACCATGCCCAGCACGCGTCCGTTCGTGTCCAGCAAGGGGCCGCCTGAGTTGCCGAGGTTGGCCGCTGCATCCGCCTGGATGAAGTCCTCGTAGGCGCTGGGCTGGGCCGCCACGCCGCGGCGGTGGAGGCCGCTGACGATGCCTGCCGACCACGAGCGCTCCAGGCCGTAGGGGCTGCCGCAGGCCAGCACCCACATGCCTGGCGCAAGGTCGCGCGTGCTGCCGGCGGCCAAGGGCACGAGGCCCGTGAGCGGGGCCTTGAGCAGGGCCACGTCCACGCGCGGATCGGTGGCGACCACCTCGGCCTCCACGGGTGCCCGGCCGGCCAGCCCCACCAGCACGCGCTTGGCCCCGGCCAGCACGTGGGCGCTGGAGACGATCCATCCGTCGCCCTCGAGCACCCACCCGCTGCCGACGGCGTCATCGCGGGAACGCCCCGCCACCTGCGTGCTCACGTGCACCACCGAGGCCTCGGCGGACACGATGGCCGCGCGGAAGTCGGCGGGCCCGGAGGCGCTCGCTGGCGCCGGATCGGCCCCGAGCCGGCCAAGGCACCAGCCCAGCGCGAGCACGAGGGGCAGGACGACGATGGGACGCATGGCAGCCTCCAGCGCGGGGAGGCGGCATCCTACGGGCGAGCCACCTGGCCGGGACCCGGCCCGCGCTCGCCCCCGCCCACGCCGTACTCCTCCAGCTTGCGGTAGAGCGTGCGCAGGCCGATGCCCAGGATGCGCGCAGCGGCGGTCTTGTTGCCGCCCGTGCGCTGCATCGTGTCGAGGATGATCAGCCGCTCGGCCTCGGGCAGCGGAGTGCCCCGCTTGATGCGCAGCACGTCGGCCGTGTCGGGCAGGTCCTCCACCCGCTGCTGCCCGCCGACCTCGACGGGCAGCACGGCCCGCGTGACGAGGGGGCCGTCGCTGAGCACCACGGCGGCCTCCACCATGTTCTCCAGCTCCCGCACGTTGCCCGGCCACTCGTGCTGCTGCAGCAGGGCCAGCGCCTCGGGCTCGAAGCCGCGCACGTCGCGGCCGTGCCGCCCGGCATACAGCGCGCGGAAGTGCTCGGCCAGCGCCGGGATGTCGCCGCGGCGCTCGCGCAGCGCCGGCATGCGCACCGTCACCACCTTGAGCCGGAAGTAGAAGTCCTCGCGCAGCTCGCCCTTGCGCACCTTTGCGTCGAGGTCTGCATTCGTGGCGGCGACGAGGCGCACGTCCACCTGCCGAGGCTTGTTCTCGCCCAGGCGCTCCACCTCGCGGTTCTGCAGCACGCGCAGCAGCTTCACCTGCGTGTGCAGCGGCACCTCGCCCACCTCGTCGAGGAACAGGGTGCCCCCGTGCGCAGCCTCGAAGCGCCCGGCGCGTTCCGCCGCAGCGCCCGTGAAGGCGCCCCTGGCGTGCCCGAACAGCTCGGCCTCCAGCAGGCCCTCGGGCAGCGCGGCGCAGTGGACCTTCACGAAGGGCCCGCGGGCCCTCGGGCTGGCCTTGTGCACGGCCTCGGCCACCAGTTCCTTGCCGGTGCCCGACTCGCCCAGGATCAGCACGGTGGCGTTGGTGGGCGCGGCCTTGCCCACCATGCGGAACACCTCCCGCAGGGCGGGGGCGCTGCCCACGAAGCCGGGGGGCAGCCCCTCGGCGCTCAGTCCCGCACGCCACGCGGCGCTCACCGGGGCCTGCTGGCGCGCAGCCAGCGCCGAGGCCACGAGGCTGCGCAGGCGGCGCACGTCGAGCGGCTTCTCCACGAAGTCGTAGGCGCCGTCGCGCATGGCGCGCACGGCGCGCTCGACGCTGCCGTAGGCAGTCATCACGATCACGGGCGCCTCGGGCTGCGCGGCCTTGGCGGCGCGCAGCAGGTCGAGGCCGTCACCCTCGCCGGGCAACACCACGTCCGTGAGCAGCAGGTCGAAGGGCGCCGCCGCGATGGCGGCACGGGCGCTGGCCATGTCCTCGGCCAGCCGCACCTCGTGCTCGCCGGAGAACACCTCGCCCAGCGCCTCGCGCGCGTTCTTCTCGTCCTCCACGACCAGCAGGCGCGCCATGGCTCCTCCTAGGCCCGGGCCGGGCCGGTGTCGGTGCCGGCCAGCGGGAGGTGGATGACGAAGCGCGCGCCCCCGCCCGGCCGCTCGAGGACCTCGATCTCGCCCCCGTGGCTCTCGACGGCCCGGCGCGCGAGCGGGAGGCCCAAGCCTGTGCCCCCCCGCTTGCGGGTGAAGAACAGCTCGAACACGCGCTTGCGGTCGGCCGGCGCGATGCCGGGGCCGTTGTCGTCCACCACGATCACCGTGCTGTGCGGATCGTCGCGCGTCTCCACCTCGACACGCCCCGCGGGACCGACGGCCTCCAGCGCGTTGCGGACCACGTTGTGGACTGCGCGGTCGATGCGTGCGCGATCGACCGGCAGCCGCCGCACGCTGCCGGGCCGGAACACCACCTGCGCGCCCTGGCGCCGGGCGGTCCCGTCGAGGCGCTCGACCACCGCGGCCACGATGTCGTCCACCCGCTCGGGGGCGAGGTCGGGCGGGCCGCCACGGCTCACCTCCAGCAGGTGGGCCACCAGCGATTCCATGCGCTGGAGCTCGGCGATCATGGCGTCGGCCTTGGCCGCGATCGCCTCGCGCGGCAGGTCCTCGATGCGTTCCCGCAGCAGCTGCAGGTTGAGGCTGAGCGCGTTGATCGGGTTGCGGATCTCGTGCGCGATGCCCGCCCCCAGCGCCGCGACGGCCTCGCTGCGTGCCTGCAGGCGGCGACGCTCTTCCTCGCGCGCGCTGCGCGTGATGTCCTGCAGCGCCAGCACGGCGCCCAGCACCTGGCCGGACGGGCCGCGCATCGGCCCCAGCGTGGCCCGCACCACCCTCTCGCCCAGCGGGTGGCGCGGCAGGTCGCACCGCACGCCCTCGCGCAGGCAGGCATGCAGGGCCAGTCCCCAGTCGAGGTTGGGGTCGGCCGCCAGCGCCGGCAGCGCGTCCAGCAGCGAACGGCCCACGGCCGCCTCGCGCGGGCCCATCCACGCCGCGAGCGCAGGGTTCCACACCAGCACGCGGCCACTGGCGTCGGTGGCCGCCACGGCCAGCGGCAGCGCCTCGGCCAGCGCCTCCAGGCGCAGGGCGTAGTCCTCCTCGGGCAGGACGCGCAGCAGCACCTCGCTGTAGAAGCGGAACCGGGTGGTCACGCCCGCGATCCTACCGCCGCCGCACCGGGCGAGCCCCGCGCGCCCCCCTCGCCCCGGAGCATGCGCGGCCGGCCCGCCGGCCGACGGCCCCCAGCGGTAGCCTGCGCGCATGCCTGCGATCGCCTGGAGCCTGCTCACCCTGCTCTCCGGCGCGCTGGCCTGCCTGCTGGTCACGCGGCTGGACCGTACGCGCTGGGCCGTGCGCGGCGTCGTGGGGCCCTACTTCGCAGCGCCAGCGCTGCTGTTCGGCTTCTTCACCAGCTCGGCGCTGGGCGACATGTGGACGCGCCAGGCGCGTCTCGCCGCGCTCGCCTCCGGCGAGGCCAGTGCGCTGGGCTCCCTGCGCCGCCTCGCGCTCGAGCCCGGGGCAGCCGCTGCGGGCGTCCCGGCGCTCGTGGACGGCATGGCGGGAGCCGAGGCGCAGGTGGCCTCGGCGCCCGACGACCCGACCCGTGCGGCAGCCGCCAGCGCGGCGGAGGCTGCGCTCTACGCGACCGCCGTGAAGCCCGGCTGCTTCACGGCCGGCAGCGCCGTGCAGGCACAGTTCCTCGCCTCGCTCGAGCGACTGCGGGACGCACGCCACGAGCGCCGGCACCTCGGGCACGCGCACGTGCCCACGGCCAAGCTGGTCATGGTGCTGGTGCTGGGCGTGTTCACGCAGCTGGCCATCGCCTGGTGCCACGCCGGCAACGCACGCGCCACCTGGCTCGGCGTGCTGCTGTTCTCGCTCTCCTTCGCCACGGCCATGCTGGCGCTGGGCGCGGACGGGCGCGCGACAGCCGGCTCGCAGGGGCTGCCTGCGCAGGCAGCTGCCACCTCCACCGGGCGTTGAGCGCGACACGCGGCGCGTGGCGCTACCTTGGGGGCATGAGCGCGGCGCACCCCCACCCGTCCGAGGCCCGGCTGCGCCGGGACGCCGACATCCGCGCGGTGCTGGACCGGGGCGAGGCCTTCCCGGGCCGCGAGGCACTGGTGCGACGGCTGGCGCGCGAGGACGGCCTGGCCCGCCTGGCCCTGAGCGTGCCCCGTGGCTACGGCCACGCGCCACGCCGCAACCGCTTCCGCAGGCTGGTGCGCGAGGCCTTCCGGGCCCTGCGGCCCTCGCTGCCGCCGCTGGACCTGGTCGTGAGCCCGCGCCGTGGCGCCGCGGAGCCCACGCTGGCGGGCCTGCGCGCCGATCTCGAGCGAGCCGGCCGGGCCGCAGCGGGCTCGGGCGCACCGCCGCGCGCGCCGCGGCCGGCGAGGCCGCGACGCCGATGACGCCCGCCCGCCTCGGGCTGGGCCAGCGCCTCGCCCTCGGCCTCGTGGGGGCCTACCGGCTCTTGCTCAAGCCGTGGCTGCCGCCGGCCTGCCGCTTCGAGCCCTCCTGCTCGACCTATGCCCAGCAAGCCATCCGGCTGCACGGGGCGTGGCGCGGCATGCTGCTGTCGGTGCGCCGGCTAGGCCGCTGCCGGCCGGGCGGCGGCTTCGGGGAGGATCCCGTCCCCCCCGCACCTGCGCGCCCGTCCTGAGCAGGCCCGGCCCGGCAGGCCCGAGGGCCCGCCCGCGGCCATCGACCGGCCAGGGCGGCTCAGCGCGCGGGCGGGCCGTCGAGGTTCGTGTTCGTGCGCAGGTCGAACAACGGCTGGAGGCGCTCGAACTCCTCGAGGAAGGTGGCCACCTTGCCATTCATGGCACCGTCGCGCGAGCCCACCGGCATGCGCATGCCGCGGGGCAGGTCGCGCTGGGCGCCGAAGACGCGCCGCGACATGTACTCCGAGTACGCACGGGGGCTGAACTCGGCCTTCGTGGGGTAGACACGCTCGGCCACCCGCACCAGGAAGGCACAGCCGGTGCCGTCAGGCGCACGCTTCTCGTCACGCAGCGTCGCGCGCCCGAAGGTGCCCGGGCTGGCATCCGTGGTGTCGTTCTTCGCCTCGCCACGGCGCACGAGGCCGTAGCCCCCCTGCCGCACGAAGTTGCGCCGCAGCAGCTGCGCCTGCTCCAGCGCGCTGGCACCAGGCGCAGGCCGCGCCTGCGTCGGCACGCTGCTGCCGATGAACAGGCCGGTGCGCTCGTCGTGCACCACGGCCCCGGGGCGCGCCTTCTTCCAGGCCTCCAGCGCGGCCTCCCACCGGGTGTCCGCCTGGCCCTCGGCCACGACAGGAGCCTGCAGCACGTCGCGCTGGAAGGCGGCCAGCTCGCGTTCGGCGCGGTCGAGCTGGCGACGCTCCAGCCATCGCTCGAAGACCTGGTCCTGCACCTCCGCCAGGTCCGGGATGCGCTCGGCCGTCACCTGCAGCGTGCGGGCCACCACCTTCGTGAGGCGCTGGTTGAGCTGGATGGGGATCGAGGCCACGTCGCCGTCACGCTGGTTGCCGAGGTAGAGCGGCAGCTCGTCAAGGCCAGGCACGGCGCTGATCTCGGCGCGCGTGAGCGACACCGCCGTCTTGTCGGCCTTGTCGGTCGTGTAGTACTCGAGGAAGCGGTGCCCGCGCGCGCGCTCGGCCTCGCCCGGCTGGTACTTGCCCAGCCGCTCCTCGGAGAGCAGGTCCACCAGCGTCACGCCATCGGCGGGTCGCGGGGCCATGCTCGTGGCCGCCGTGGCCTCCCACGCCTTGATGGCCTCGCGGCTGGCCACGACCGCCTTCCAGTGGTGGTTGAGCACCCGCTCGAGGAACTCCTGGCGCACCAGGATCTCGCGCCAGCCCTGCTCCTCGTACTCCTTGCGCAGCGGGTCGGGCGCGGCGCCCTCGGCCGGTGCCGGCGGGGCCGCCAGCCCGGGGAAGCAATCGCGGGACGGGACGCGCACCACGGCCTGCGCCGGCCAGCCCAGCTTGCGGGCCAGGTCCATGCCATGCCCGTCCTGGGGGTCACGGGGGTCCTTCGCGGTGAACTCGTAGCCCGACCCCGCCGTGCCACGCCCAGACTGCCAGCGGTCGAACAGGGCCTGCTCGTCTTGCGGCCCGACGCGCTGCTCCGGGCAGTCTTCCCACAGGCGCTTGAGGGTGGCCTCGCTGACCAACGGCAGGTGCATCACGAGGGCCTCGAAGCGACGCCGCATCGGCTGCTGGAAGGCCGAGCGCACGGCAGGCTGGGCGTAGAAGGCCTCGAGGTCGCTGGCGTTGCCGCCACGCAGGTCGTCGGCCGTCCCGGGCTGCCCGTCGGCGCCCACGCTGCTGGCCTCGTACACCCCCTGCTCGGCGTTGGCCAGCGACACGGTCACGGCGCGGCCCCAGGCATCCGTACGCCCGGCCGGGAGGTAGGCAGCGAGCACCGGGCCCAGCGCGACGCGCCCCCGCTCGGCCGTCACCACCGCCACGATGTCGTCGGGCGTGCCTGCCACGCCGTCAGGTCCCGCAGAGGCGAGGCGGGGCGGCTCGTCGCCGGAGGCGCCGCCCGTGCCCAGCACGTAGGAAAGCGGGCGGTTCCAGCCGTCTTGCGGCACGCTGGAGAGCGCCGGCATCGCAGCCCCGCCCGCAGCACGCGCGGGCGCGCGCACGAGGTCCTCGAGGCTGCCCGGCCAAGCCCGGGGATCGCCGGCGCTGCGCCAGCGCACCAGGGCCTCGGCCACGCGGCCCACCGCCTTGTGCGTCTCCAGCTGGGCCTGCATGTCCAGGCCCACGTCATCCGCGGTCCCTTCCTTGCCGTCGGGGCCGTGGCTGCCCAGCACCGGATCGCCCGTGCCCAGCGTGTAGCGGAGGTCCTTGCCCCACGGGTCACGCACGAGGTTCTCGGCCAGCGCCCAGCGCTGGTTCTGCACATCCTTGGCGGCCAGCACGGCGAGGGTGGCGGGCCACTCCCCCTTGGCGTCCTTGTAGTCGCGCGCCCGGTTGAGCGCGAGGCGCAGGCGCCGCACCGTCTCCACGACCGAGCGCAGCGGCTGCTCGGCCTCGGCCAGCGCCCGGCGCGTGGATTCCTCGGCTCGCACCTCGTCCGCGAACGAGGAGGCCTCCACGGCGAGATAGCGCAGGTCCACGCGCTCGCGGCTGGCCTTCCAGCCCTCGTAGGCCTGCGCGTAGGTCTGGTCGAAGCGCACCGGGTCCACGAGGCAGCTCAGCAGCTCGTCCTTGAGCACCACCCCGCGCACGACCTGCTCGAAGTCGGCCGGCGAGCGCCCCCACACCTGCGCGATGAAGCGCTCGTAGGCCTCGGGCGTCACCTCCAGCGAGGCCGTGCGCTCGTTGCTGGCCAGCACGGACTTGATGGCCCGGCCCAGCTGGGCCGGGCCGCAGCGGTAGCCAGCCTGCTCGGAGGCCCGCGCCAGCAGGGCATGCATCCACGCGACCTTGCGCATCGCGGGCGACTGGGAGCCGCGCAGGTAGCTGGCGTAGTCGATGGTCGGCATCCGCACCGTGGCCATGTACTGCTGGAACACCAGCAGCAGCCGCTGCATGTCCTCGTCGCTGATGGCGACGCGGTCAGGCTCGCCCACCAGCTGGAAGCTGCCCCCCAGTTCGGACTGCACCGCCGCGGGCGAGCCGCCCGCGCACTGGGTCACGGCTCCCGCCACCGAGAAGGTGGCCAGCAGCACGATGACCAGCCCGAGCAGGAAGTGCCGCTCGTAGCGCTTGAAGGCCTTGGTCCAGTGCGCCATGGGACAGGCGGGCTCCGGGGTGAAGGGGCGAGGATAGGGGCGACCCGCCCATGGGCAAGCCACCCCGCCCGAGCCCAGCGTCCGGGCGGTACGCGCCCCCGGCACGCCGGGCCAGCAGCCCCGCAGGCTGCGGCGGGCCCCGGCGGCGCGCGCGGCGGGCGCCTCGCGGCCACAGGCCCCGGCGCCCGGGCGGCTAGAGGCGCGCGAGGTCCTTGGCGCTGGGCAGGTCCTTGAGGTCGTTGAGGCCGAAGGCCGTCAGGAACTTGCGTGTCGTGCCGTACAGCATCGGCCGGCCGGGCTGGTCGCTGCGGCCCACCACCTTGACGAGGTTGCGGTCCAGCAGCGCCCGCAGCGCCTCGCCCACCTGCACGCCACGGATGCGCTCGATCTCGGGCCGCGCCACGGGCTGGCGGTAGGCCACGATGCTCAAGGTCTCCAGCTGGCCCTGCGACAGCCGGCCGTCCACCACGTGGCGCGCGAGGCGCCGCACGTACTCGGCGAACTCGGGACGCGTGACCACGCGCACGCCACCGGCAACTTCCTGCAGCTCGACGCTCAGGCCCGCCGCCTGCCAGCGCTGGCGCACCTGCTCGATGGCCTCGCGCACGTGGATGGCGCTCGACAGGCCCAGCACGTCCCGGATGCGCTCGGGCGTGAGTGCGTCGCCGGCGGCCAGCAGCATGGCCTCGATGGCGCCCGCCAGGCGCTCCGGCGGCGGCGGCGGGCCCTGCGCACGCCGCTTGCGCGCGGGGGCAGCGAGCCCGGCGGACGCCGCGTCGGCATCCGCACCGGCCGCGGGCTCGCCCTCGGCTCCCGCCGCGCCCTCCCCGGGCTGCGACACGGCACCGTCCGCAGCGTCCGCACCCGTGCCTGCCAGCGCCTCACCCGACGGCGCGGCTTCCTCCTCGGAGGCCTGCGTCGGAGGCGTGCCACGGCCCTTGCGTCGGTTGCTGCTCATCACCGCACCCTACCGCAGGCCAGCCCCAGCGCGCCGCCCGGACGGCCGCGCGCTCACTTGTTGAGCTGCTCCCGCATGGCGCGATACGCCGGTCCCCACGTGTCTTCCTTGCTGGACGCCGCGTCGTAGCTGGCCGCATCGCTGGCGTCCTTGCCGCCGACGGGGTACCAGCGCCGGAGGAGGTCCCACGCCAGCTGGCGCCCGAGCTGGTCGCCGCCCTTGTCGTCCGGCCGCTTGATGAGGTCCAGCAGGTGCCGCTTGGCGAAGGTCTTGCGGCGGGTGGTGTCGTTGCGCTTGTCGGGAGCCAGCTCGGGGTCGCGAGAGGCCACGGCCGCATCGCTCAGGGCGCCGGCGGCACGCTGCCGCAGGCCCCGGTCGGCTTCCGGGTCGGCCAGGATCTTGGCCAGGTCCTCGGCCTTCACGCGGTTGCGCTTGCCCCAGTCCTCTTCCTGGTACTTGGCGTACTCGTCCACCTGGTCCTCGCGCGGGTCGCGCTCGGCCAGCTGGATCCACTTGTCCACCAGCGAGCCCAGCGCCTCGTGCCGGCGCTGCGCGTCGGCCACGGTCTCGGCCCGGGCCTGGCCCGAGCCGCCCCCCACGAGCCCCACGAGGGCCACGGCGACGAGGCCGCGCATGGCAAGCCCGGCGCGCATCAGCGGAACTTCACCGTGACGTCCACCATCGCGCCGGCGCAGCGGTCGCACAGGTAGGACACGGTCTGGCCCGTCTGGCTGGTCTTGCTGATGATGCCCTGTCCCTGGCAGGTGCGGCAGGGCGATGCATCGTCATCCTCGGCCACCTCGAAGAGCTGGCTGGTCTCGACGAACTGCGCCATGAGCCACGAGGCACGCGTCGGGGTGTCGGCCTTGACCCACCACTCGTCCTGCGTCGGCGGCTTGGGCAGCTGCATCGTGGGGGCAGCACCCCCACCACCCTGCTGGGGCCGGTTGCCCTGGCTGCCCGCGCTGGCCCGCGGCGGCTGGATGCGGGGCTTGCGCGCGATGAAGGTGCCCGATCCGTAGGAGGCCCGCGACCAGCCCGACTTGGCCACGCCCTGCCAGCGGGTGTCCCACCACAGGCGCACCTCGTCCACGGTCACGGCATCGATCTTGTTCATGCGCTCGGCCAGCGCCTCGAAGGCGGCATCCGGCAGCTCGCGCTTGGCCCACGAGCGGGCGTCCGCGAGCGTGACGTCCTTGTCGCGCACCTCCGCCTCGATCAGGCGGCGCACGATCTTGCGCGCGAACTCGTAGCGCGCGATCTGCCGGAAGTGCTTGTCACGGCGCTTGGTGAACTCGCCCTTGAGCGTCTCCAGCGCCTTGAGCACGGCCTCGCTGGACCCGGGGTGCTTGGCCTCGAAGCCCTCGATGCCCGCGCGCACGTTCTTGAACAGGTTGCTGTTGAGCTTCACCTTGAGGTCGCGCAGCGTGGCCAGCGCGGCCTGGTCCTTCAGCAGGGCCTCCACGCGCGTGGCACGCTGCTCGGCCGACGCGCGGTTGAGGAACTCGGGGTCGGCCGACGCGCGCCGGAAGGAGTCCAGCGCCAGCTGCAGCGCGCCCGCCCACTCGGCGAACTCCGCCACGCGGAAGGCCGTGCGGCCGTCCGTGCTGTCGAGGCCCTGCGGCGGGTCCTGCTGCGCCAGCTCGGCCGCCAGCTGGTCCACCAGCTGCTGCGAGGTCCACACCTCGCGCGGGTCGAGGTTCTCCTCGCTGCGGTCCACGACCTGCGACAGGGGCACGGGGAGCACCTCGCCGTTGCGTCGCAGGTAGATGGTCGTGGCGTCCTCGCGCTCGATGACGCCGTACATCTCCTGCTCGTCCTCGCCCACGCGCGTCACGAGCCGGTGGCCCTTGGCGGTGGACACGGCCCGGCCCTTCCACTCCCACTCCTCCTGGATGCGGTCGCGGTCGTCGGGCTCCAGGGCGTCCCAGGCGAAGGTGCGCACGGTGCCGCGCTGGAGGTCCTCGACCACCAGCAGGCGCTCGTCGCTGCGCTCGCGCAACGGCCGGCACTTGACGTTCTCGCCCGTCCTGAGGCGCAGCACGTCAGCCGACGCCGACTGCGGCTCCAGCGCCAGCGGCAGCAAGGCCAGCGCCACCACGAGGGCACGCGTGAGGAAGGTCGTCATGGGTTACCTCCGGGTCCCGCCGCGCCCGGGCGCCGCAGCCGCGGGCGCGAGCGAGGCAGGATCGAACATGGAACGGAACAGGGCGATGGGCTTGAGCACGTGCTCGACACGGCCCTCGCGCCGGATGGCCGCCAGCGCGACCACGCCGGCGCCCGTCGGGTCGAAGGTGCTGGGTGACCAGTCCACGACCACATCGTAGCCCGTCAGCGAGAGCGGGTAGGTCTTGCGCCCGGTGGACGGCAGGTCGCGCGGCAGGCCGCCGTAGCGGTCCACCTCCTGCTGCACGATCACGAGCACCTCGGGCCGCAGGCGCCGCAGCTCGGTGTCGAGCCGGCGTGCGGAGAGGTGCTGCGTGCCGATGGCGAACAGGGGCAGGATGGCGAGGCAGCCCACGAGCAGCATGGACAGCGCCACCATCACCTCGAGGAAGGAGAAGCCGTGCTGGGCGCGCGCGGGAAGGCTCAACGGCCACCTCCCGCGCGGAAGGTGCGGTCGCGCCACGCGGGCAGCGCCACCACTGTCGTGGCCGCCTGGCCCACCCACACGTCCGCGCCCACGTCGTGGGACTGCTTGCCGGTGCCCCGCTCGCCACGCTCGACGGTCACGGTCAGGCCCACGGGGTCGATGCGCGTGGCGTCGTACCGCATCCACTCGGTGCCCACCTTGAGGAAGCGGGGCCCGCTGGCCCGGCCCAGCAAGGGCTCCAAGGACTCCACGGGCAGCCGCGTGGCCTCGGCCGGCACCGTGTCCGACAGCCTCGTGTCGCCGCGCTTGTAGCCGCCCAGCACGGGCGGGATCAGCGTGGCCTCCAGCCGCGCGTACTGCGGGAAGAGGTCGTCGCTGGGGTCGCCCAGGCTGGCCGGGTCGCGGAACAGCGGCCACGACTTGTCCAGCGCGCGCGTGCTGTCCCACACGGGGCCCACGTACGGCACGTCCTCGCCACCGCCGCGGTCGGTGCCCGACTCCCAGTCGCGCACGCCGGCGCGGCGCCACGTGACGGCGAAGTGCAGCACGCCCTCGTGCTTCTTCTCGAAGCGCGCACGCACCTCTGCCAGCGTGTCGAAGCTGGCCGGCTCCAGCAGCGAGTCCGGCCCCCCCACGGGCGACTGGAAGCCGCGGAAGAGGGTCAGCACGCTGGGACGCGCTGCGTCCAGCGGCACGGCCAGCCAGCACACCGTCATCAGGCCGCCCGTGGCCTTGAAGACGGTGCCGGCGGTGGCCCGCTCGAGCTCGGGCTTCGTGTAGGGCTTGGCCGTCTCGCCGGCACGCACGGGATCGCCGGCCGTGCGCAGGCGCGGGTCGTTGGCCTCGTCGCCGGTGTGCACCACGAAGGCCACGTAGGGGCAGGGATAGCCCTTGAGGCCCGGGTCCGCCTGGTCGCGCAGCAGCACCGTGCCGGCCCGCAGGCGCACGCCGACCGGCGGCGGAGGCGCCGGCTTGGGCATGCCGGGCTCCAGCATCTCCTCGCTGGGGACGATGGGCGGGTCGAGGCTGTCGGGCAGCGCGATGCGCTGCAGGTCGGCCAGCACCTCGGGCAGCAGCGTGTCCTGGCGGTCGGCCAGCTCGCTGTCGCGTGCCCCCACGCTGAACATCTGGGCGCCCTGCCGCATCATGAACACGGCCGTGCCGCCCAGGATGCTGAAGATCGCCACCGAGATCAGCAGCTCCAGCAGCGTGAAGCCGCCGCTGGCCGGGCCGCGCGGGCGCGAGGGGCGCTGGGTGGCCGCCGCGCTCATCGCGTCCCCCCTGCGGGCGCCTTGCCGGCGGAGGTGTCGCCCTCGGCCACGGGCGGCGCGCCCATGTCGGCGCGGACCATGCCGCTGCGGCCCAGCTCGAGCACCAGCGGCAGGTCGCCTGGACGCGTGGCGTCCCGCACCTGCAGCACCACGTCCTGCGGGTGCTGCACGGCGTCCAGGCGCCCGT
This sequence comes from Planctomycetota bacterium, assembly GCA_964228555.1. GTDB lineage: Bacteria > Planctomycetota > PLA2 > PLA2 > JAEUHO01 > CAXQZU01. Next base: position 48,180 of record CAXQZU010000022.1, read on the forward strand.
TGGCGTAGCGCACGCGCAGCGGCAGGCCCTTGCCCGACGGCGAGAGCACGGAGAACTGGTAGCCGTCGGGCAGCTGGATGCGGTCGTCACGCGTGCTGAACACGCCGCGGAACACAAAGCTGTCCATCCGGCCCTGGTAGGGCTGCGTGGCCGAGCCGATGCGCAGGGCCACGGCGCCCTCGGGCGGCACGGCGATGCGGCGCGGGAGCGTGGAGGCCGGCGGCGGCGGCGGGGCGCCGCGCGCCACGCCGGGCCGGCGCACCGGGCGCTCGAGGCCATCCACCTCGAACAGCGGCGCGGTGCCGTCGAAGGCCACCCGCACGTGCACCCAGCGACCGTGGCCGCGCACCGGCGTGCCATCGGTCTCGAAGGTCACCCAGCTGCCCTCGCCGCGGCCGTCGGCAGGCAGCAGGTTCAGGCGCAAGCGCAGGTCGTAGTCGGAGCCCGTCACGCCGCGGAACAGCGACACCTCGTACGCGCCGGCCCCATCGACCAGCACCATGATGGGCGCCGCGCCGGTCGGCACGATCCACGCCTCCAGGTCCAGGCCCTCGGTGGTGGCGAAGGCCGCCTGCGGCTGGAAGGCAAGCACGCCCCCGCGGGCGAAGAGCGCGCCGCCGCCCGTGCGCCCACCCTCGGGGTCCACCTTCACGTCGCCCTGCACCGCCATCGGCAGCAGGCCGCTGGCGCCGTCGATGCGCTCGAAGGCGTGGCTGAGCACCGTCTCGGCCACGTGCACCGTGGCCTCGTCGGTCTCGCGGCCGTTCTCGTCCTTGGCCCGCTGGAAGGAGAGGGTGGCCAGCCGCCCGCCCATGCTGCGCGACTGCGCCCGGCGCGCCGCATCGAGGAGCTGCGTGCGGGCCAGCGTCATGCCCGTGGCCCGCCCCGCGCCCTGGATCCAGCCCACGGAGAGGCCGGCCATGACGGCCACGATGCCCATGATCACGATCAGCTCGACGAAGCTGAAGCCTCGCGGGCTGCCCGTGCGCAGGCTGCCGGGGGTGGCAGGCTCGATCACCATCCCTTGCGGTCGTCCTCGGTGTTGGGCATGCCGTCCTCGCCCATGCTGAAGACCTGGAAGCCGTTGGGGTTCACGAACCCGCCAGCCTCCTCCTTCCACGGCTTGGGCTGCACGGCACCCTGCGTGCGCGAGATGTAGGTGGGCGGGTCGCGGTCGGCCTGCACGTAGGCCGTGTTCACGAAGTAGATGAGCGGGTTGCCCCAGCCATCGACGATCTCGCGCAGCTCCACGCCGCGGCTCGTGGCCGCGGCGGCCAGCCGGTCGTCGTCGCTGTTGGCGAGGTCGCGCTCCTCGTTGAACTCGGCGTCGGTGCCCACCGAGGGCCAGTAGAGGGCCTGATAGAGCGCCTCGATGCCCTCGTTCTCGCCGTTGCTCGTGTGCTTGATGGGCGTCCCGACGCTGCCCGCCGCGAGGTGGATGTCCTTGAGCAGCACGGGCGGGTACATGCCGTGCTTGCCCTTCCACGCATCCGAGAGCGCCTTCACGCGACGCAGCACGTCGTCGGTCTGCACCTGCGGGCCGCGCTTGATCCAGATCTGGACCACGACCACGCCCAGGCCGGCCAGCACGGCGATGATGCCCATCACCACGAGGATCTCGATGAACGAGAAGCCAGCCTGGCGTCGACGGGAGGCGAGCATGCGCATGCGGGGATCTCCTGGCGGGCGGCGGGAGCCGGCCCGGGCTACTTGCGGACGCGGACGACCCGGATGTCCTTGACCTTGACGTCGTACGGGAGGGCCGAGGGCGACCAGCCGCCGAGCCACAGCTCGGCCTTGCCGCTGACGCCCTTGAAGCCGCTCACCTTGTCGCTCACCACGGGCACCTGCTCGTCGTTGAGGTACACGGCCATCAGGCCCTCGCGAGCGTCCTCGCGCACGATGCGCACCTCGACCCACTCGCCCGCCGGCCAGGCACGCTCGTTGCCGGCCTCGTCGCGCACGCGGGCCACGTTGCCCTCCTTCCACTGCGCGGAGAGGCCGGTGCCGATGCGGGCCGCCACCAGGCCCTTCTCGAAGCACAGCAGCACGCCCGGATGGCGCCCGCCGATGCCGCCGGCGCCCGCGCCCGAGGTGCTCGTCGCACCCTGCACGCCCACGCCGAAGAAGATGTTGTTGGCGCGCGAGCCGTCCTCTTGCGTGGTCGGGATGCGCAGCTTGAGGCGCACCTCCTCGAAGGTGCTCTTGTCGAAGAAGGCCTGGCAGTAGGCCGCGACGGTGGGATCGGCCATCGAGCCGTCCTTGTCCGCCTTGCCCTCGAAGACGAGCAGCCCGCCCTCGGGCTCGAGGCTCACCTTCACGCTGCTGCGCTCGGCGGTCACCCACTCCTTGGTGAGCTGGCTCATGCCCTCGAAGGACACGACCTTCTCCTCCAGCGAGCGCCAGTGCTTGACGCGCGTGAGGGTCTTGTCGGCCCACGTGCGCCACGCAGCCCACGGCTGCACCGGCTGGCCCTCCTCGGCGGCCGGCACCTTGCCCAGCACCAGCACGAGGTCCTGCTGGCAGGCGTCGTAGTTCTCGTCGCCACCCAGCCGGTAGCTGGCGTAGGCGCGCATGCACAGGGCCGCCGGCTGCTCCAGCAGGTTGCGGTCGTCGTTGCGCTTGAGGATGCGATCGCAAGCCTCGCGCGCCAGCTCGAAGCGCTTGCGGGCCGAGAGGTGCTGGGCCTGCAGGAGCACCCACGCCTCGCGCAGCGTCGCTGCCACGGTCTTGGCGCTCACGCCGTCGGCACGGGCTGCGCGCGAGGCAAAGGCCACGGCCGCCTCGTGGTGCTCGGCCGACGGCAGGGCCAGGATGGCGTCGAGCCGGGCGTTCTCGTCGCCCAGCGCGGAGCGGCTGCTGCCCGCCTCGCCCTGCGTGGCGCGACCCGCGGTCTCCAGGCCCCAGCGCAGGTGGTTGAGGGCCAGCCAGCCGTCCAGCTCGCTCGCGTCCGGCGCAAGGTCCAGCGAGCGCCGCAGGGCCCGGATGGCCGCCGCGGTGTTGCCCGCGCGCGTGGCCAGCACGCCGGCGAGGTGCTCGAGGTAGGACGTGCGCGCCGCCTCCTCGCGCGCGGCCGAGAGGAACTGTCCCGCCTGCCCCGGCTCGATGCCCAGCGGCGGCAGGGCCGCCGCGGCCACGGCGGCGGGATCGGCGGCCGGCGCCGCGGGGTCGGCCGGCGGCGGGGCCTTGAGCGCCATCGCGATCAGGGCGCGGCCCAGCGAGGGCGACACGGTCTCGTCGTCGCGGCGGCCCGGCGAGGCGCCCTGGCGCAGGGCCAGCTCGCAGGCCTCGAAGGCGCCCGCCGCAGCGCGCGTCTCGCCCAGGCGCCAGTGGGACAGGCCCAGGTTGTAGAGCGCCTGGGCACGCCACGCCCCGGCCGCCTCGGCCGAGGTGGCCGCCATCGCGTAGGCGCTCTTGGCGCCCGCGAGGTCGCCCAGGGCGTAGAGCACGCCACCCCGGGCGAGGAGAGCGCGCGGGTGGTCACCACGCTGCGAGAGCGCGGCGTCGGCAGCCTGGCGGGCCTGCGGCAGCTCCCCCACGCGCAGCGCTGCCTCGGCACGGCGCACCTGCGCATCGAACGAGGCCCCCGCGCGCCCGTAGGCGGCCAGGGCGTCGCGATCGCGGCCCAGGGCGGTGAGCGCATCACCCAGGCCCAGCGCCGCGCGCTCGTTGCCCTCCTCCAGGCCCTTGGCCTTGGTGAAGTAGGCCAGCGACTGGTCCGGCAGGCCCATGCCCACCAGGGCCGCATCGCCCAGACGGATCCACGGCTCGGCCCGGGTGGGCACGGCCTTGGCGTAGGCCGAGAGGGCCCGCAGCGCGGCCTGCTCGTCCTTGAGGGCGTTGTAGGCCTCGACGAGCGAGACCAGCACCTCGGCCTGCACCTCGGGCGGGTGGGCCTTCTCGGCCACGGCGCGTGCACGCTCCAGCAGCAGCACCGCGCGACGCCAGCCCTCGCGCTGCTCCTTGCCCGTGCGCCCCAGGGCCGCCATCTCGCGCGCGGCCTCCTGCAGGCCTCGCAAGTTCATCGTGGCCTCGACCGGCTCGATGCCCAGCACGCGACGCACGGCCTGCTCGTAGGTGTTCTCCACCGTGCGGCGCAGGTTCCACAAGCCGAACTTGGCGGCCGGGTCCGTGTTGCGGTTGCCCTTGCTCTTCTTGGCCACGCTCGTGGGGTCCAGCCCCGCCTTGGTGGCCTGCTCGGCGGAGCCGATGAGGGCCCATTCCACCTGCATCTTGTCGATGCCCTCGCCACCCGCGAGGCGGCGCTCCAGCGCCCGGAAGGCGCTCTCGCCACGGCGCACGCCGTCGATGGCCACGATGGCCACGAAGGTCTGCTTGCCCCCCACGTCCACCCAGTCATAGACGTCCTCGGGCGTGGGCACGTACTGCTCGAAGACGACCGGCGCCACCTGCAGCGGCACCGAGGCGTCGTTGGGGTCCAGCGCGGGCAGCGTGCCCCGCAGCAGGCGCCGCGCCGAGGGCGCGAGGCCCGGCACCGTGGGAGGCAGGGGCACCTCCAGCGCGATCTCCGGCGGCAGGTCGATCTCCACCGGGGGCAGCGGGCGCGTGTCGCTCACGCGCTCGTAGGGGTTGCGGCGGTCGCGGCCGCCCGACTCGAAGGAGGGCCGCGCCATCGGCGCGGGGGCCAGCGTGCGCTTGGCGGCGAAGCCGGCCAGCACGGTGTCCTCGCGCGGGCGCGGAGGCGGCCCGGAGAGATCGGCCTTGTCGCGCAGCACCACGGCGGTGAACACCACCACGGCCGCCGCGTAGGCCAGCAGGGCCCGCTCCTTGCCCATGACGCGGTCCAGCGCCGCGGTGACGGCGAGGGCGCCCAGGCCCAGCAGCAGGAACACGAAGAAGGTGCCCAGGGCCGCGCCCACCAGCGGGGCGGGGGCCAGCACGGGCGCCAGGGTCAGCATGGTGTCGAGGCTCACGAACGGCCCTCCTGCGCGTCGAGATCGAGGCTCGCCTCCGGGCGCACGGCCACGCTCTCCAGGGTCAAGGTCACTTCCACGAGGCCGGTGGCGGCCTTGGCACGCGACGGCTGCTGCGCGACCAGCCCGGCGATGGGCGTGGGCTGGCGCGGGTCGGTCAGCAGGTCCAGCACCGCCTCCACGCATGGCGCAGGCGCCGTCATCACGATCTTGACCGGCCACTCCTGCAGGAACGCATCCGGGCCCGTCGAGCGCGGGTTGTCGAAGGTGACGCTGTCGATCGAGGTGGCACCGTTGCGGATGGCGACGTCTGCGATGCGCGCCACCAGCGCCAGGTTGGCCAGGCGACGCTCCAGGTCCTCGCGAGGCACGCTCGTCACGCTGGCGAAGCCCAGCAGCTCGGCCTCGAGGTCCATGTCGGCGCGGTTGGCGCGCGTGCGCAGCACGTTCCACACGTCCGAGAGCAGCGAGGAGAAGGCCACGTTGGGGTTGCCCGTGCGGAACAGGGTCGTGCGGTCCACGGCCAGCCGCTCGGCATCCTTCAGGGCCTGCTCGGCCGCCTTGGCATCGCCCTCGAAGGCGGATGCGCCCACGCCACCGCGCGCGTAGGCCGCCACCAACGCCATGCGCACCCACGCCTGGATGCGGTCACCGCCGGCCGAGGCCGGGTCGAGCGCCGCGGCCATCGTGCGCACCGAGGCGTCGAACTGCTCGGCGTTGGCCCGCAGCGTGGTGCCCACGCCGTCGCGCGGCAGCACCAGCGTCTTGACCGAGGACTCGGCCGAGAGCGCCTGCGCCTCCGCCTCCTCGGGGCTGGGCGTGATCACGTGCACGGCGACCAGGCCCAGCAGGAGGATGCCCAGCCCGAACAGGACGGGGCGCCAGAAGGAACCGTAGCGTTGCCAGAGCTCGTCCACAGGGACCTCCTACTTCTGCTGGGCGGCCGCGCGGGCCGCCTCCTCGAGGATGGAACGGGCCTGGTCTTGCGCCAGGCCGGGGAAACGCTCGGAGAGGACACGCTTGATGTCCTCCACCTTGACCTCGCCGAAGCCCACGCGCGCCTCGAGGCCCCCGGGCGTCAGGCCCACGAAGGCCGTCGGCTGCTTCTCGTCGTCGAGGCGGATGCGCGCCAGCGTCACGGGGCGGCCCGTGTCGCCCGGGCGGCCCAGCACCTCGCCCGGCCACAGCTCGAGCTCGAACTCGCCGTCCTGGCCCGGCTTGGGCGGCTTGAAGCGGGTCAGCACGCGCACCACGAGGCCGCGCGTGTTCTCCTCGCAGGCCTTCACGAACGCCGTGTACTTCTGCTCGGGCTTGTCCACGTTGGCCATCACGCGCAGCGTGGCCAGCACGCGCGCGTCGCGCGCACGCATGGGCTCGGTGCTGCGCAGGCCGGCCTCGTAGCCGCTGGCCGGGCGGGTGGCCGACTTGGGCCGCACCCACCCGAACTCGTTCACGGGGTCGTCCGTCACGAGGCGCACCGACTGTGCGTAGAGCTCGGGCGCCGCGGAGAGGCGCGTCGTGATCTCGCTCCACGCCTGCGCCAGCAGCACGCCCGGCGCCGCGCGCTCGGCCAGCATCCGGTGCTTGACCTCGCCCTCCTGCGCGCCCACCAGCGCGTCCCGCACGCCACGGTCCTTCTTCTTGACCTCCTCGGCGCGCGCCTTGATCGAGTCGGCACGGTCCATCCAGGCCTGGCTGGCCTCGCTGCGGCCCGTGTAGAGCAGGCCCAGCGACACCAGCATGACGGCCGCAGCACCGATGGTGAAGATGCCCTTGGTGAGGAAGTCGCGCTGGCGGCGCATGGCTGCCGGCAGCACCTCGAGCACGAAGGCCGCCGGGGCCATCGCCATCTGCGCGAGGCCCACCGTCACCGAGAACTCGTGGCCCTGCTCCTCGGCCAGCCGCCGCTCGTCCTCGGAGAGGCCCGAGAGGTCGCACAGCACGAAGGGGTTGAAGCGCTCCACCGGCACGCCCATGGCCTGCTTGAGGTAGAGGTCGAGGCCCTTGAGGCTGGCGCCGCCACCCGACAGCAGCACGCGGTCGATCTTGAGGTCGGGCATGCGCGTCTGGGCGCGCGCGATCATCAGCGTGCTCTGGATCAGGGACGACATCTGGCCGGCCACGCCCATGATGGCGTTGGCGACCTTCTCCGCGGTGGGGTCGGCGTAGCGCGCCTGCGCCTTGGGCGTCACGTCGCCCTTGCCCACCTTCATCGTCTCGGCCTTGCCCTCGGTCGTGGAGAAGGCCTGCACCAGCGCGTCGGTGAAGGCCTTGCCGCCCGGCGTGGCGTTCCTGGCGAAGAGCAGCTCGCCGCCACGCTGGATGGCGATGTCGAGGTTCTCGGCGCCCACGTTGACGAGGATCGCGGTCTCCTCCTCGGTGTAGGTGGCGTTGACCGCGAAGGCGTTGAACAGCGCCACGCTGTTGGGGCAGCAGGCACCCACCTTGAGGCCGCCGCTGCCCAGCGAGCCGATCTGCGCATCCACGTAGCGGTTGCGCGCCAGCGCCACGAGGATGGTGTCCTCGCTGCGGTTGCCGTCCGGGTCCGGCAGGTTGAGCTTGCGGTAGTCCGCGCTCACGTCGCCGCCGGACTGCGAGCCCACCTCCTCCACCTCGAACTTCATCAGGGTGCGCAGGCGCCACTCCGGCACCGGCGGGACCTGGCTGTAGCGGATGATCACGTCACGCCCGCTCATGCCCAGCGTCACCGGCGCCCCGGCCAGGCCACGGGCGGCCAGCGCCCGGCCGGCCACCGGGCGCGTGGCCTCGTCCACGCGTTCCGAGAACAGCTTCTGCACGACGAAGCCTGCGCCCTTGCGACGCAGCTTGACGGCCCTGAGGGAGTGGCTGCCCAGCGTGACACCGAGCCCGGTGGTGGCCATGGGGAAGTGCTCCGGAACGTGATGCGAGAGGGGTGGGGAAGGGTGGAGACGGCTAGCGCGGAGGCAGGGCGTCCACGACGCCCGGCGTGCCCTCGATGCCCTGCATCGCCGAGGCGAGGCGCGCCAGCAGCGCGTCGCCCTCGGCCGTGCCGGACACCAGCGGCGAGAGGCTGGCCTGCAGGTCGCGATAGATCAGCAGCGCCATCGCCTCGTAGCCCTTGGTGGTGGCCAGCACCGTGGCCAGGCGCTCGAGTCGCTCGCTGCGCGGGCCCAGCGTGGCCAGCGCGCAGGAGCGCTCGAGGTCTCGCGCCTCGGCCGCCAGATTCTCCACCTGGCTGGCGTAGCTGCCGTCCGAGGCGCCGGCCGGGGCCGACCCGGCAGGGAAGCTGGCTCGCAGGGCGGCCTCGCGGGCGCGCATGTCCTGCAGGGCCGTCGGCGAGCCCAGCAGCGCGACGGTGCGGACGGCGCTGCGCAAGGCGGCGATGTCGGCCGTCAGCCGCTCCTCGAGCTGGCGCGCCAGCGTCGAGGCCTCCTCGGCCACGCCCGCCTGGAAGGGGTTGGCCTGCGCCACCTGGCGCAGCGCCCCGATGGCACTGCCCGGCGAGGTGCGCGCCAGCTGCTTGGCCGCCTCGAGCGCCTGGCGCGCGGCCTCGGCCTGGGCGCCGAACTCCGTCACGACACCGATGCGTCCCGTGCCGCCCGCCACCGCGTGCACCAGCCGCACCATGCCCGCGTCGTGGGGGTCCTCGACGCCCAGCCGCGCCGTGGTGTCCACGGGCTGGAAGGCCACCAGCGTCTGCGGGCGAGGACCGTCCGCCTTGGGGTTGCCCGCCAGCGTCTTGCGCAGGTCGCCATCCACGGCTCCCTGCACCAGGGCCGCGCCACGCGCATCGCTCGGCGTGAGCACGTTGAGCGCGCCCCCGAGGTGCGCCCGCGGCATCTCCGCCACGAGGCCCACCTGGTCGGCCCCCGCGCAGGCGATCTCGGCCAGCAGGCCCTCCGGGCCGGCCGCCCAGGTCACGCTGCCCTCGAGGTCGCCGGCGGCACCGCGGAAGCGGCCCGCCACGCGCACCGACTCGCCGGAACGCGCCACCTCGCCCGTCGCCTCGAAGGCGTGGCGCTCGGTGCCCTTCCACGCCGCGGCCGAGAGGGGCGCGGCCAGCAGCGTGCGGTTGACCTGCAGCGTGGCGCTGCCGTCGGCCTCCACGGTCACGCTGGGCAGGCCGGGCACGTCCAGCGCCTGCGTCGGGGGCATGCCGGGCGTGGCACGCACGGAGACGTCGTCCAGCGAGAGCTTGCCCCCCACCGGCACCACCAGCTTGAGCGTCAGCGCGCTGGCCCACGACGGGAAGGAGAGGCTGCGATCGACGCTGCCGCCCGCGCCCGTCCCCAGCACCTGCGCATGCACCACGCCCGTGGCGCCCACGCCCCGGTCCGCGTCGTTGCGCCACACGGCCAGCAGCTCGCCCTGCCCGCGCAGGCGCGCCTTGATGCGCAGCTGGCGGCCCGCGCTGGCCAGGATCTCCTCGTCGTAGACCACCTCGCCCGTGCGCGCGCCCTCGGCCTGCTCGTTGCGGGCCTCCAGCACGGCACCCTGCGGGGTGACGACGCGGCCAGCCGACAGCGAGCCGCCGTCGGCCCACGACCACGGCAACTCGGCGCGCTCGAAGGAGCCATTGCGCACCTGCTCGCCCGTGGGCCCCTGGGCCGCGCCGCCGGCGTTCTCGGCACCGCGCATGAGGAAGAAGCCGCCCGCCCCCACCAAGGCCAGGAACACCACCGTGCTGATCGTGCCGCCGCGCGACACGCGGGCCTTGCTGAGGTCGATGTCGCCCATCATGCCCCAGCCGTCCTCGTCGTCGATCGTGGCCAGCTCGGCCTCGATCTCCTTCATGGACGGGTCGCGGAACACGAAGCGCGTGCCCCCCACGCGCAGGCGCATGCCGTGGGCCAGCGTGGACTCGGTGGTGGTGTTGCCATTGACCAGGATGCCGTTCGTGCTGCCCAGGTCGCGGATCGTGTAGCCGTTGAGATCCTTCACGATCTCGGCGTGATGCCCCGAGGCCATGCGGTCCTCGAGCACGATGGTGTTGCCCGGGCGGCGGCCCAGCGTGGTGCGCGGCCCGCTGAGCATCACGCGCTGGCCCTTGCGCGGGCCCTCCGCGTACTCCAGCAGGCACACGCCCTGCTTGCCGGCGGCCGCCAGGCGCGCCTCCTCCTCCGGGTCCTCGAAGCGGATCGAGACCTTGCCCACCTCGATGGCGTCGCCGCTGGCCAGCGCCCGCGCCTCGATGGCCACGCCATTGACCCGCGTCTTGTTGGTGGCGCCCAGGTCCGCCACCTCCCAGCCGCCGGCCGCGGCCGGACGCACCTCGCAGTGCTTGCGCGAGGCGCCCTTGCCGTCGGGCAGCGCGATGCCGCTGGCGGGGTCGCGCCCCACGCTCAGGCTGGTGCCGGGCACCAGCTCGTAGGTCTTCTTCTCGCCATCGAGGTCGACAATCAGCCGCGCCATGCCTTGCCGCTCCTTCGTGCCCGGGCCGCCCTCGCCCCGGGCATACGCCCCCCGCCAGCCGGCCAAGGCTGCTCGGAAGGCCTCCGGACCCTGGGTCAACCCATTGGGTAAACCGGCACCCTACCCCCACGGAACGACGGGACGCAACGCCCAACCCAGCGCGGCCTTGCGCGTGGCCACGGCCCGGGCCGGCCCCAGGGCCGGCCTGCGGCCGGCGTGACGAGCCGGCTCGACCCTGGCAGCGAAGTTGACACCTGCTGGTAACGAGGTAGCGCCGCCCTCTCGGGTCCTTAGTCTCGGCTGCCGTGCTGCCCCTGCCTCCCCGGCCCGCAGGCGGCCTCGGGTCACCGCAGGCCGCGGCGGGCTCCTAGGCGCGGGGCTTGGGCGGCTGCTCCTCGTCCATGCCGTAGCGCTCCAGCTTCTTGCGCAGGCCCAGGCGCGAGAGGCCCAGTTCCTCGGCGGCGCGGCTCTTGTTCCACGCGTGCCGCTGCAGCGTGCCGCGCAGCACGCGGCGCTCGAGGTCCTCGACCAGGCCCTTGAGGCCCTGGTCGGGCAGGGGTGCCCTCGGATCCGGCGGGCGGTAGGCAAGCAGGCGTGCGCTCAGGTGCTCGGGGCGGATCACGCCGCCACTCTCGAGGGCCAGCAGCCGCTGCACCTCGTTGCGCAGCTCCCGCACGTTGCCGGGCCAGTCGTAGGCGGCCATCAAGTCCAGCGCGCCGGGCTCGAGGCGCACGGGGCGCGTGGGATCCCCCAGCTCGCGCAGGAACCAGGCCACCAGCGCCGGGATGTCCTCCCGCCGGTCGCGCAGCGCCGGCACCTCGATGACCACCCCGGCGAGCCGGTGGTAGAGGTCCTGCCGGAAGCGGCCGTCGGCGATGAGGCTCCCGAGGTCCACCTGCGTGGCCGCCACCAGCCGCACGTCCACGGGGGTGGCAGCCTTGGCACCCAGCCGCCGCACGGTGCCGCCCTCGAGCACCCGCAGCAGCTCCTTCTGCAGCTCCGCGGGCAGCTCGCCCACGTCGCGCAGGAACAGCGTGCCCTCGTGGGCCTGCTCGAAGAGGCCGGCGTGGTCCCGCGGCGCGGCGGGCACCGCCCCCCGCACGGCGCCGCGGAACTCGCTCTCCACGAGGCCCGGCGGCAAGGCGCCGCAGGCCTCCACCACGAAGCGACCGCGACGCTGGGCCCCGTTGAAGTGGATGGCTCGCGCCAGCAGCTCCTTGCCCGTGCCGGGCTCCCCCACCACCAGCACCGGCACGTCCAGGTCGGTCACCCGGTCCACGACACGCAGCAGCGTGCGCATGGCCGGGCTGCGTCCCACGATGGCGTCGTAGGCGTACTTGAGCCCCAGCTCGTGAGACTGCTTGGCCAGGTCCTCCCGGGCCTGCCGCAGGGCCGTGGTGCGCAGGCGCAAGGCCTTGCGCAGGCGGTCGTTGAGGCGCTCGATGCGGCGGGACTGGCGCACCGCCTCGCGCCGGCGCATGCCCATCTCGCGCCGCTGGCGCGCGTTGCGGATGGCGATGGCCGCCAGCCGCGCGTAGCCCTCGAGGATGCGCACGTGGAAGCCATCGAAGCGCCCGGACTCGTAGGTGTTGTCCAGGTAGATGGCGCCCAGCACCTGCCCCTCGCCGGGCAGCGGCACGCACACCAGCGAGCGCAGCGAGAGGTTGACGATGCTGGCAGCGCCGTCGAAGCGCTCGTCGCAGATGGCGTCCTCGCTGAGCACGCTGGCGCCCTCGCGGATCACCTGGGCCGCCACGCTGACGGAGTAGGCGCCGTCGGCATCGACCAGGTCGCGGTGGTCGCGCAGGCGGGCGCGGCGCACCCGGAAGTGGTCGCCCTCGTTGAGCAGCAGGATGCCCCGGGCCGCCCCGCACAGCTGGATGGCGGCGTCCAGCACGGCGTCGAGCAGCTCGTCCTCGTCGCTGACGGCCTGCAGCTTCTCGTTGAGCTCCATCAGGTGGCCCAGCGCGCGGATCTCGCGCTGGCGCTCGGCCAGCGTCACGCTGCCGGTGGCGCCAGCGAGGCCCATGTCGGTGGCGTGCGGGTCGGCTTGCGCCGCCTGCTCCACGAGGCCCGGGACCGCCTTGACGGCCGGCTTGGGACGGATGGCCCCGGGCAGGAACACGCGCACCTGCGTCTCGCCCACCTCGATGGCATCGCCCTCGGCAAGGCGTGCGTCCAGCACGGTGGCGCCGTTGAGCATCGTGCCGTTGCGCGAGCCCAGGTCGGTCACGCGCCAGCCATCGCTGCCCAGGTAGATGCGGCAGTGGCGCCTGGAGAGCGTGCGATCCTCGACCGGCACGTCCACGCCGGCATCGCGCCCCACCACGACGGCCTCGGCGCGCAGCTCGAAGACCCTCTGGTCGTGGCCGGGCGACTTCACGAACAGGCGCAGCGGGTCGCGTGCCATGCCCACCACGAGGCAACCGTCGTGCCAGAGCGCGGCCCCCCGCGGCCTCCACGCCGCGCCCCGGGCGTCACCGAGGCGCTACGCCAGCCCCAGCGCCTGCGCCGCGGCGGCCAGCGCAGCCTGCTCCACGCGCAGGGCCGTGGCGCCCAGCTGCACCGTGGGGACACCCGCCTCCCGCGCCCGGGCCACCTCCGCGTCCACGAAGCCCCCCTCCGGCCCCACCAGCAGCCAGGGCAGGTCGGCCCCCGGTGCACGCTGCCCCAGCCAGCCGAGCAGTCGCGGCGCCTGCGGGTCGGGGTCGAGCAGCACGGCGCCGCAGGGGGGCAGGCCGTCCACCAGGGCCGACAGGTCGCGCACCGGCTCCACGCGCAGCATGCGTGCGCAGCCGTTGCCCTTGGCCGCCTCGCGCGCCACGCGCTCCCAGCGCGCGGCACGACGCGCCGGCAGGTCCTCGCGGCCCGCCGGCGTGCGTGCACAGCGCAACGGCACCCAGCGCTCCACGCCCAGCCAGGCCAGCCCTTCCACGAGGTCGTCGGCCCGCGAGGGCTCGGGGATGGAGGACGCCACCACCAGCGCCCGGGCCGGTCGCCGGTCGGGTGCCTCCGCCAGCACCTCGAGGCAGGCGGCGCGCGCGTCGGCCGTGCGCAGCCGCGCCCGGCGCGTGAGGCCGGTGCTGTCGAACAGCACCACCTCGTCACCCGCGGCCACCCGACGCACGCGCACGAGGTGCGCGGATTCCTCGGCGTCGAGCGTGACCTCGCCCTGCAGCGGCAGGTGCGCCACCCAGGCGCGCTCCGGGCCGCTGCCGCGGCTGGCGCCCGCGGTGGCCATCAGCGCTCCGCCCCGAGGCGCTCGAGCTCGGCACGCCGGCGACGGGCCATCTCCAGACGGCCCGGATCCGTGCCCGCGCGGCTGCCTGCGCGCTCGAGGTAGCGCCCGTAGGCCCGCAGGGCGGCCTCGCGGCTCTCCTCGTGCCCGCCGCGCCGGAACAGGGCCTCGTTGAGCAAGGCGCGGTAGAGGTGCCGCGGCGGGAACTCGTCGGCCCGGTCCAGTGCGTCCAGCGCCTGGAGGCGCTCGAAGGCGCGATTGGTCACGCTGCGCCGGTCGTCCTCGGAGAGGCCGCCCGCAGCCAGGCGCTCGTAGGCCGCCACGACGAGGAAGAACGATGCCTTGCGGTGCTCCGGGTCCAGCGCCAGCGCTCGCTCGGCCATGAGGTAGGCGTCCACGGCCTCGCCCACCTCCAGGTGGCCGGCGGCGCGCGCGGCCGACTCCATCGCATCGCGTGCGCGCCGCGCCTCTTCCTCGGGAGAGGCGGCGGTGAGCCCCGCCAGCAGGGCCTGCGCCTGCGCTGCGTGCTCGCCCGCGGGGTCGAGGCGCACGCTGGACTGCAGGTCGCCAAGCGCCTGTGCACGCAGGGCGTCCACCCGCTGCTGGGCCTCGGCCTGCGCCTTCACGTAGGCCGCGCGGCGCGCCTGCTGCTGGTCGCCTGGCAGCGCCGCGAAGGCCCGGGCGTCGGCCTCCCAGGGAGGGGGCGGCAGCCGGACCATGCGCACGCCCACGGCGGCGGGCATGCCGCGCTGGTAGTAGGCACGCGCCAGCAAGCGGTCCACCTCGAGGCTGGCAGGATCCAGCTCCTTGGCCTTCATCAGCACGCCGATGGCCCGCGCGGCGTCCCGCTGGCCCTTGGCGTCGGGCGTCTCCAGCCACACCCGCCCCTCCAGCAGCCACGCCGCGGGCAAGGCCGGCTCCACCTCCTTGGCTGCGGCCACCGCGCGCAATGCCGCCTCGCGGTCGCCGGCCTCCAGCGCCTGCTCGCCCAGCGCGGCATGGAGCCCAGCCAGCTCGCGCGCGGCCGGCCCCCCGGGCAGGTTCTCCAGCGTGCGCGCTCGCGCAGCCCACGCCAGCGCACCCTTCATGTCGCCCGCGATGCGGCGCGCACCTGCCGCGTCCATCGCCGTACGGGCGTCCCGCGGGTCCAGCTCCAGCGCGCCCTGCAGCGCCGCCAGTGCCTCCTCGACCAGCACGCGCTCGCGCAGCACCAGGTACTGGTTGAGGTACACGGCCGCCTGGCCGCGCAGCACCGAGGGCTGCCCGGGGAAGCGCTCGCGCAGCGTGTTGAGGCGCCGCAGGGCCTCCACCCAGCGCTGGGCGCGCATCTCGGCCTCGGCCGCGACGAGGCCTGCCTCCAGCACGCCGGGGTGCGCGTCGGCCAGCGCCACCACGCGCGCCGAGGCAGCAGCCAGCGCGGCGTCCGCCTCCTGCGCAGCACGCGTGTCGTCCAGCACCTTGCCGGCGGCCTCCCACGCGGCGTGAGCCGCCTCGTCCGCGCCCGCTGCCAGCGGCACGGCCCGCAGGGCCGTGGCCTCGGCCACGCGCTCGGGGCCGGGACGCCAGCCGGCCGCGATGGCCTGCCGCGCTGCGCACGCACGCACCTGCACCTGCGCCTCGCGCAGCGCCGGCAACGGGTCGTCGGGGCGCCGGCGCGCCACGAAGGCATAGTCGCGCGCCGCCCCCTCCATGTCGGCGGCGCGCTCGCGCGCGCTGCCACGCAGCATCAGGGCGGCGTCCAGCACCTCGGGCGCGCCCTGCTCCTGCGGTCGTGCGGCCACCACGGCGGCCAGTTCCTCCTCGGCCCCGGGGTCATCCCCCACCACCACGCGAGCCGCCGCCAGCAGCACGCCCACCGCCGGCGCGCGAGAGGGGCCGGGTGCGTCGAGGCGCCGGGCGACCTCGGCGAGCAAGGCGCGCTCCGTGTCCAGCGAGGCCATGCCCAGGTCCAGCCGCGACGCGCCCCCCGCCACGGCCTCGGCCACGAGCCGCGCAGCGCCCTCGCGCAACGCGCCGTCGCCGTCGCGGCGTGCCAGCCACGCGGCCTCGAGCAGCGCCGAGCGCGCCACCAGCGATCGCACCCACGCGGCCCCGGCGTCGCGCTCCAGCGCGCGCTGGTAGCGCGTGCGTGCCTCCAGCCACTTGCCCTGCTCGAAGAGCACGTCGCCGGCCAGCAGCCAGCCCTCCGCGTGCTCGGCGCCCGCCTGCACCGACTGCTCGGCGCGCTCCAGCGCCCGGCCCAGCAGCTCGCGGCTGCGCGTGCGGTCACGGCGTGCCTGCTCCAGCAGGCGCTGGCCGTCCTCGCGATAGAGGTCGGCGACGAGGCGGGCCGCCCGGGGGAAGCCCGGGTGCTCGCGCCGCAGCCGCTCCAGCTCGCGCAACGCAGCCTCGGCCGGGCCTGCCACGAGGAAGTGCTGCGCACGCGCCAGCAGCAGTTCCGGGGCAGCGCCATGGCGCGACTCGAGGTCCCGGTAGAGGCCCACCGCCTCCTGCGTGCGGCCGGCCATGGCAAGCAGCTTGGCTTCCTGCAGCCCCGCATCCAGCCACGCCGGCTGCAGGCGCCTCGCCCCCTGCACGCACTGCAGGGCCTCCTCCACGCCCTTGCCCTCCGACTGGGCCGCCTGGCGCGCCAGCAACGTCCCGAGGTTGTAGAGCGCGGAGGCGTTCTGCGCGTCGAGGTTGGCCGCGCGACGGTAGGCCTCCAGTGCACCGGCCGGCTGCTCGCGGCCCTCCAGCGCCTGGCCGCGGAACACCTCGGCCTGCGACTCCAGCCGCCGGGCGTCGTCGCGCGCGAGGCCGCTGCCCGCCGCCTCGCGCGCGGCACTGCCTGCGGCACCGGCGGCCTCCAGCAGGTCGTCGAGCCGGCCCTGCGTGAGGTGCGCGCCGCAGGCCACCAGGTGAGCCTGGACCCGTACGCGCGCCGAGGACACCCGCGGGCGGCGCTGCGACCACGCCAGCGCCTCGCTGGCGCTGGCCAGCGCCAAGGCCTGCTCCTTGCGCTCCGCGGCGGCCTGCGCACGCTGCACCCAGGCCAGCGCACTGCCCGGCTGCTTCTCGAGCGTGTCAGCCCACACGGCCTCCGAGGAGGCGAACACCCCGGTACGCAGCAGGCCGCCCACGGCCAGCACGCCCACCACGGCCGCCAGCGCCGGCCCCCGCGCACGCCCCAGCCGGCCGAGCAGCCACGCCAGCGCCAGGTAGGCGCCCACCGCGCCCACCAGCAGGTAGCGCTCCGCCATCAGCGTGGTCGTGCGCGGCCAGAGGTTGTTGACGGGCGCAAGCCCCAGTCCCCAGAAGCCCAGCGCGAGCACGGCCAGCGCCCAGCCACGCCTGAGGGCCACGAGGAAGGCGGCCGCCAGCACCACCGCGAGGCCCGCGCCCAGCCACGCGCTGGCCGCCTGCCAGGTGCCGGCGGGGTCGATGTCGTGGTCCAGCGCCAGGTGCACGGGCGCGAGCAACGTGGCCACGTAGCGGGCGTGCACGCCGGCCATCGCCGCAGCCAGCGAGGCGGACGACACGCCGTGGTCCACCGCCCCCGGACCCGCCTGCGCTCCGATGAGGGCGTCCATGGCGATGCCGCCGCAGGCCACCAGCAGGCTGGGCAGCAGGCGCGCCAGCGCCCCCCGGGGCCCGCCACGGCGGCGCTCCACCCACTCGTCGAGCACGAGCAGCCCCGCCCAGGTCCAGGTGGTGCCCTTGCACAGGCCCGCCAGCGCCAGCAGCAGGGGCGCCAGCAACGGCACGGCATCGCGCGAGCGCGCGCGCCGGTAGGCAAGGTGCGCCAGCACGGCCAGCAGCAACGAGAGGACATCCTTGCGTCCGCTGAGCCACGCGACGCTCTCGACATGGACGGGATGCACGGCCAGCAGCAGGCCTGCGCCCAGCGCGAGCCACGCCGAGCGCGTGAGCGCCAGCAGCAGCCACGCCAGCAGCCCGCAGGCCGCCGCGAACAGCAGCACGTTGACCACGTGCCCGAGGCCGGCCCCGTCCTCGTCCAGCAGCAGGTCCAGCTTGAGGCTCAGGAAGTAGACGGGCTTGTAGGCGTAGTAGGTGGTCGACGACAGGATCTGCGCCACGCTGCGCTCACGCGCCAGCGACACGACCTGCGGGTCGTCGTAGTTGAGCAGCGCATGCGAGGCCACCGAAGGCTGCAGGCCAGGCACGTAGCCCAGGTGCACCACCAGCGCGACCAACGCCACGGCCACGCAACCACGCAGCGCGCCCAGCGACTCCACCCAGCCGCCCGCAAGCCCGGGGGCGGGCGGCGCAGGGCGTTGCTCGGCGGCGGGACCAGGCGTGCTCATGCGTCGCTCCGGGGCAGGGCCGCGCCCCTCGGGGGCAGCGCGTGCGCGTCGCCATCGAGGTAGAGCCGGGCCCACGTCTCGAGCACGACGCACGCGAACAGCCCACGATCATGGACCGGGCGCTGCTCGTCCAGCCGTGCCCGGCAGGCCGCCACGTCCCACCAGCCGCGCGCGGCGAAGCGCTCGTCGCCGAACAGCTGCTCCAGCCGTTCACGCCCCACGCCGCGCGCAGCCCGCTCGAAGGGCGTCGGGAAGCCTCGCTTGGCGCGGGCCGTGCGCACGCCTTCCGGGATGCGGCCGCGCAGGAGGGTGCGCAAGGCGCGCTTGCCCTCGCCATCGGGGCCCACCACCTCCTCCTCCGGCAGCGCCAGCGCAGCGCCGGGCAGGCGGCCGAGGCAGAAGACGGGCCTCGCCTCCAGCCCGTGGGCTCCGGCCAGGCGGTCCTCCACCTGCAGCAGGGCCGCGAGCGTGCCCTCCACCTCCGCGCGCAGGGCCAGCGCCAGGCCCTGCTCGCCGGCAGGGCCCGCGCAAGCCAGCTCGGGCTCACCCAGCGCTGCGCGGAAGGCCGGCGCAAGCAGGGGTGCCACGTCGCCGCTCCGGTCGTGCAGGGCCTGCACGCGCGCCGCGACGGTGGGCAGGCCCGCAACGCGTGCCCCGAGGGCCTCGTAGCCCGCGGTCCAAGGCCCCGCACGGCCCAGGGCCAGCGCCACGCGTGCGTAGCCCCCCAGGAACTCGTCCCCGCCCGTGCCGGTGAGCAGCACGCGTCCACGCCCGCGCACGCGCGCCATCAAGCGCCACAGCGCGAGCGAGCCGGGACCGCCCAGCGGCAGCTCCAGCGCGCGCACCACGGCCGGGAGGTCCTCCAGCAGGCCTGCGTCGTCGAGGTCCGCCACCTCGTGGCGCACGCCCGCCTGCGCCGCCACCTCCGCGGCCTCGCGCGACTCATCCAGCGCGCCGCCCCACGGTGCGAAACGGCCCGTGAGGGCGTGCAGGTCGCTGCGGCCCGCGGCAGCCGCCACGGCCGCGCTGTCCAGGCCGCCCGAGAGCAGCAGCGTGACGCGCCCCGGGGCCTGCACGGCCTCGCGCGCAGTGGAGGCCAGCGCCGCAGCCAGCTCGCGCCTCGCGCGCGCAGCCTCGTGGCCCGGCAGGCGCACCACGAGCAGCGGGTCGGGCCCAGCCGGCACGGGCGCCTGCGGGCCCAGCGGGCCCAGTTCCTGGAGGTGGCGCGCGGGCACGCTGCGCACGCCTTGCCAGGGCAGGCGAGGGCCGGGCCGGTGCAGGTGCACGAGCGAGGCGAGGCCGCGCAGGTCGAGGCGGGCGGGCGCCACGCGCAACAGGGGCTCCAGCTCGGAGGCCCACCACGTGCCCAGGCCCTCGGGGTCCTCGCGCGTGTAGAGCGGCTTGATGCCGAAGCGATCGCGCAGCAGCCACGCCTTGCCCGCCGCGAGGTCGGCCACGCACAGCGCCCCCATGCCGCCCAGGACGGCCTCGCAGAGCGCACGGCCGCAGGGGCCCTCCCAGCCCTCGCCCCCCTCCAGCGCGGCCGAGGCCGCGCACAGCAGCAACGCCGTGTCGCCTTCCGCGGACGGGGGCGGCTCGACGCCGCGCCCGGACAGGGCGTCTCGCAGGGCCCGCCGCGCCGAGGCCAGCACCTCGCCATTCCAGGCCAGCGCCAGCCGGCCCGAGGGGGACACCCGCGGCTGCTGGGCCTCCAGAGGGCCCTGGATGGCAAGGCGCACGGCCGCGAGCACGACACGCGGCCCCTGCACCACGCCGCTGCCGTCCGGGCCGCGGTGCGCCAGCCGGGCAAGCAGGTCGGCGATGCGCGCGCTGCCAGCCGGCGGCCCGCCCGCGCGGGCGACAAACCCGACGAAGCCGCACACGGCTAGGCCCTCGCCGCGACCGCAGGCTCGAGCACCGCGGTGTAGCCCAGCGCCACCGGATCGAAGGCGAGCGAGCGCACCACCCCGTGCGCTGCCAGCACGGCCCGCAAGCGTGCCGCGTCGAAGCGCTGCACGTGGCCCGGCGCCGGCTCCAGCGAGAGTCCCCGCACCAGCCGGCCCAGCCCGGTCAGGCGCAACAGCTTCTTGGCACGCAGTATGGGCCCGTCGGCGGGCACGTACACCACGACACAGCCGCCCGGGGCCAGCAGGGGCAGCAGCCCGGCCAGGGCCGCGCCCGGATCCTCCAGGTGCTCCAGCAGCGCGCTGAGCACGATCACGTCGGCGCCCTCGGGGCCCAGGTGCGCACGCAGGCCCTGCGGCGCCAGCGCGTCGCCCGGCGCGAGGACCACGCCGGGTCGACCCACGAGGGGGCTCTGCGCGAGCATCGCGGGATCGAGGTCCGAGAGCACCAGCCGCTCGACGCCCTCCGCGTAGGCCTCGGCGATCCAGCCATCCTCGCAGCCGAGGTCCAGCACGGTGCGCGGCCGGCGCGCGCGCACCTGCCGGGCGACCAGCTCACGCCGCCGCCGCTCGATGGCACGCACGATCCACCCCCCGCGCGCCCGCATCTCGGCCATCGAGTGCGTCTGGTTGAGGGCCTGGTTGCGCGCGACGCGCTCGGCCGGCAACGGCAGGGACGGGGCAGGCAGGGGCATCGTGCCCCCAGCCTCGCGCCCCCCGTTCACGGCGCCGTCACCCGCGCGGGGAGGGCCTTGCACCCCCCTCGGCGAGGCCCTGCCGGGGTGGTCGCAGGCGCAGCACCAGGAGCCGGCCCAGCGCGGCGGCGTGCCCCAGCAGGGCTCGGCCCACGCGCATCTTGCTGCGGCCCTCGGTGCGCGGCCGCAGCGCGGCGGGCACTTCTTCCACGCGCAGGCCGGCCAGCAGGGCACGCCCCAGCATCTCGGCGGCAGCCGGGAAGCCGCGCGCAGCAGGCAGGCAGCAGGACCGCGCCCGCGGCCCGTAGGCCCGGAAGGCGCAGGTGAAGGTGCGCACCCCGCGGGCGCGGCGACCCAGCACGGTGCGGTAGCAGGCAGCCGCCGCGCGCGTCAGTGCCCGGCGCCAGGCCGGCACGCCCTCCATGCTCCCTGCGGCGGCCAGCGGCGAGGCCGTGGCCACGTCCGCGCCGGCGCACACGGCCTCCACCAGCCGCTGGACGTGCTCGGGCGCGTAGCCGCGGTCGGCGTCATAGACGACGACCACCTCGCAGCGTGCGGCCTGCAGGCCAGAGCGCATCGCGGCCCCCACGCCCCGGTTGCGTGGGTGGGTGACGATGCGCACGCGCGCATCCGCCCGTGCCAGCGCGTCCAGCAGGCGCGCCGTGCCGTCGGTGGAACCGTCGTCCACGCCCACGATCTCGCGTGCCGGCAACGCGGCCAGCACCGGCTGCAGGCCCGGGAGCGCCTCTTCCTCCTGGTAGCAGGGCACCACCAGCGTGTAGTCGTGCGCGGCCACCCGCGCACCCTACACCGGGCGCGGCCGCCTCCGCGGCAGCCTGCGCGTGCTAGCGCATGCCCAGCGCCACCTGCACGGCCTGCAGGTCGTCCCACACGGGGCGCTTGGCCTCGGGATTGCGCAGCAGGTAGGCCGGGTGGAAGGTCGGCATCACGCGCCAGCCCTCCGGCGTGCGCATCCAGCTGCCCCGCAGGCTGGTGATGCCCCGCTCCGTGCCCAGCAAGGCGCGCGTGGCGTGATTGCCCAGCGCGAGGATGGGCGGCGGCCCCAGCAAGGCCAGCTGCTCCTTCATCCAGGGCGTGCAGGCTGCCACCTCCTGGGGCATGGGCGGACGGTTGGCTGGCGGGCGGCACTTGAGGACGTTGAGGATGAACACGTCGTGGTCGCGCGAGAGCCCGATGGCGGACAGCATGCGCGTGAGCAGCTGGCCGGCCGGCCCCACGAAAGGCACCCCCTGTGCGTCCTCTTCCTCCCCCGGCGCCTCGCCCACGACCACCAGGCGGGGGGTGCGGCTGCCCGCCCCGAACACGGCCTGGGTCCGCGAGGCGCACAGGCCGCAGCGCTGGCACCCGGCCACCTCGGCCTCCAGCGGACCCCAACGGGCAGGGTCCGGCGGACCGGCGGGGACGGCCCCGGGCGACACGACGACGGGCCCGGGGAGGCCGCTCTCCGGACGCCGCCCCGTGGCAGGCAGCGCGGGCCCTAAGCCACGCGGGCCCGTTCGCGGGCCGCTGCCGCCCCCTTGCCCCGGCCCACGGGCCTGCTGCGTGGCACGGCCCTGTCCCATGGCGCCGTGGGCCCCCGGCGGCACGGCCACCGTCGGCTGCGGCTCCTCGGCCGGCAAGTAGCGGGCTCCGGCGCCCCGTACCCACTCGACGTAGAAGAGGGCCTCGTCGAGCAGCGGATCAGGTGCGCCCGGCATCACGGTGGCAGGCTAGCCCGGGCAACCGACGGACCCTGGACAGGGCGGGCCGCCGCCTCGCATGCGAACAAGATGCGAACAAATGGCTGCGGGCCAGCAGCAAAAAGCCGGGATCGGGTGACGCGAGCGTGACACGCAGGCCGGACTCTTCCCTCGTCCAGGGTCCATGGGCAGGCCTGCATCGCGGCGCGCGCGCGCCGTCCCGACGCACGAGGGTTCGTCGGGGGCATGCAGGCGTGCTCGTGTTCCCGCATGGAGCACACCGCGGATGTCGAGCATCACCTCGTTCACGAACCTCCCTGCGTCGCGCCGTGTCCTTGGCATCGCGCTCTGCGTGCTGCTGGCCACGCCGCTGGCCGCGTGCCGGACCCACCGCCTCGGCGTGGAGCCCTACGGCCCCGCCGGCGAGGCCGGTGACGCGCCGGTCGCGCCCGCGCAGCCGGGCCCCGACACCGTGGTGGCCAGCGCTCAGCCCGAGGAGCAGCCCGCGGCTCCTGCGGCCGAGCCGCCGGCTGAGCCTGCGCCCGCCCCGGCGCCCGAGAAGACGCCCGAGCAGCAGCTGGAGGAGGCGCGTCGCGCCGCGCAGATCGCCAGCGAGCAGACCAAGTTCCTGGTCGGCCAGCAGCTGGCCAAGGCCCGCGAGGCGATGAGCGCCGGCAACATCGAGGCCGCCCGCGAGGCCTACGGCAAGGCGCTGGAGCTGGATCCGGGCAACAGCGAGGCCCTCGAGGGCTGGACCAACCTGACCTCGAACCGCCCCAGCTCCGTGGAGGGCTACCTCAAGGAGCAGCGTGCGCTCCAGCAGGTGCGCCGCCAGGAGGCCGTGGCGCGCGTGCGCAACCACCTCGAGCTGGGCCGCTCGCTCGAGTCGCGCGAGGAGTTTGCCGGCGCGGTGCAGGAGTACAACCGCGCGCTGGCGATCGTGAGCTGGTACGACGACACCAGCGACTTCGGCACCTCCGCCGCCGCGCTGCGTGACCTGATCGACAACGCCCAGCACAAGTCGGCCCTGGCCGAGCGCACCCGTCGCGAGGAGGCCCTGCGTGCCGCCCAGGTCGAGCGCGAGCGCGACCTGATGCGCACCCGCGAGCAGGCGCTGGGCAAGATCCAGGCCTACTTCGAGCAGGCCAACGTGGCCTTCCGCGAGGGCCGCTACGAGGCAGCCATCGACTACGCGCGCCAGGTGCTGCGCATCGACCCCACCAACCGCAGCGCCACGGGCATGATCAACGTCGCGCACGACGCCAAGCACATGGCCGCGCTCGACACGCACAAGCGCAACTTCGACGACCAGTGGAAGCGCGTCATGCAGCAGCTCGAGTTCGACATGCTGCCGCAGACCAAGGTCGTGGAGTGGTCCGAGGACTGGCTGGACGGCATCGCCCAGCGCAAGCCCCGCGTGGTGGGCGACGCGGTGCCCACCGACGAGCTGGGCACCAACGGCGCCATCTACGCCGCGCTGAAGAGCAAGCGCGTGACGAACCTGCAGTGGGGTGACGACACCACGCTGCCCATGGCCGTGAGCTACCTGCGCACGATGACCGGCCTGAACTTCTACATCACGCCCAAGGCGCAGACCGAGAAGGAGGAGGCCCGCGTGCCCCTCACGATCGACGACTACGCCGTGAGCGACATCCTCGACATCATGACCGAGCAGAACGGCCTCAAGTGGGAGGTGCGTGACGGCCTGGTGCGCATCACCACCGCCGAGGAGATCACCGGCTCGTACATCCGCCGCTTCTTCGACATCAACGACCTGCAGGTCAAGATCCAGTCGCACCTGGGCCAGGAGATCAACCTGTTCCCCAGCAACTTCACGCCGCCCGAGCCGCCCGAGCTGGCCGAGCCCGTGGAGATGATCGCCCCCGAGCAGCTGCAGGAGCTGATCAAGGAGACGATCGGCGGGCCTGGCGCGTGGGAGGACCCCGCCATCCTCGAGGCCCGCAAGGGCCTGCTGATCGCCGTGAACACCCCCGAGGTGCTGGCGGACGTCGAGAAGCTGCTCAACGAGCTGCGCGCCAACACGGGCTTGCTCGTGAACCTCGAGGTGCGCTTCCTGACGGCCGAGGACAACTTCCTGCGCGACGTCGGCATCGACGTGCGCGGCCTGGGCCTGACCAACACGACGGCCGGCGTGCCCGGGCTGGGCACCTCGGTGACCCAGAACGACGTGTTCTTCGGCAACCCCTCCGCCCCCACGGGCTTCAGCAGCGCGCTGGGCCTGCAGCCCGAGCCCTCCTCGGTGGGCACGGCAGCGGACGCGGGCCTCTTCTACAACGACGGTGCGGACGGCCAGTACTCGGCACGCATGGAGAACCTCTTCGACGTGCTGCTGGGCAACCCGGAGGTCCTCACGGGCTCGGGCGGCCTCTCGTTCCAGCACACCTTCCTCGACGACACCGAGATGGAGGTGATCCTGCGCGCCGTCCAGAAGAGCGAGCGCATCCAGAACATCACCAGCCCGCGCATCACGGTCTACAACACCCAGCGCGCCAACGTGCAGGTGCTCAACCAGGTCTCGTACGTGCAGGACTACGAGGTCGAGATCGCGCAGGCGTCGAACATCGCCAACCCCGTGATCCAGACCATCCTCGACGGCATCGTGCTGGACGTGCGCCCCACGGTCTCGCAGAACCTGAAGTTCGTGACGCTCGAGCTGCGTCCCACGGTGGCCGTGCTCACCCGCCCGATCGCGACGTTCACCACGTCGCTGGCCTCGGGCCCGGTGACGGCCAACGCCCCCATCACGATCCAGCTGCCCGAGCTGCGCGTGAGCCGCGTGCGCACGACGGTGACGATGCCCGACCGCGCCACCCTGCTGCTGGGCGGCCTGAAGTACTACGAGCAGGAGACGATGACCAGCACGACGCCCATCCTGGGCGACATCCCGATCCTGTCGCTGCTGTTCTCGCGCAAGGGCCACTACGTCAACCGCCGCAACCTGCTGATCCTCATCACGGCCGAGATCGTGCCGCTCGAGGAGTACGCGCCCAAGGGCGAGCTCGACGTGCAGCCCCTGCCGCCCGAGGCGTTCACGTGGCGCCCGGTGGCCGAGCCGGTCGCGGCGCCTGCGCCGGCCTGCAAGTAGGCCGCGGCACCCCGCGCGCACGGCGCGGGCCTGCCCACCCCACGAGCCCCGGGGCACGCCCCCGGGGCTCGTCTCGTTGGTGGCCGCTCGCATGGTGCGCAGCGCGGCCGAGGGCTGGCGCCGAGGTCGCACGGGCGGGCCGCGTTGCCCGCCGCTCCCCCCATCCGTAGAATGCGCCCGCCTTGGCCCGCACGC
The DNA here is from genome assembly GCA_964228555.1 of Planctomycetota bacterium. GTDB lineage: Bacteria > Planctomycetota > PLA2 > PLA2 > JAEUHO01 > CAXQZU01. Next base: position 73,650 of record CAXQZU010000022.1, read on the forward strand.
GCGAGCCAGCGCGGGACGGTGCAGCCCCCGGGGCCCGCACCGCCCTCCCCTGCCCCTGGAGCCCATCCATGGTGTTCACGCGCCGCTTCCTGCGCCTCTCCGGCGTCCTGCTGCTGCCCGCCCTGCTGCTGGCGGGCGCACCGCGCGCCGAGGCCGGTGCGGACGACTTCGAGTTCGGCCAGAAGCTGGCCCAGGCGCGCTTCTTCAAGCTGGCCCGCCGCGTCTACGAGGGCATGCTCACGGCGCAGGGCAGCAGCGACACGCAGAAGGACCTCGCGCGCTACGGGCTCGCCACGCTCGGCCACCAGGAGGCGCTCAGCGCCGGCGCCCGCAGCGAGGTGCCCTTCGCCGAGGTGATCGCGCTCTACAACACGGCCGCCGAGCAGGTGGACGCCTTCGCCCAGAAGAACCCCAACCACCCCAAGGCACGCGACGCGCGGCTGCTGAGCGGCAAGATCCGCCTCGACGTCGTCAACTGGTGCCGCGACCTGCTGGACCTGCCTGAGATGCTGGCGTCGCGCAAGGCCTCGCCCGGCGAGGTGGCCTCGGCCGCGCGCAAGGCCGTCGACGACGCCACCTCGCACTTCGAGGCCCTCAAGGGCTCGGGCGGCGACCTGGCCGAGCTGGCGGGGTACTACTGGACCACGGCCCAGTACTACAAGGCCCTGACGCTGGACGGCGGCAGCGCAGCCCAGATGGCCGCCTTGCGCGACGCCGAGACCAAGCTGGACGACTACATCAGCGAGAACGACGGCAAGCTGCTGGCCGTGTTCGCGCAGGACATGCTGGGCCTGACGCTGGCCGAGCGCGCGAAGCACACGCCCGGCGACGAGGAGCGCGCGCAGCTCTACAGCAAGGCGCTGACCTGGTTCCAGACCTGCATCGACCAGGAGTACATGGACGCGGACACGCTCACGGTCATCACCAATGGCTACCAGCACTACGGCAAGGCCTGCCTCGAGGCGGGCCGCATCGGCACGCGCAACTTCTGGCGCGAGGGCGTCAACGTGCTGGGCGAGATGCTGGCCAAGGTGCCGACCTCGGGCAAGACCGGCAACGGCATCCGCGCCATGCTGGTGCTGGGCGACCTGCAGAAGGCGCTGGGCGACTCCTCGGCCGCGCTGAACACGTACAAGGACGCATCGGACCGGGCCAGCCAGATCGACCAGCGCGGCCTGGCAGCAGAGGCCGACAAGCGCGTGCGCGAGGCCACGCGCGGCGGCGCCGTGCAGATCACCGACATCAACATCGCGCGCAAGGTGGCGCAGAGCAACCTCGACGAGAAGCGCTGGGAAGAGGCGATCTCGGGCTTCCAGGACGTGATCGCGCTGGCGCCCAGCACGCCGCAGGCCTTCGTCGAGATGGTGTGGCCGTCGTGGGAGAAGATTGCCACGGCCTACCGCGAGCTGGGCGATCCGCTGTCGGCCGCGATGGCCTACGAGGCCATCCACGAGGCATGGCTGGCCGGCCTCATCTCGCACAAGAAGGGTGACGAGAACGACAACAACATGCGCCGCGCCGGCGGCAATCGCAAGGCGGGCATCCGCCTGCTGGACGAGCTGGCCACGAAGACCGGATCCAAGGTGTTCCGCGAGGCCATGAAGCGCGCCGACGCAGGCTTTGCCACGGACTTCCCCGACCACCCGGACAGCAAGGACAGCGTGCTGCGCGTGGCGCTGGACAAGTACAAGGCGGCGCGCGACGCCAAGCGGGCGAAGGCGGCCGGCTGGCGCGCACAGTTCGAGGAGGCGCGCAAGCTGTTCGAGGCCGAGGCCCGCAACGCCAAGAGCCAGAACCAGGACGCGGCGGCCTCCTACGTGATCCAGATCGACTACCAGATGGTCTACGACCCCGGCACGGTGGCGCCCCCGGCCGAGGGCCGCAAGGCGGCCGAGCGCGGGCTGGCCTTCTCCAGCGAGATGCTTGCCTTCTGGGCCTCGGAGGCCGGCCAGCAGAAGATCAAGGACTTCCCCACGCTGGCCGGCAAGCGCACCTCGGCCGTGAAGGACGTGCGCCTGCGCCGTGGTGACCTGCTCAAGGCGCTGGACCGCTGGGACGAGGTGATCTCCGAGATGACCGCGATGCGCTCCGAGGTGGGCGACGGCGAGGAGGGGGACGACGCGCAGGCCCTCGTGGTGGAGGCCCACGTCGAGAAGGGCAGCACGGCTGCCGCCGACGAGGCGCTCAAGGTGCTGCTCAAGCGCGGCAAGCACCCGGCCATCCCGGCGCTGGTGGGCAAGGTGGCTGGCACCTTCGACGCCCAGTTCCGCGAGCTGACCAAGCAGTTCAACACGAAGAACGAGGAGCTCAACGGCACCCGCGAGGACCGCAGCACGGGCATCAACGCGCGCATGCGCACGACCGAGGCCCGCTACAACGACCTGCTGGCGCAGAAGGTGAGCCGCCAGCAGGTGGTGGACGTGCACCGCCGCGACATCGAGGCGTGGCGCAAGGACCCCGAGACCCGCAAGGGCCTGACCGAGAAGACGGTGAAGGAGCTCGAGGAGAAGACCATCCCCGAGCTCGACGCCCTGGTCGCGAGCCTGACGAGCGAGATCGGCTCGCTGGACACGCAGATGCAGGCCCTGCGCACGCGTTCGGAAGCCCTGCAGGGCGAGATCCGCGACATCACCCTCGCGCAGTACGCGCCGCTCAAGGAGGCGGTCAAGCGCTTCGACCTGGGCCTGCAGAGCGCGCTGGACGCCGGCGTGACGCCCAAGGCCGCCGAGCTGGGCAACATCGCCGCCCGCTGGTACGCCGCGGCCCGCAACGCCAAGGGCGAGGAGGGAGACTGGCAGAAGGCCCGCCTGCGCTACGAGCAGTTCATGGACCTGGCCGAGGTGAAGGCGCTGCCTGACACCGACGCGAGCAAGCGGGGCGCGCAGGCCAAGCTGGGGCGCATCTACTCGCACTTCTCCGAGGTGGAGAAGGATGCCGGCCGCCGCGCCGAGACCGTGCGCAAGGCCATCCTGCTGCTGGAGCAGACGCTGGCAGCCCGGCCGGAGAACAACGAGATCCTGCTGGGCTTGCTGGGCGGGCGCTACGGCGTGGTGGTGTGGGAGAACCCGGTCGAACGGGGCCCGGTCTACCGCTTCATCGTGCCCAAGGCGGCGGACCTGGCGGCCTTCAAGGCAGCCGTGGCCCGCCTCGGCACGCCGGAGAGCCCGGTTCCGCTGCCGCGCGTGGGCGACGAGGCCCGCATGGTGGCCTATCGACGGGCCCTGGCCACGTGGAAGGACAGCGTGCCCACGATGGAGAGTGCCATGCAGGAGCTGCTGCTCAAGGACTTGCGCGGCTCGGGCCTGGATGCCGCCACGTGGCGCGAGCTGGGCAACACGGACCGCGAGTACCGCACCTCGCTGGCCTCGGCCTACTCCGAGAGCGGCGAGGACGCCGACCTCGGCAAGGGGGACGTGGTGCTGGCCACGCTGCTGCAGGGCCCGCTGTCCGTCGAGGACTTCAGCGACGAGTACTGGGATGTCTCGACCCTCGTGCTGCGCCACTGGGCCAACCACAGCGAGCGCCTCTCGGCCGCCGGTGGGGTGGCCGCCAAGGCCAGCGAGCTGCGCAAGCGCGCGAGGCAGTTCATCACGGGCCGCACCTCGGTGGCCAGCGTGCCGCTGGCCAACGGCGTGCGCGAGGAGTGGCAGCGCCTGGTCGAGCGCTTCAACCGCGGCCTGCGAGCCGAGGGCGCGCCCGAGATCAGCGTCAGCCTCGAGCGCATGGCCCCCCCGGCCCCGGCGGCACCTGCCGGCACGCAGGAAGGGACTGGCAAGTGAGCACGATCGCCCGCACGGAGGACTTGAGCATGCACCGTCCCGATTCCCGCCCGCTGCTGCGTGGCACGCTGTGCTCGCTGGCCCTCGGGGCCGTGCTGCTGGCGGCCCTGCCGGCGCACGCCGACGACACGATCACGGCGCTCAACCCGGACACCTGCGAGCGCTACACGATCAAGTGCACGGAGGTGCTGCCGGAGACGGCCACCGAGGTGCGCTACAAGCTGGGCAAGGCCGAGAAGAGCGTGCCCCTGCCGCTGGTGGTCGAGATCGAACGCAGCACCGGCGGCAAGGAGCGAGCCATCCTCGAGGCGGCCCTGCTGGAGCTGCGGCGCGGCAACTTCACCGAGGCCCGCACCTCGTTGCGCGACCTGGCCGCGGGCGGCTTCAAGATGGAGGACGGCGTGCAGAAGTTCACGCCCTTCCCCAAGGGCGGCAGCGGCGCCAAGGGCAAGCGCGTGGCGTGGACGCAGGAGTACGCGCACTACTGGTACGCCGTGGCGCTGGTGCGCGAGGGCGAGAAGTCGGGCAACGGCAAGCTGCTCGAGGAAGCCCTGCTGGTGCTGGATGACGTGCCGGCGCCCGGCGACGGCAAGGAGACCACGGGCGGCTTCCTCGGCCGCTTCAAGGGTGGCAACAGCCGCTGGATCGCGGACGCCACGCTGCTCAAGGCGGAGGCCCTCCTGGGGCTCAAGCGCTGGGACGAGGCCGCGGCCGCCTTCAACGAGCTGTCCAACCTCGGCATGAGCGCCGGCTACTCGCCGCGCTGGGTGTTCGAGGGCAAGCGCGGCCCGGGCCGCATTGCCGAGGCGCAGGGCGACACCGACACGGCCATCCGCGCCTACGAGGGCGCGCCGCAGGCCCTGGACTCGTTGCTCAAGGACCTGCCCAGCCGCTGCCTGCGGCTGGAGGCGGGCCGCTGGTACAGCGTGCTGCGCATGGAAGCCGCCAAGGTGCTGCTGCGCAAGGCGGAGGCCAGCGGCAAGCCCGCTGACTTCATGCCTGTGCGCAACTACCTGGAGGGCAGCACGCCCGAGGCGCTCCAGCGCAAGGTGTCGGGCAAGCCGCCGGAGCAAGCCGAGGCCTTGCTCGCAGGCTCGCGGGCCCCGGAGGTGCGCGCCGTGCTGGCCAGCGGCCTGGGCCAGGCCTACCTGGCCGACAAGCGGTTCGACGACGCCATCCTGTCGCTCTCGGCACTGACGGTGCGCGGGGGCGCAGGCAGCACGGGCGCTGCCCGCGACCTCGTGGCGGGTGCCCTCTACTACCTGGCCAAGGCCTGCGAGGGTGCGATCCAAGGAGCCTCGGGGGAGGCCAAGGCCACCTACGAGGCCATGCGCTCGGGCGCTCTCAAGCGGCTGAAGACCGACTTCGCCGACAGCCTCTACGCCACCAAGTAGCCCTTCCCAGGGCCTTGGGCGGCGTGCCGTGGACGGCGCCCGCGGCCATGCAGGGACTTACGCCCGCGCCCTGGCGGGGCGCGGGGACCCCGCATGCCGGGGCCGGGCAGGGCGCCGGGGTCCGCGTGCAGGTCCTCGCGCCAGCCACCCGGGCCGCGCCGGGCGAGCCGTCCGTCGGCCAGCGCCGGAAGCCTGTTGGCATGCATCCCCCCCTTCGGTAGATTCCCCCCCTTGTCCGGCCTGCCGGAGCCACGGCAAGGCCCCCCCTGGAGCCCCGTCCCGTCATGAAGTCCAAGATCCTCGTCGGCGCCGTGCTGGCCGCTGCCCTCCTCGTGGTCCTGCCCGATGCAGCCTGGGCAGCCGACGTGAAGAACATCGGCAACGAGACCTTCTTCGAGTCGGTCATCAACTGGGGTGGCTGGGTCGGCTGGCTCATCATCGCCCTGTCCGTGTGGACCGTGGCCATGATCATCGAGATGTCGGTGAGCATGCGCCGCGACAAGATCTGCGCGCCGGAGCTGATCGACGAGATCAACGCCCTGATGCAGGAGGACGAGTACCAGGAGGCGCTCGAGCTGTGCGAGGCGCAGCCCAACTTCGTGACGAACAGCCTCGGTGCGGCCCTGCCGCGCCTGAGCGAGGGCTGGGGCGAGATGAAGTCGGCGATGGAGAACGCGGCCAACTACGAGGCCCTCAAGCTGCAGCAGAAGGTGGGCTGGCTGCTCTTCATCTCGAACCTCGCCCCCCTGCTGGGCCTGTTCGGCACGGTGACGGGCATGATCGAGGCCTTCAAGGAGATCGTGCGCCTCGGTGCCAAGGTGACGCCCACCGACCTGGCCGCCGGCATCTCGGCCGCGCTCATCACCACCTTCGACGGCCTGATCGCCGGCATCCCGGCGCTGTTCGCCTACCAGTACTTCCGCAACAAGGCCGCGCGCATCGGCGTGGACTTCGGCTCGGTGCTCGAGACCCTGACCGAGAAGTTCCGCAAGGCGGCGGGCTAGCCGGGGCACCCCGGACCCTGCGCTGGGGCTAGACTCCGGCCAGGGCCTGGCTGGCCCCGCGCACGACCCCACCCGCCTGCAAGCCCCCGAACCCGCGCGAACCCCCACGCGTCCCCTCCTGGCAAGGAACCCCCATGGCCGTCAAGGTTGCGACTGGCGAGGACACGATCCTCAACATGACGCCGATGATCGACATCTGCTTCAACCTGGTGATCTTCTTCATGCTCACCCTGGACCTGTCGTCCAAGGAGTACGAGCAGCTGACGCTGGCCTTCGCGGACCATGCGGTGGAAGACAAGGATGACCCTGCGGACCCCATTGCCAGCCGCAAGCTGATCGTGAACGTGCTGCCCGACGGCAACATCGTGCTCAAGGGCAACAAGTGGAACCTCTCGAGCCAGGACCCCAAGGAGCAGTACGCGGCCCTCAAGGCCCTGCAGTCCGAGATGGCGCTCGTGACCGCCGACGACGGCCTCGCCGGCGTGAAGCTGCGCGAGCCGGACATGGCCAGCAAGATCCCGATGCAGATCCACGGTGACCGCGCGGCCAACTGGCGCTACGTGCAGTGGATCATCGCTACCGCCTCGCACCCCAAGATCGCGATGTACAAGGTCTTCTTCAGCGTGAAGAAGCCCATCGTGGAAGACGCCCCGGGCTCGTAGCCCGCCGCCCGAGCACCGCGAGGAGCACCCAACCATGGCACGCAACATCGAGCAGGGCGAGGAAACCCAGCTGAACATGACGCCGATGATCGACGTCTGCTTCCAGTTGATCGTGTTCTTCATGCTGACCCTGAAGTTCCCGTCCGCGTCGAGCCGCTTCGAGTCGCAGCTGCCCAAGGACCGTGGCCCGGCGAGCTCCCCGGCGGTGCTCACGCCCATCCAGGACATCTCTGTCAAGCTGTTCCGCAAGGACACCGAGAAGGACAAGACGCAGCACTTCACGCGCGTGCGCGTGGGCGAGACCACCACGGTGGACCTGCCGCGCGGGCCCTGGCCGCTGACGGGTGACGAGGAAGAGGCTCGCCGCGTGGCCGAGGACAAGCTCTTCGCGCAGGTGACGGACGCCATCAAGGCCGCCTGGTCCCACCAGCAGAACAACCCCGAGGTGAAGGGCGAGATCAAGACGCCGCCCCCCACGGGCCAGCTCGTGCCCCACGGCGACGTGATGCGCGTGCTGGACGCCTTCGTGGCGGCCGGCATCAGCGCCGTGAACTTCGAGGGCGCTCCCCCGCCGCTGCTCACGAAGGAAGGCGGCGGCTGGGACCTGAGGTAGTCGCGCGCCGGCCTGCGCCGCCGCTGCGGGCGCGGGCACGGCGTGCGTCGGTCGTGCGTGCGCGTGTGGCCAGCCCGGCACGGCACGCCCCGGCTGCCCTGGCCAGGGCAAGCGTCGCGCAGCATCCCCGGGCGTAGGCTGCCGCTCGCATGACGCGTCGCGCCCTCGTCGTGGTCCTGCTGGCCGCCCTGGCGGGTGTCGCGGCCGTGCTGGCGCGTCACGCCAGGCACGCGGGATCCTCCCGCCCACGCACGTTGGTGTTGCTCACGGTGGATACCCTGCGCCAGGACCACGTGGCCGCCCTGGTGCCGGGCCGTGCCGGTCGCACCGTGACGCCACGGCTGGATGCCTTGTCGCTGGCCAGCGTGCGATTCGTCGACGCGCGCAGCCCGGTGCCGCTCACCCTGCCGGCCCATGCCAGCATGCTCAGCGGCCGCCCGCCTGCGGTCACCGGGGTACGCCTCAACTCCTACGACCGCCTGCCGCCCGCCGACGCCCGCGGCTTTGCCTTGCTGCCCGAGCGACTGCGCAGCGCGGGCTGGGCCACCGGCGCCTTCGTGAGCGCCCAGCCCCTGGCAGCATCCTACGGGCTCGACCAAGGCTTCGACCGCTACGACGACGGAGGCGACCTGGGCACGCCGGGGGCGGGCACGGTCCCGGAACGGGCCGGGCCGCGCACCTGCGAGGCCGCGCTGGCCTGGCTGCACGGGCTGGCTGCAGGCCAGCCCGCCTTCGTGTGGGTCCACCTCTTCGAGCCCCACGCGCCCTACGTGCGCTACGCCGACGATGTGGCAGCCGCCGATGCGGCCGTGGGCGCGCTGCTGGACGGGCTGGCGGCCCTGGGGCGCGACGACGGCCTGTGCGTCCTGTTCACCAGCGACCATGGCGAGATGCTTGGCGACCTGGGCGAGCGCACGCACGGCTACCTGCTGGCCGATCACGTGCTGCGCGTGCCCTTCACGCTGCTGGCGCCCGGCCTCGCACCGGCGTGGCGCGAGGATCCCGTGTCGCTGGTGGACGTGGCGCCCACGCTGGCGGCGCTGGCCGGCGTGCCCTTCCCGGCCGCCGAGGGCCCCTTCGACGGCCACGACCTGCTGGCCGGCCCCCAGCCGCGCGAGCGGGTGCGGGTCGCCGAGTCGCTCTACGCCCATCACCTGCACGGCTGGGCGCAACTGCTCTGCGCGCAGGATGAGCGCGGGACGCTGGTGGATGCGGGCGGCAGTCGCGTCCACTGGCTGGCGCCCGTGCGGCCCGGCGAGGCGCAGGCTCGACTCGATGCCGGCCCTGCCAGCACGGGTGCGCTGGGCGAGGCGCTGGCGCGCTACCGGGCCGGCGAGCGCGCCGACCGGCTCGGCGGGCCCGGCGCGGCCACGCCCTACGGCGGTGCGGGGCGTGTGGCCCCCTTCCTGGGCGATGCCGAGAACGGCCGCCTCCCCGATCCCTACCGGATGGCCAGCCGGGTGCCGGCCATGCAGCAGCTCAAGGCCGTGCTGCTGGGCGGCCTGGAGGCCGGGCTGCCGCCCCGCCAGCTTGCCGAGCTCGAGCGTGAGCTGGGCTCGCTGATGGCCGGCGACACCGCCAATCCCGAGCTGCACTTCCTCGACGGCCTGCGCCACCGGGCGGCCGAGCGCACCGCGCAGGCCCAGGGCGATGCAGCCCGGGCCAGCGAGGAGCGAACAGGAGCCGAACAGGCTTTCGGGCGCGCCTTCGAGCTGGGCCGGCGTGACGCCCTCACGCTGGTCCAGTGGGTCGGGGTCAACGCCCCCGGCAGGGCCCTTCCCATGCTGGAGCGCCTGCGGGCCTTCCGCGGGCAGGTCACGCCGGACTGCCAGCTGTGGCTGCTGGAGGCCCAGCTGTGCCGCGACCTGGGCCGGGCCCAGGAGGCCGAGGCAGCCTGCCAGCAGGCGCGAGAGGCCTGCCGCTCTCCCCGCCAGGCCCCGCTGCTGGAGCGGGCCTGCCGCTAGGCCCTGCCATGCCTGCCCCCCGGCCCGCCCGGGGCCCGGGGACCTGCTGCAGGGCGGCCAGAATCTGCCCGGGGGCGTGACACGGCCATGACTCGCCCGGGGTGTTCTCTCTCCCCACGGGAGGGTCGCCTGGCCGGGAGGGCCGGGCGTCCCGAGCGCGGTTCACCGCGTCCCGCGCTTCGTTTCCCCGAGCCTGGAGCAGGACCGTCCATGAAGGCCAGCATGCTCTCGAACCGCATGATCCTCGCGCTGTGCACGGCGCTCTCCCTCGTTGCCAGCGGCTGCCGCAGCGGCCGCGTGACGATCGACGCGCTGGGTGAGGGCGGCGCCACGGGCGTGCCCGCGCCGGTGCCGGTGGCCGCGCCCGCCGAGGAGCCGGCGGCCGCGCCCGCGGAGCCTGCGCCGGCCCCGGCGGCCGAGCCCACGGCCGAGCAGCTGCTGGAGGAGGCGCGCCTGCGCGCCGCGCTCGAGCAGGACAAGCTGCGCTTCGTCGTGCGCCAGAAGCTCGAGGCTGCGCGCGCCCACATCCGCAGCGTGCAGTACGAGGCCGCGGAGAAGGTGCTGCAGGAGGCGCTGGACCTCGATCCGGCCAACCGCGAGGTGCGCAGCGAGCTGCGTGACGTGCAGGCCTACCTGGGCCGCCGCAGCGCGATCAGCGAGGGCCAGCTGGAGGAGGGCCGCAACCTCCTGCAGGTGCGCATCGAGGAGCAGCGCGCCAACGCCAGCAAGCACGTGAACCTGGCCCGCATGCAGCTGCAGGCCCGCCGCTTCGACGAGGCCATCGAGGCCTTCGAGCACGCGCTGTTCATCATGAACGCCTCGCCCTACCAGATCGACTGGAAGGACCTGAAGGGTGACGCCGAGGCGGGCCTGCGTGACGCGCGTGCCGGCAAGGACGCGGCCAAGCGCGCCGAGCTCGAGATGGCCACCACCGACGCCCTGGTGCAGATGGCGCAGAACGAGGAGCAGCGCCTGGTCCAGGAGCAGCAGCGCCTCGAGCAGTGGCTGGGCGCCGGCATCGAGGCCTTCTACCGCAACCAGTTCGAGCAGGCCGAGTACTACGCCAACAAGGTGCTCGACGTGCAGCCCGACAACACGAAGGCCCGCGACCTGTCGCTGGCCGCCAACCGCGCCAGCCACGACGAGGTGGAGGCCGACTTCCTGGTGCGCGAGAAGCGCGCCTACCGCGAGTGGCTCGAGGAGATGCAGGCGACGCGCGTGCTGCAGGACAAGATCCTGAAGTGGCCCAGCCAGTCCTGGTGGAACCAGATGAAGGTGGCGCGGCAGAACAGCCGCACGGCCTTCGGCGGCATCGAGGCCGACGTGGAGGGCGAGGCGCTCAAGAAGAAGATCGCCAGCACGCTGGTCAACGTCGACATCAGCTCGAAGAAGTTCGGCGAGGTGATCGACAACCTGCGCATCCAGACCGGGCTCAACCTGGTGATCGACGCCCGCATCAAGTCGGACGTGGCCGAGAACCCGGTCAACGAGCTCAGCTTCCAGTCGATTGCGCTGGACGTGCTGCTCTCGATCCTGAAGACCAGCGCCGGCGAGGACGTGGTGTGGACGACCAAGGGCAACGCGGTCGTGTTCACGAAGAAGGAGTTCGTCAAGGCCAACCTCGTGATCGAGATCAAGAGCGTGGCCGACCTGGTCACGGGCCTGACCGACTTCATCGCCCCCACCGTCTCGCTCGTGGGCCCCGACAGCGTGGGCGACGAGGAGAAGCCCCTGTTCGGTGCCGAGAGCGAGGAGTCGGTGCAGCCCTACGGCACGCTCGACGAGCTCATCGAGCTGGTCAAGGCCAGCGTGAACGCTCCCTACTGGAGCGGCGAGGTCGAGGGCGCCAGCATCAACGCCAGCGGCCCCCAGAACATGGTGGTCAAGGCCGACAAGGCCATGCAGGACCGCGTCTCGAAGTTCCTCGACGACCTGCGCGCCTTCTCGGGCATCTGCGTGACGGTCGAGGCCCGCTTCCTGGAGGTGGGCGACTACTTCCTGCGTGACGTGGGCGTGGACTTCCGCGGCCTGGGCGGCACGGTGGCCACGGGCGTGTCGTCGGGCACGCTGGTGGACCTCGAGGGCGTGACCAACGGCCTGGAGGACGCGACGTCGGCCGGCTTCGACAACGGCGGCACGGGCCTGGGCACGGGCGCTGCCCTGCCCCCCAGCGCGGGCGTGTTCTTCAACGACGGCGGCGATGGCGACTTCCGTGGCCGCACCGAGAACATCTTCAACAACGCGGTGGGCAGCCTGCTGAGCGCCGTGGGCGGCAGCACGCTGTCGCTGACCTACCTCGGCGACACGGAGTTCAACGCGATCGTGCGCGCGACCCAGAAGGACGCCCGCATCCGCACGCTCACGGCGCCCAAGGTGACGGTCTACAACACCCAGCGCGCCAACCTCACGGTGGTCAACCAGCTGTCCTACATCCAGGACTACGACGTCGAGGTCGCCCAGACCTCGTTCATCGCGGACCCCATCGTGGGCATCGTGCAGGACGGCCTCACGCTCGACGTGCGCCCCACGGTCAGCAATGACCGTCGCTGGATCACGCTGGAGCTGCAGCCCACGGTGGCCGACCTGATCGAGCCCATCCCCACGTTCGCGACGACGCTGGCTGCCACGTTCACCCCCGTGATCATCCAGCTGCCGGAGCTCCGCCTGCAGCAGGCCCGCCTGACGGTGCGCGTGCCGGACGACGGCTCGGTGCTCGTGGGCGGCCTCAAGAGCGTGCAGACCATCGACCGCAAGGCCGAGACGCCGCTGTTCGCCGAGATCCCCTTCCTGAGCTTCCTGTTCAGCCGCAAGGCGCGCAGCGACGAGATGACGAACCTGATGATCCTCGTGCGCGCCAACATCACGGACCTGGCCGAGCAGGAGGAGCGCTTCATGGACGACGGCGGCGCGCTGAGCGCGCAGGGCGTCGAGACCTTCGGCGCGGTGCCGGCGGCCACCCGCTAGGCGGGGCCTCCCCTCCCGGCACGGCCTTCCGGCCGTTCCCTGCACGGCGGGCGCGCCCGCGCCCGCCGTGCTGCGTTTGGCGACCCCTGCCCCCGCTGGAGGCCGGCCCGTTGCCCGCCGCGGTTGCATGGCCCTCCCTTGGGCGCCACGGCCGAGCGCGCCCGGGCCGTCGCCGCTACGGGCCGTGGGCGCCCGCGGGCGAGCGCGGCCCCTGGCGCCCTGGGAGCGCTGCCCCGGTGCAGGGCCCACGGGGCGGCCTGCAGGCCCCCCTCCACGGGCCTGCCCGGCTCGCCAGCCGGCGAAAGGCGGGCAGGGGCAGCCAGCCTCGGGGCCGCGCCCTAGGCTGCCACGGGCGGCCCTAGGCGGCCACGGGCAGCCCGTAGCGGTCGCGCAGGACCGGAAGCAGGTCCCGCAGGTCGCTCACGTCGTGGTCCGGTGCCACGGCCGCGTGCTCGCGGGCGTACTTGCCGGCGGCGCCACGGTAGAGGCAGGTCCTCAAGCCCACGCTGCGGGCCGGCGCCACGTCATGGCTCGCGCGGTCCCCGATGTAGAGCGCCCGGCCCGGCTCCACGCCCAGCGCACGGCAGGCCTTGGCATAGATCTTGGGGTTGGGCTTGCTCACGCCCATCTGGTCGCTGAAGAAGACCGCCGCAGGATCGAGGTAGGGCAGGATGCCCGTGCGGATCAGCTTCTCCGCCTGCTTCACCTGCAGGCCGGCCGTGACGACGCCCATGCGCACGCTGGCGCGCCGCAGGGCATCCAGCAGGGCGCGCGCGTCGGGCAGCAGGTGCAGCCCCCGCTCCTTGGCGCGGTGGTAGGCCACCACGCCGGCGGCCACCAGCACGGCGGGATTGGTGCCGCCCAGCGCCGCCGGTCCCAGCCGGTCCAGCAAGCGGTCCAGGTGGTGCTCGTAGTTGCTGCTGAACTCGGCCACCACCTCGGCCAGCTCGGCCACGCCCTCGTCCTCGTGCACGCGCAGCCCGGTGGCGATCATGGCGCGCAGCGCCTCACGGCGTGCCGTCTCCGCGAACTCGGTGGTGCTGTAGAGCGTGTCGTCGAGGTCGAAGAGGACGACGTCGAGGAGGCGCTGCGTGGGCACGCGTGGATGCTACCGCCCCCCGGGGCAGGCGCTCCCACGCAGCGGTCCCGCCCCGGGCCCGGCCCGCGCCGCCCGCGCCCCTAGAGGCGGGCGATGACGGCGATCTCGACGCGGGCCCCGCGAGGCAGGGCCGCGGCCTGCGTCGTCACGCGAGCAGGCGCCGGGGAGGGCACGTGACGCGCGTAGACCTCGTTGACGCGGGCAAAGTCGGCGAGGTCGGCCAGGAACACGTCGCAGCGCACAGCCTGCGCCAGGCTGCTGCCCGCGGCCTCGAGCACCGCGCGCAGGTTGGCGAAGACCTGCTCCGCCTCCAGCACCACGTCGCCCGCGCCCACCATCTGCCCGGTGCCGGGGTGCAGCGCCACCTGCCCTGCCGTGAACACGAACCCGCCGGCCACGATGGCCTGGCTGTAGGGCCCGATCGCGGCGGGGGCTCCCGTCGTGGCCACGGGCTTGCGATCTCCGGCCGGCTGGCTCATGGACGGGGCTCCCCGGGCAGGTGGCAGGCGGCCAGGTGGCCGGGCGCCAGCTCGCGCAGGGGCGGCACCTCGTGGGCGCACCGATCCTCCGCACGGCTGCAGCGGCCGCGGAAGGGGCAGCCGGGGTGCTCTACCGTGGGGCTGGGGATCTCGCCCAGCAGCGGGATGCGGCGGCGCGTGGCCTCCACGACCGGGTCGGGCACGGGCACGGCCGAGAGCAGTGATTCGGTGTACGGGTGTCTCGGTCGCGCATACAGGTCGCGCGCATCGGCCATCTCCACGATGCGTCCCAGGTCCATCACCGCCACCCGGTTGCTGGCGTGCTCTACCACCGACAGGTCGTGTGCGATGAACACATAGGTCAGGCCCAGCTGCTCCTGTAGGTCCTGCAACAGGTTGATCACCTGAGCCTGGATCGATACGTCCAGCGCCGACACGGCTTCGTCGCACACGATCAGGCGAGGCT
>CAXQZU010000023.1:0-13086 GCA_964228555.1 Planctomycetota bacterium
CAGGCGCGGCGCCCCCGGCGGGGCCACGAGGCCGGGCACGGCCAGCCGCTCGCGCGCAGCCTGCACGCGCGCCGGCACGCCATAGGAGCCCACCTCGGCCAGCTCGAAGGCCAGCGCCACCGCGCCCAGCTGCTGCAGGGCTGCGCCGTAGTCCTCGGCCATCGCGGCCTGCTCCTCCACCTCGGCGAGCGCCTCGCGCGTGGTGGCCGCCGGCCCGGCGAGGTCGTCGGGCCCAGCGCCGCGGTCGAGGTGGTAGACGTCCACCATGAGGCCACGCGCGCCGGCCTCGGCCAGCGTGCGGGCCAGCGCGGCGTTCACCTCCAGCGGCCAAGGCCAGAGATGGCCCAGGTCGCGCTGCACGGACTCGATGTCGGCGTCCTCCACCTGCATGAGCAGCAGGTCGGGCGCCGGCGGCGCGCGACCCGCGAAGGCCTGCGTGCGCAGGTCCAGCAGCGCCAGTTCCAGCCGCTGGCCGGTGTGCGTGCGGCCCAGCAGGCAGGCACCCGCGCCCAGCAGAAGGCCCAGCAGCACGCCCACCAGCAGGCGCCTGCGGCCCGGCAGCGGTGCGGCGCGCGGGGGCTGGACGGTGGGCATGCGCGCCCTAGCGCGTCGGCGCGGGCTGCGCAGGCTGGGACGCGGGGACCGGCTCCGGCGGCGGCGGCCGGCCCACGACCCGGTTGAAGCGCGCGAGGCGCTCGTAGGCGGTCCCGGGCTGGCTGGGGTAGGGCGGCCAGGCGGCCAGCTGGCGCTCGAGCATGCGTGCACGCTGCTCAGGCTCTGCGTGCATGTCGCCGCCGCGTGCCGTGTCGTCGTGCCCCATCGCCTGCAGCAGGGTGCGCAGCGCGCTCCAGTCGTAGAAGACGTCGAAGAGCAGCTTCGTGCCCTCGAGGTCGGAGTCCATCTCCAGTGCCGGCCCGTAGGCGTGCTCGGAGGACACGCGCGCCATCTCGCCCACCGCCTCGCTGAAGAGGTTCACCAGCCCGCCCACGTAGGGCGCGTCGCCCAGCCCCGTGGCCGAGGCCGCGATGCGCGCGAAGCTGCCGAAGCTGCTCTTCCAGCGCGCGCCCTGGCGCAGCACCTGCTCGGCGTGGCGACGCGTGATGTGGGCCAGCTCGTGGGCGAGGATGCCCGCCAGCTCGTCCTCGGTGCGGCAGGCCATCACGGCACCACGCGTGACGAGCACGTAGCCGCCCGGCCCGGCCACGCCATTGACCGTGTCGCTGTCGAGCACCTCGAAGTGGTAGCCGCCGAAGTTGGCCGGCACCATGTCGCTCACGCGCACCATGGCGTCGCCCACGCGCCGCACGTAGCGGCGCAGGCCCTCGTCGCGCGCGACGCCATGCTTGGCGATGGCCTGCGCCGCCACCGCCCTGCCGAGGTAGTACTCCTGGTCGTGGTTGAAGCGCGTGCGCAGCTGCGCCACCTGCGCCTCCACCACCGCATCGGCGATCTGGACACCCAGGTCGGCGACGCGGTCGTCCACGCCCACCTTCTTGAGGCCGTCCTTGAGCAGGCCGCCCAGCGGGCCGCGCAGCACGTTGCCGCCGCCCTGCTGGCGACGCGAGGCCTCGGGCGGCACCGCCGGCAGGCGCCCCGGCAGCCGGTAGTCGCGGCCGCGGCGCCCGATGGAGCCCTCCATGAGGAACTCGAGGCTCTCGGCGGGATCCTGCGCGGCCGTCAGCCGCTCGAGGGCGTCCACCTGCGCGTAGGCAGCCGAGAGGTCGGGATTGGCGCTGCGGTAGCCCTGCTCCACCTCGTCGGTGAACTGGCGGCCGGCCATCGAGGCCTGCTGCTGCGTCACCTGCGCAGCCTTGCGATCGTCCACGTGCGCAGGCCCGGGCGTGGACACGAGGTTCTCCGGCTCGGTGGCCTGGTAGGCACGCACCCAGCCCTCCACCGGCGCCTGCCCGGCGGGCGTGGCGCGCACGCGCAGCCACGGCAGCGCCACCTCCAGCACCTGCACGGGCGTGCCGCCCGGCGCCATGAGCACCTGCGCGGCCGCGGCCTGCGGCTGCGCGCGCAGCGGCGTGCCCGTCTTGGCGTAGAGGACACGCGTCTCCCCCACCTTGGCGTCCTGCGGTCCGGCGTGGGCCGCCAGCGGCAGGACACACCACGAGAGCAGCCCCAGCAGGGGCGCGATCACGCGCAGGAGGACACGGGGATGACGCATGACGGGGCCCTCCATCCGGGCGCGCAGGCCCGTGCGCACCAGCGTACCCAGCCACGGCAGGCATGGCCCGCCACGGCCACGGACCACGCGCCGGGGTGCGCCTAGCGCTTGAGCGCGGCGCGTTGCTCGGCCTCGCGCGCCTCCGCGTCGGCCTTGGCCTGCTCGACGCGGCCGCCGTTGCCGGCCAGCCACTGTCGGATCTCGCGGTTGCTCATGAAGGCCTCGCCCGTCAGCGACTTGAGCGCCTTGAGGACGTGCGGCTTCCAGTCGTCTTGGCTGCGCGCCGAGCCACCCCGGCCCGTGGTCGGGCCCCCGCCCCCCGCGCTGGGCCCGCCGCCGCCACCACCCTTGCCCGCCGCCGCCTTGTTGGCGGCAATCTGCGCCTCGGCCTTGGCCTTGGCCTCGGCGTTCTCGCCACTGTTGTCGGCGTGGCCGTGGTCCACGGTGGCCTCGGCACCCTCCCAGGAGTAGCCCTCCTCGACCACTTCCTTGCCGCCGCTCTTCTCGGGCTCGCCGGAGCCGCCCGCGCCGCCCGTGGTGGGCGGAGGGGCCTTGGGATCCACCCCGAGCAGCTTGAGCAGGTCGGGCAGCAGGCGCATGTCGCCCACCTGGCCCGCCGTGATGATGGCCGCCTTCTTCACCACGTAGTCGTCCACCTTCATGAGGTCCACGAGCAGCGCGTCGGCGCCCAGGTACTTGAGCGCGCCCAGGCTCTGCAGGCCCGAGAGCACCAGCACCGTGTCGGCGCGGCCCTTCTTGATGGCGGCGAGCACCTGCTCGCCCGCCAGCGCGGGCAGCGCCCGCTGGTCGCCGAGGTAGACGACCGCCAGCGTGCGCAGCTTCTCTTCGCCCCCGCGCGCCAGTTCGCCCAGCTCGGCCACCACCAGCGGGTGCTGGACCTTGGCCAGCTCGCCCAGCGCCCAGTCGCGCTGCGCGAGGCGCTCCTCGCCCTTGAGGCCCTTGGCCTTGAACGCCTCGCGGAACGCTGCCACGGCAGCCTCCGCCGCCTCCTGCGTGGCGACCGTGGGCGCGGCGGGCGCGGGTGCGCCAGCCGGGGGCTGGGCCTGCGCGACCGGGGCCAGCGAGGCCAGCGAAACGACGAGGGACACGGCGAGGGCTCGGCTCAGCGCCATGGGCAAGGCCTCCGGCAGGGTGCGGGCAGCATAGCGGTCCGGGTCCGGGCCCGCGTGCCCGCCGCCACGGGCCGGCCGGGGGCCTCTCCGGGGCCTACTTCGACAGGTTGAGGTAGGTGCCGCCCGTGGCCTCGGCCAGTGCCTGGCACATCTCGTAGGGATGCTCGCCCAGCCCCACCAGCGTGAGCGGCACGCCGCGCATGCGCGCCTTGAGGCCGATGGCGGCCGCCACCACGGCCGGGTCGCTCTGCTCAGCCAGCCACGGCAGGGCCACGATGGCGTAGAGGATCTCCTCGGGGCCGGTGTCCCACGCCACGCTGTCCTTGCGGCTGGTGATGTCCAGCGCAGCGTCCAGCGCCGTGAAGACGTCGTTGCCTGCCTCCACGCGCGCCTCGTCGAGGGCGGTCGCGGCCGTGGCCTTGGTGCCGTCGTTGGCCGGCGTGAGCTTGCCGAAGGTGCCGCGCGCCTTGGCCGAGACGATCACCAGCTCGAAGGGGGTGCCCGAGGGCAGGTCGGCGACGGTGCGCTTGACGTGCGCGCGCAGCAGATGCTGCAGCGTCTTGAGCTCGAACCACGGCACAGGCCGCGCGCCGGGCACCTTGCATACCTCCTGCAGGCGCGCGCGCTCGGTGAACGGGTGGGCATCCTCGGTGCGCACGTTGTTGTCGGCCAGCAGCACCAGCCGGCGCCCGAACACGGGCAGGCCGAAGAAGTAGGCTGGGTGGCGCGGGTTGCGCGGCAGCGTGTCCACCGGTCCGCCCTGCGCCAGCGCGCGCCAGGCGGCGATGTCCCAGCCCAGGTCCTGGCGCGTGAGGTGCTGCAGCGTCGCCAGCAGGTCAGCCCGCTCGCGGCCCTCGCCCGCTTCCAGCGCATCGACGAGCGCACCCAGCCCCTCGGGCGTGGCCAGCGAGCGACCTGCCGCTGGCGCGCCCGGCGCCGCACCTGCCGCGCCACCCGGGGACCCGCCCATGTAGCGCACGGCCCGCGCCGCCGCGCCGCGCACGCGCACGTCCTTGTGGCGCAGCAGGGCCAGCAGCGAGGGCAGCGCGTCGCGCACCTGCTTGCGGCCCAGCGCCAGCGCGGCTTGCGCCAGCACGGGGGCCTCGCGCGCCTGCAGCAGCTCCAGCAGCACCTCCTTGCCCTCGCTGCCGGGCTGGTCCGCCACGGCGAAGAGCGCGTAGAGGCGCAGCGGGTCCTTGCCCTTGCGCACGGTGTCGGCCACGGCGGCGCGCGCCGCCGCGCTGCGGAAGGTGCCCAGCGCCCGGATGCCGGCCAGCAGCACGTTGGGCTGCGACTCGCTGGCCAGCACGCCCAGCACCGCCGCCACGGCCTTCTCGTCGTCGAAGTAGGCCAGGTCGCCGAAGGCCGTGCTGCGCACCTTCCAGTCGGGGTTCTTGGCCTTGGCGAGGAAGGCCTTGCGCGCCTCCGCCCAGTCCTCCGCCGCCTGCAGCGGCCGGGCCGCCCCCCCGAGGCAGGCCCACGCCACCGCGACGAGCAGCAGCACGAGGAGGGCCGGACGCATGCGCGGGAATCTACACGGCACGGCGTGGGGCGCGGCCCCGGGCTACGATGCCGCCTCCCCTGCCGGGATCCTGCATGCACGGATGGAGCGGACAGCTGCTGGTGGCGCCCGCCTGGATGACCGACCCCAGCTTCGGGGCGACCGTGGTGCTGCTGCTGGAGCACGAGGCGCAGGGCGCCTTCGGGCTGGTCCTCAACCGTGCCAGCGACACGCGCGTGGCCGAGCTGTGGGCGCGCGCAAGCGAGGGACCCTGCGCGGTGGACGCGCCGGTCTTCGTGGGCGGCCCGGTGGCTGGGCCGCTCTTCGCGCTGCACGACCGCGCTGCCGATGGAGAGTCCACGCCGGTGGCGGGCCTGTTCCTCACGAGCGACCCCGAGGCGCTGGCGCGCCTGGTGGCCGAGCCGCCCGGCCGCCTGCGACTGCTTGCCGGGTATGCAGGCTGGAGTGCGGGGCAGCTGGAGGCCGAGCTGCAAGACGCGGCCTGGCTCACCACGCCGGCGACCTGCGACGACGCCTTCGCGGCCCCCGGCGAGGCGGGCTGGCGGGCGGCCCTGGCACGGGCCACGCCGGCGCCCCAGCCGGGGATGGGTGGCGTGGGCGGCTGGGCCCCGCGGGCCCCGGGACCGGGTCCCGACCCGGGCCTCAACTAGGCGGCGAGGCCGGCTCGGCGGCGCGCGCGGCCAGCTTGGGCACCACGTGCTTGCGGTAGAGGACCGCCAGCGTGGCCAGGAAGGCGATCAAGAGCGGCCCGAAGACGATGCCGCTCATCCCGAAGAGGCCGATGCCGCCCAGCACCGCGAACAGCAGAACCAACGGG
Organism: Planctomycetota bacterium; assembly: GCA_964228555.1. Classification (GTDB taxonomy): domain Bacteria; phylum Planctomycetota; class PLA2; order PLA2; family JAEUHO01; genus CAXQZU01. Next base: position 5,643 of record CAXQZU010000023.1, read on the forward strand.
TGGATGGACTCGCCCGACTGCTTGCTCAGCAGCCAGGGGCGCAGCACGTTGTCCAGCGTGCTCACCAGCAGCGCCGACCACAGCAGCAGGAACACGGCGTGGCCCGTGTCGCCCACGAGGAACAGCCACGCCACCGCGGGGGCCCACACCAGCGCGGCACCGCCCAGCGGCACCAGCGCCGCCAGGCAGGTGACCAGGCCCCAGAGCACGGGGCTGGGCACGCCCGCCACCACGTAGCCGATGCCGGCCACCACGCCCTGCACCAGCGAGACGATCACGCCCCCGTAGAGGGCGGCGACCGTGGTGCGGCGCAGCACGCCCAGCACGTCCTGCGTGTGCGCCGTGCCGATGGGCGAGATGCTGCAGATCCAGCCGCTCAGCCGCGGGGCGGCCAGGTAGAGCGAGTACTGCGTGGCCAGCATGAACAGGAAGCCGATCAGGAAGGTGCCGATGCCCCCCACCACGCTCAGCGCGCCCTGCGCGATGCCGCCGTAGGCGATCGTGGGCAGGCGCTCGACGATCTCCTTGCCCACGCGGTCGGGGTCCACGCCCAGCCGCTCCAGCAGCGCGCGGCCCTGCTCGTAGAGCCCGGGCACCACCTCCTTGAGGCGCGCGCCAGCCTGCTCGACGCCGCCGCGCGACAGCGCCAGCAGCTCGTGCAGCGCCGTCCACAGCAGCATCAGCGCCGGCACCAGCACCAGCACCGCGGTGGCGGTGGTCATCACGAAGGCGGCCGTGCGCGGCCGGTTCCAGCGGCGGCTGAGCGCCTCGTAGGGCCGGCTGGTGACGGCCACCAGGCACATGGCCCACGCGATGGGCACCAGGAAGGGCGCGAACAGCATGCCGAAGGCCCACACCACGAGGATGGTGGCGGCGAACAGGCACAGGGTGAGGAACAGGCGTCCGTCCATGCGTCCTAGGAGGCCATGGGGCCGCGCCGCTGGCAAGGGCAGCCCGCGAGCAGGCGCCTAGCGCGGTCGCGCGCCACGCCGGTGCGGCCGGTAGCCCACCGAGCGCCCCTCGCCCGGGCGCCCCTGGCCCGGGCGCGCGTCGCCGGGTCCCCGCGGCCCGTCGGCCGCGCCAGGACGCGGCCCGTCCACGCGCGCGGCGGTGCCGGCCGCGGGCGCGTGCACGTACGTGGCCTGCGCGGCCGGTTCCTCGAGGCCCGCCTCGCCCAGCTCGCGCACGGCGTCCTCGGCCAGCTCGTCGCCCTCGCTGCCGGCGCGCGAGCGCGCGGCCCGCGCCGCGGCCTCGCGGCGCGCCGCGAGGGCCTCGGGCGGCGGCGTGCCCGGGATGAGGCAGTCGGGCCCCTCGCCCACGAGGTCGGCGCGCCCGGCCTCCAGCAGCGCGCGGCGCACGGCAAACCAGTTCTCGGGCACGAAGAACTGCATCAGCGCGCGCTGCGCCACGCGGTCGCGCAGGCGCTTCACCACCGGCACGGGCTCCATCGTCACGGGGTCCAGGCCCGTGTGGTAGATGCACGTGGCGATGTCCATCGGCGCGGGGATGAAGTCCTGCACCTGCCGGGGCTTGAGCCCGCTGCGCTTGAGGAACTGGGCCAGCTCGATGGCCTCTTGCACGGTGGCGCCCGGGTGGCTGGCGATGAAGTAGGGCACGAGGTACTGCTCGCGGCCCGCCTCGGCGCTGGCCTTGGCGAACTTCGCCGCGAACTCCTCGAAGGTGTGCTGCGGCGGCTTCTTCATGTGCATCAGCACGGTGTCGCTGACGTGCTCGGGGGCCACCTTGAGGTGCCCGCCCACGTGGTGCTCGGCCACCTCGCGCACGTAGGCGTCGCTGGTGCGCGCCAGGTCCATGCGGATGCCGCTGGAGATGCGCACGCGCTTGATGCCCGGCGTGGTGCGCGCGCGGCGCAGCACGTCCAGCGTGGCCTCGTGGCTGGTGCCCAGCAGGCGGCAGGTCGTGGGGTGGATGCACGAGGGGCGGCGGCAGCGCGCCTCCACGTCGGGCCGCGTGCAGCGCATCTGGTACATGTTGGCCGTGGGGCCGCCGATGTCGCTGATGGTGCCCTTGAAGCCGGGCGAGCGCGCCAGCGCCTCGACCTCGCGCTGGATGCTCTCGGGGCTGCGGCTCTGGATGATGCGGCCCTGGTGCATCGTGATGCTGCAGAAGGTGCAGCCCCCGAAGCAGCCGCGCATGGCCGTGATCGAGTCCTTGATCATGTCGTGCGCGGGGATGGCCTCGCGGTAGCGCGGGTGCGGGCGGCGTGCGTAGGGCAGGTCGAAGGCGCCGTCGAGCTCGGCCGTGGCCAGCGGCAGGTCGGGCGGGTTCTGCACCAGCACGCGGTCGCCGTGGCGCTGCACGAGGCGGCGCGCGTTGAAGGGGTTGGTCTCGCGGTGCAGCAGGGCCGTGGCGCGCGCGAAGGCCAGCGTGTCGGCCGCCACCTCCTCGAAGGAGGGCATCTCCAGCGTGGCCTCGTCGGTCACCACGTGCGGCGCGCCGCCGAAGCGGTGCGCGGGCAGCGCTTCCTTGCGGCCCAGCAGGTAGGCCACGCCGCGCAGGTCGCGCAGCGCCTTGATGTCCTCGCCGTCGTGCAGGCGCTGGGCGATGGCGCGGATGGTGCGCTCGCCCATGCCGTAGGCCAGCAGGTCGGCCTTGCTGGAGACCAGCATGCTGGGGCGCACCGTGTCGCTCCAGTAGTCGTAGTGCGCGATGCGGCGCAGCGAGGCCTCCACGCCGCCGATCACCACCGGCACGCCGGGGAAGGCCTCGCGGCAGCGCTGCGCGTAGATCGGCGTGGGCCGGTCGGGGCGCAGGCCGATGCGGCCGCCGGGCGAGTAGGCGTCGTCGTTGCGCCGCTTGCGGTTGGCCGTGTAGTGGTTGATCATCGAGTCCATGTTCCCGGCGCTCACGCCGTAGAACAGGCGCGGGCGCCCCAGCGCGCGCCACGCGTCGGCGCTGCGCCAGTCGGGCTGCGCGAGGATGGCCACGCGCCAGCCGGCCGCCTCCAGCACGCGGCCCAGGATGGCCATCGCAAACGAGGGGTGGTCGACGTAAGCGTCGCCCGTGACGATCACCACGTCGGGCGCCTCCCAGCCCAGCGCGCGGATCTCCTCGGCGGAGGTGGGCAGGAAGGGCAGCGCCATGCAGGCGAGTCTAGGCGGCGCGGGGCGTGGCACGGCGCGCGCGCGGGGGCTGGTGGCCGCCCGGCACCCGACAAGGCCCTACGGCAGCGACCGCATGCCGTCGCGCGCTCGCACCCGCTCCACGCCCTCGACGGCGGCCAGCGCCTCTGCGAGCCCGGGCAGGCCGCCGCCCGGGCGCAGCACCACCTGCCAGCGCAGGTCGCAGCAACTGCCCTCCGCGCCCATCTCCGCGCGCACGAGCCGCGCGCTGGCTGCCGCGCTCGACAACGCCTGCTGCACCGCCCCCAGCGCGCCCGGCGCGCAGCGCAGGCGCACCTCCAGCGGTGGCGGGGCGCTGCTGCGCCCGCGAACGAGGACATGCGCCAACGCGGCCAGCAAGCAGGTGGCCAGCACGCCGGCCACCGCCTCGGGAAGCCGGCTCTCGGCGGCCACCACCACGCCCGCCGCCACCGACACCAGCACGAACACCGCATCGGCCGGCTCGCGCACCGGCGTGCGGAACCTCACCAGCGCCAGGATGCCCACCAGCCCGAAGGCGCTGGCGAGGTCGCCCTCGATGGCGGCCACCACGAGGCACATCAGGGGTGCCAGCACCATCAGCACCCACGCCAGGCCGTCGCGGCCCGCCGGCCCGCGCAGCAGGCCGCGCGTAGCCGCCACCGCCGCGCCCAGCAGGAAGGCCACCAGCAGGCGCAGCAGGCCGCTGGCGAGGTCGGGCGTGGCCAGCGCGGCGAGCACGTGCATGCGGGCGAGGCTACCGGCCACGTCCCCCGCCGGGAACAGGCCGTGGGCTGCGCGGCCGGGCGGTAGAACCGCGCCATGGCCCGCTCGCGCCCCCTCGCCCGGCTGCTGGCGCTGGCCGCCGTGCTGGCTGCCCTCGGCGCGGGCGGGGCGGGCCTGCGCGCCGACGAGGCAGCTCCCGGCACGGCCGCGCGCGCGGCCGAGGGCACGGCCGAGGCGCTCTTCGGCCCCGCGGCGCCGGTGCCCGTGCTGGACCTCGTGCTGGAGCCCGCCGAGCGCGCACGCCTGCGCGAGGACCCGCGCACCTACGTGCCGGCGCGGCTGGTGGAGCAGGGCGGGGCCACGCTCGAGCGCGTGGGCCTGCGCCTGAAGGGCGCCGCCGGCAGCTTCCAGGGCGTGGACGAGCGCCCCTCGTTCACGCTGGACACGGACCGTTTCGTCAAGGGCCAGCGCTGGCACGGCCTCGAGCGCGTGCACCTGAACAGCTCGGTGCAGGACGAGAGCCTGCTGTGCGAGGCGCTGGGCACCGACCTGTTCCACGCCGCCGGGCTGCTCGCGCCGCGCGTGGGCCACGCGCGCGTGCGGCTCGACGGGCGCGAGCTGGGCGTGATGGTGGTGAAGGAGGGCGTGGACCGCCGCTTCCTGGTGCGCACGCTGGGCTCGGACGAGGGCAACCTCTACGACGGCGGCTTCTGCGAGGAGCTCGACGGCGAGCTGGAGAAGGACGCCGGCCGCGGCCCCGAGGACCGCCGCGACCTGCAGGCCCTCGTGGCCGCGGCGCGCACGCCCGACCTCACGCTGCGCGAGGCCGCGCTGGCGCCGCTGCTGGACCTCGACCGCTTCGTCGCCTTCGTGGCGCTGGAACGCATGCTGGGCCACTGGGACGGCTACGCGGGCAACCGCAACAACTACCGCGTGGCCATGCGCCCGGGCGACGGGCGCGCGCTGTTCCTGCCCCACGGCATGGACCAGCTCTTCGGCGATGCGGGCGCCTCGGTGCTCGACGATCCCGTCGGCCTGCTGGCCGAGGGCGCGCTGGCCGTGCCCGCGCTGCGCGTGCGCTACCGGCTGGCCCTGCTGCGCCTGCTGCCGCTGCTGGACGCCCCCACCAGCCTGCTGCCGCGGCTGGAGGCGCGCCTGCCGCGCCTGGCAGCCGGCGTGGCAACGCTGGGGCCCGAGGCCGCCGCGGCGCACGCCGCGCAGGTGGCCGCGCTGCGCGAGCGACTCGTGGCGCGCGGCGCCTTCCTGGCCACGCACGTGCGCGAGCCCGACCCGCCCCAGCCCGAGGTGACAGCGGCGGGCCTGCCGCTGGCCGAGGGCTGGCGTGCGCAGGTGGACAGCGGCGAGCCGGCACTGGAGGAGGTCGAGCACGCGGGCCGCCGCGCGCTGGCCCTCGCCTGCACGCCGGGCGAGGAGCCCTGCACGGCCTCGTGGCGCCGGCGCCTGACGCTGCCGCGCGGGCGCTACGTGCTGGTGGGCGCGCTGGCCACCTCGGGCGTGCGCGTGCCCGCCGACGAGGAGGGCGGCGGGGCGCTGGCCCGGCTCTCGGGCCGCCCCCGGCAGGGCGGGCGGGGCGGCACGCGCGGCTGGGCCCCGCTGCGCGTGGAGTTCGAGGTGCCCGAGGCGCTGGCGCGCGGGGAGCTGGTGCTGGAGCTGCGCGCCACGGGCGGCACGGCATGGTTCGCGCGCGACGCGCTGCGGCTGGAGCGGCGCTAGGGCCGGCCTCCCGGGCCCGCGGCCCCCGCCCGCGGGCCCGGGCGTAGCATGCGGCCTCCCTCGTCTCCCCCCGGCGGTGCCCCATGGGACGCATCTTCGAGAAGCGCAAGACCACGATCCTGGCGCGCAACAGCCGCATCAGCAAGCAGTTCGCGCGCATCGCCAAGGAGATCGCCATCGCCGCCAAGAAGGGCAGCGGCGACCCGGACGCCAACCCCGCCCTGCGCCGCGCGGTGCAGAACGCGCGCGCCGCCAGCATGCCCAAGGAGAAGGTGGAGGCGGCCATCAAGCGCGCCACCGGGCAGGAGGCGGTGGACTACCAGGAAGTGCTCTACGAGGGCTACGCCCCCCACGGCGTGGCGGTGATCGTGGCCTGCGCGACGGACAACCCCACGCGCACCGTGGCCAACATCCGCTCCTGCTTCAAGACCTACGGCGGCAACCTGGGCAACAGCGGCAGCGTGGGCTTCAACTTCAAGCACATGGGCGTGTTCCGCCTCGACGCCGCCCAGCTGGAGAAGGCGCGCATCAAGCCCGACGACCTCGAGCTGGAGCTCATCGACCACGGGCTCGACGAGATGCTCGAGGGCCAGGGCGACAAGGGCGAGGCCCAGCTGGTGGTGCGCTGCGCCTTCGCCGACCTGGGCCGCATGCAGCGCGCCCTCGAGGAGCGCCACATCACGCCCGTCGTGAGCACCACCGAGTACGTGGGGCTCTCCCCCACCGCGCTGGCCGAGGCTGCCGAGAAGGAGGTGCTCGAGCTGGTGGAAGCGCTCGAGCAGGACGACGACGTCCAGAACGTCTTCACCACGCTGGGCTAGGCCCCGGGCTGGGTGCGGAACCGGGGCGAGTGGCCGGTGCCACGGGCCAGCGCGCAGGGCCGCGGTGCAGGCCGGCACGCACGCCGGCATGGTGGGGGCGGTGGGACTCGAACCCACGACCCGCGGCTTAAAAGGCCGCTGCTCTACCGGCTGAGCTACGCCCCTGCGAGCACGCCATCCTAGCGCCCCGCGCGCCCAGGGCGCACGCGGGCCGGCGCAGCCAAGTCATGCGCCGGGGGCGCGCGCCTACTTGCGCCGCGCCGCCCCGCCCAGCAGCCCCGGCTCGCTGCGCACCGCCTCCCAGGCCAGTTCCTGCAGGCGCCGGATCACAGCCGCGGGCGGCGCCTCGCGCGTCCAGGAGAGGCGCGGCGTCCACCAGCCGTGGCCCCAGCGCTCCTTGATGTCGCTGGGGAGCCCGACCGGGCTGCGGCCCGTGAGCCCGGCGTAGTGCACGCAGCCCACGAGGTAGGCGCCCAGCGCGTTGGCGTGGATGCGGTCGCTGAAGAAGTCGTCCATGCCCTTGAGGCCGGCCAGCTTGCCCTGCTCGGCCTCGCGCACGGCCTGCGCCAGCGCGGGGCCCGCGGGCAGCATGCGGATGACGGGCTCGGCGGCCGAGGCGCCCGGCACCTTGCGCTCCACCAGCGTTGCGTTGGCGCGCGCCACGACGCGCCGCCACATCGCGCGGTCGGCCTCCACGCGCTCCACCCACGCGAGGTTGCGCGTGGGGCTGGCCTTGTCCCACTCGCAGCCCTTGGGCGTTCCGGTGTCCAGGCAGTGCCACGTCTCGTAGTAGAGCACGCGCACCGCGGGGTTCTTCTCGCGCGCCAGCGTGGCGAAGCGCACCAGCCCGGCGTGCGTCTCCTCCTCCTGGGCCTGCCCGCCGCGGGGCACGCTGTCGGTCAGCACCAGCGTGTCCACCTCGCCCGTGGCCAGGCGCAGGTCGTAGCGCTGCTGCCAGGTCGGCTCGAAGCGGTAGCGCTGCCGGTCGGGCAGCGCCTCCGACCAGTGGATCTCCAGCGACGCCCCCGGGATGTTCTGCTCCTTCCACGCCAGCGAGAGGCC
>CAXQZU010000024.1:0-102649 GCA_964228555.1 Planctomycetota bacterium
CGAGGTTCGCGAGGAGGATGCCGGCCAGCGTGCAGACCACCGCCGAGCTGATCTGCTGCACGAACGCGAACCGCTGCTCCAGCGCGCGCGCGCCCGCAATCACGCCGAGCACGAACGCCATCAGGGCGACTGGATGCTCGATCATTCGTCACCCGTGCCAGTGGCAGGCACTGACGTGCCCGGCACCCACGGGCCTCAATGCGGGGACCTGTTCGGCGCACACCGCCACCGCCTGCGGGCAGCGGGTGCGGAAGACGCAGCCCGAGGGCGGCGTGATCGGGCTGGCCGGCTCACCCTTGAGGGCCAGACGGGTCCGCGGCCGGCCCGGTTCCGCCACCGGCACGGCCGAGAGCAGCGCCTGCGTGTAGGGGTGCTGGGGCTGGGCGTAGAGGTCGTCGCGCGAGGCCACCTCGACGATGCGGCCCAGGTACAGCACCGCGACACGGTCGCTCACGTGGCGCACCACCGCCAGGTTGTGGGCGATGAAGAGGTAGGTGAGCCCGAGGCGCGCCTTGAGGTCTTCCAGCAGGTTGAGCACCTGCGCCTGCACGGACACGTCCAGCGCCGAGACCGGCTCGTCCAGCAGCAGCAGGCGCGGCTGCACCGCCAGCGCCCGCGCGATGCCGATGCGCTGCCGCGGGCCGCCGGAGAACTCGTGCGGGTAGCGACGGCGCATCGACGGATCCAGGCCCACCAGCTCCAGCAACCGGCACACCTCGGCGTCGGCGCCCGCCGCGGGCACCAGCCCGTGGATGTGCAGCGGCTCGGCCACGGCCGAGGCCACGGTCATGCGGGGGTTGAGCGAGGCGTAAGGGTCCTGGAACACCATCTGCACGTGGCGGCGCAAGGGGGCGAGCACGCGCTCCGCCGCGCCCGCGATCTCCTGCCCGGCCAGCCGGATGGAGCCGGCGACGGGACGGTTGAGGCCCACGACGGTTCGCGCCACCGTGCTCTTGCCGCTGCCCGACTCCCCCACCAGGCCCAGCGTGCTGCCGCCCGGCAGGTCGAAGGAGACGCCGTCCACGGCGCGCACCGTGCCGCCCTCCAGCGGGACGTGCACGCGCAGGTCGCGGACCGACAGCAGGGGCTCGGCGGCGCTCATGCCAGCTCCCCGGGCTGCAGCACGCAGCGCGACCACCGCCCGGTGCCGCGGCCCTGCAGGGCCGGCTCGCCCGCCTCGCAGGCTGCACGTCGCTGGCTGCAGCGCGGCAGGAAGGCACAGGCCCGGAAGGGACCGCGGTCGAGCCGGGGCGGCAGGCCGCCGATGCTGGCGAGGCGGCCGTGGGCCGCGCCCGACAGGCGCGGCACGCTGGCCAGCAGGGCCTGCGTGTAGGGGTGCATGGGCTGCGCGAACAGGGGGCCCGTGGCTGCCTCCTCCACCACCCGCCCGGCGTACATCACCACCACCCGGTCGCAGCAGCCGGCCACCACCCCCAGGTCGTGCGTGACGAGGATCACGGCCATCCCCCGCTCGCGTCGAAGGTCCGCCAGCAGGTCGAGGATCTGCGCCTGGATGGTCACGTCCAGCGCCGTCGTGGGCTCGTCGGCCACGAGCACGTCGGGATCGCACAGCAAGGCCATGGCGATCATCACGCGCTGGCGCATGCCCCCGCTGAACTGGTGCGGATAGGCGCGGATGCGCAGCGCGGCGTCGGGGATGCCCACCCGCGTCAGCAGGCTCACGGCGCGCTCGACGGCAGAGGCCCGCGACAGGCGCAGGTGCAGCTGGCCCACCTCGGCCAGCTGCTCCTCGACCGTGAGGTAGGGGTTGAGGCAGGTCATGGGGTCCTGGAAGACCATCGCGATGCGGTTGCCGCGCACCGCACGCATCTCCGCCTCGCTGGCCTGCAGCAGGTCGCGCCCGCCGAAACGGACCTCGCCGGCCACCACGCGCCCCTGCGGGCGCGGGAGCAGCCCGAGGATCGAGAGGTTGGTCACGCTCTTGCCGCAGCCCGACTCCCCCACGAGGCCCAGCACCTCGCCCCGGCCCAGCGAGAACGACACGCCGTCCACGGCACGCACGACGCCACCGTCGGTGACGAACTCCGTGGTGAGGCCCTTCACCTCCAGCACGGGCTCGGCTCGTGAGGGCGCCGGGTGCACGTGCGCTACCTCCGGCTGCGCGGGTCGAAGGCGTCGCGCAGGCCGTCGCCGACGAAGTTGAGCGAGAAGAGGGTCAGCGCCAGGGCCAGCGAGGGCCAGAGCAGCAACCACCCATACGAGCGGATGGGGTTGATCACGGCCACCGCCTCCGCCACGAGCCGGCCCCACGAGAGGTCCACGCCCAGGCCCAGGAAGGAGAGGAATGACTCGAGGATGATCACCGCCGGCACGGTCAGGGTCGCGTAGATGATCACGATGCCCAGCACGTTGGGCAGGATGTGGCGCAGGATGATGCGCGTGTCGCTGGCCCCGGTCAGGCGGGCCGCCAGCACGAACTCCTGGTGGCGCAGCGCCAGCACCTGGCCGCGCACGATGCGCGCCATGGACAGCCACTGCACGGCACCCAGCGCGAGGAAGACCGGCAGCGGGTTGCCCCGCGCCTCATCCTCGAACAGCAGCATGATCAGCACCACGAGGAACATGTAGGGGATGCCGTAGAGGAAGTCCACGAAGCGCATCATGAGCTCGTCCACGCGGCCGCCGTAGTAGCCCGCCGTGGCGCCATAGAGGGTGCCGATCAGGACGCACACCAGCGTGGCCACCAGGCCCACCAGCAGCGAGGTCTGCCCCCCGACCAGCACGCGGGCCAGGTAGTCACGTCCCAGCGTGTCCGTGCCCAGCAGGTGCTCGCCGCCCGGCGGTTGCGCGCCCCGGCGTGCGTCCACGGCCTGCGGGTCCATCCCCATCAGCGGAGGGAGCAGGAAGCAGGCCAGCGACACCAGCACCAGCACCACCAGCCCGGCCATCGCCACGCGGTTGCGGCGCATGCGGCGCCATGCATCGGCGCCCAGGCTGGTGCCCGCCTCGGGCAGGCTGGAGGTGGATGCGGGCGCGGCGCTCACAGCGTCTCCCGGATGCGCGGGTCCAGCCACGCGTAGGCCATGTCCACCAGCAGGTTGAACACCGTGAGCAGCGAGCAGTAGATCAGCGCGGCGCCCAGCACCACGGAGTAGTCGCGGTTGATGGCGCTCTTCACGAACCACTGCCCCATGCCGGGGATGCCGAACAGGTTCTCGACCACGAAGGAGCCGGTGAAGATGCCCGCGGCCGCGGGGCCCAGGAACGACACCACGGGCAGGATGGCGCCCTTGAGGGCGTGCTTGAGCACGACCGCGCGCTCGGAGAGGCCCTTGGCTCGCGCCGTGCGGATGAAGTCCTGCTGCATCACCTCGATGGTCCCGCCGCGCGCAAGGCGGGCGATGTAGGCCGCGTAGGGCAGGGCCAGCGTGAGCGCCGGCAGCACGAGGTGGCGATAGCCGCCCCAGCCCGCCACGGGCAGCCAGCCCAGCTCGAGGGCGAAGCCCATGACCAGCAGCGAGCCGATCACGAAGTTGGGCAGCGAGATGCCAACCATCGCCAGCGCCATGCTGCCCTGGTCGGCCACCGAGCCGGGCCTGAGGCCGGCGCGCACGCCCAGCCACAGGCCCAGGCCCGTGGCGATCACCAGCGCCGTCATGCCCAGCGCCAGGCTCACCGGGAACGCCGGCAGGATCAGCTCGGCCACGGTGCGCCCCTGGTTCTTGATGGAGGGGCCCAGCGAGCCTTCCGTGAGCAACCGCTGCATGTACACGCCGAAGAAGGCGGTGGCGTCCTCGGGCACGCCATACTTCTCGCGCAGCGCGGCCTCCACCTGCTCGTTGGCCTGCTTCTCCTGCCGGAAGGGGTTGCCCGGCGCAAGGAACATGAGCAGCGTGGTCACGTAGACCAGCAAGCCCAGCGTGAGCACCATGAAGCACACGCGGCGGTGCACGCGCCCGGGCAGCCACCAGCCTGCCAGCAGCGCCACCGGCGCCCCGCCGAGGCAGGCGGCCAGCAAGCCGTGCGCAGGAGCCACGAAGACCGCCACCAGCCCGCCCAGCAGCAGGCCGCCCGCCGTGCGCAGCACGGGCCGCGGCCACCACAGCGTGCTGACGATCAGCCCGAGGAATCCGAGCAGCAGGAGGGTCTCGCGCATGTCAGCGCACCCCCGTGCGGGCCTTGGCCTCGGCGTCCACCCACACGTCGTGGAAGGGGTGCAGGTCCTGCAGGTTCTGCGCCGCGCTCCCGTCGGGCAGGCGCAGCTCGCGGTAGAACTCGCGCACCCACGGGCGCACCAGGCCCGTGTTCACGTAGTAGTAGAGCGGCATCACCGGGTAGGCGTCCTGGAACAGGATCGCCTCGGCCTCGCGGAACAGGTGGGCCCGCAGGCGCACGCCGGCCTCGGCCCGGGCGGCGGCATCGGTCGCGCCGGCCACGGCCGCCGCCAGCTCCCGCGCCTTCCCGGGCTCCTTGAGGCGCGCGATCACGTCCTCCGGGCCCGCGCGCACGAAGGACTCGACGTCGGCACACACGGTGACGAGCCGGTCGTAGAGGGCGTCGCTCCAGCCCGTCTGGTTGTTGCCGCCATTGGTGACCCACATGTCCAGGAAGGTGTTGGGGTCGGGATAGTCGGCGATCCAGCCGGCACGGGCGATCTCGTACTTCAGCAGGCGCATGTCGTCCTGGTAGGCCTGCCACTCCTTGTTGTAGGCCGACACCGGGATGCCCAGCGTGCGCTTGAGGCGGTCGGCAATGTACTCGGCCACCTTCTTGTGGCCCTCGCTCGTGTTGTGCAGGATGCTCACCGCGGGGAAGCCCTTGCCGCCCGGGTAGCCCGCCTCGGCCAGCAGGCGACGGGCCTGCTCCGGATCGTGGACGATGCCCGAGCCCGGCGGGTCGTAGCCCGCCAGGCCCGGCGGCACCATGCGCGTGGCGGGCACCTCGCCACGCTGGGTGATGTGCTCCACGATCTCGGCCCGGTCCACGGCCAGGCACAGGGCCTTGCGCACGCGCACGTCGTCGAAGGGCGGCTTGGTGCAGTTGAAGCGGTAGAAGTAGGTGCTGAGCCCGGCGTGCGCGTAGAAGTCCGGGCGCTGCTTAAGGTCCTGCACCACGTCCAGCGGGTACTGGCCCGGCAGCCAGTCCACCTCCCCGGTCAGGTACAGGTTGAGGGCCGTGGTGACGTTGTCCACGGGATAGACGTCCACGAAGCGCATGCGCACGCGCTCGCGACCCCAGTAGGTACTGCTGCGGGCCAGCCGCATCTTGCCGTTCACGCGCCAGGACTCGACCGTGAAGGGCCCGTTGCCCACCAGCGTGCCCGGCAGGAACCAGTCCTGGTCCTCGTCGGCGATCACGTCGCCGGTGTCGCGCGGGCGCACCACCCAGCGGGGCACGGCGAAGAGCGGGTAGAAGCAGGTGAGCTCGAGGAAGTAGGGCGTGGGCGCGACCAGGTCCACCACGAAGGTGTGGTCATCGCGGGCGTAGAAGCCCTCGTCCCGGCCCAGGCGCTCGACCGCACGCGCGTGCTCGGCACGCCGGCGGGCGCCCTCGCGCTGGAGGGCGGGCACCAACGCCTCCAGCACGCTGCGCGGCAGGGGGTCGGCGCGCGTGGCCAGGGCCTCGAGCACGGCCGGGTCGCTGCAGCCCTTGAGATGCTCCTGCGCCTTGCCGGCCGACAGGAAGGCCTGCCACGCCTCCAGGGCCACGGGCGTGCCGGACGCCAGCAGGCGCTGCACGCCCGCCAGCAACGTCTCCTTCTCGCGCGGCCCCACGATGGCGTCGGCGTTGGCGGCATAGAGGTTGAAGGCCTCGGCCCCGCGCACGAGGTGCAGCAGGTAGGCGTACTCCGCCCCCAGCGCGGGCTCCAGCATGCGCCGCCACGACCAGGCGAAGTCGTGCGCCGTCACCGGGCGGCCGTCGCTCCAGCGTGCCTCGGGACGCAGCTGGAAGGTCCAGGTGCGCTTGTCCTCGCTGAGCGACCACGCACGGGCCACCCCGGGCTCGGGCTGCAGGCTGGCCGTGTTGCGCCGGGTGAGGCCCTCGAAGATGGCGTCCGCGATGCGCCCTTCCGGCTGCCCCGTGATCAGGGCGGGGTCCAGGCTCTTGGGCTCGGTGCCGTTGATGAAGGCGTAGTCCGCAGGCTGCTCGCTGGCGGCGGAGAAGGTGAGCCCTACCACCAGCAGCGCCGCGGCGAAGGCGGCGAGGATCCCGATCAGCGTGCGGTACATGCGCGAGGGCGGGCTCCGTGCCGGGCGCGAGGATACACGCCCGGCCCCGGGGCGCGCACGCTCCCTCGTGCGGCGCGCGCGGCACGCACGGGCGCCCCGCGCGGGCTGCCGCTAGGCCGGGCGGCCGGCGCCGCCCGCCAGGGGTCGTCGCCCGGCCAGGGCACGCGCCACGTGCGCCGGCACCCACGCCGAGGGATCGCCGCCCAGGCCATTCACCTCTCGCACCAGCGAGGAGGAGACCAGCGCGTAGGCCGGCGCCGGGGCGAGGAACAGGGTGTCCAGGCTGGGCTCCATGGCCCGGTTGGCGAAGGCCATGGGCAGCTCGGCCTCGAGGTCCTTGCCACCGCGCACGCCCCGCAGCAGCACGCGCGCCCCGTGACGTCGGGCCTCGGCCACCAGCAGGCCATGGAACAGCGACACGCTCACGTTGGGCAGGCTGGCCACCGCCTCGACCACGAGGGCGCGGCGCTCCTCGGGACGGAACAGGGTGCTGCGCCCCTCGGCGCTCACGCACACCACGAGCCGGCTGAACAGCCGCGCGCCGCGCGCCACCAGGTCGAGGTGCCCCAGCGTGATGGGGTCGAAGGTGCCCGCAAACACGGCCACGGACTCGTTCATCGCATCGCTCCCAGGGGATCCAGGTCGACCTCGCTGTCGAAGGCCCCCCCCTCCGCCGTGGAGGGGCTGCCGAAGGACGGGCGGAAGTCGAGCTCGAAGCCTACGTCATCGTCGTCGCGCAGGCTCACGCCGAAGGTCCAGACGTGGTCGGCGCTGAAGCGCCGGAACAGCAGGCGGGAGAAGTTCGACGCCTCGCGGAAGTTGTAGGACTGCACGAGGCGGGCCTCGTACCGCTCGCTGAAGCGCCAGCCGGCCTGCAGCACCGGGGCCGCCGCCTCGCCCTGCAGGTAGCGGTAGCCCAGCGTGACGTCCACGCGGGGGGCCGGCAGGAAGGCCACGGCGGCCGTGAGGCGTCGCAAGCCGTGGTCACCCCGCACCCAGCCCTCGGAGGAGAGCTCCCAGCGACCTCCGGGACGCGGCTGTCCACGCGCGTTCCAGTCCAGGGACCACGGCATGTCCTGCAGCCAGGGGCCATGGTCGTCGGGGTACCAGGCGAAGCGTGACTCGAGGTCCAGCAGGTCGCGCAGCGCTCCCCCGGGCGCGCGGGACTGGAAGCGGTGCCGCATGCGCACGGCGAGCTGGGAGGCCTCGCGCACCTCCTCGCGCTCGTCGAACCAAGGCACCTCGTCGGGCTCGGCGCTGTCCTCGAGGCGGCCGCTGGCCGAGAGGTCCACGTCCACCACGTGCCGCAGCCCGTCCAGCTCGAACAGGCCGCCTTGCCGTGCCCAGCAGCGGTGGAACTGCAGGCTGGCCTGGAGCCCGGCCAGGAGGGCGCTGCGCACGAGGTCTTCGCCCCCATCGCTGCGCGCCTCGTACATGGCCGCCGAGGCCCCCAGGTGGCCCGAGAGGCGCACGTCCCCCACGCTGGCCGACAGCCAGGCCCGCGTGTCCGTGGTGGTGCGCCAGGCCTCGTACCCCGCCTCCGGGAGAGCCTCGTCCACGCGCCGTCCCAGCCACCCGCTGGTGGTGCTGCTGGACAGGTCCACGCCCAGCCCGCCCGCGCGACCCGGCACGAGCAGGGGCACGCTGCCCACCCACAGGCCCGCTTGCGGAAGCTCGACCGTCTCGGTCACGAAGTCGCGCGCATGCCAGCGCCCCGTGAGGGTGGCGGCCACCGACGGCTGCCGCCACAGCAGTCGCGCATAGGACTCACGGTCCTTGTGGACGAGGTCGTCGCGCTCGAAGAACTCGCGGTTAAAGCCGCGATCGCTGAACACGCTGGACTCCACGTCGAGCAGCAGCCCGGGCCCCAGCTGCGTGCGGCTCTCGCCCACGACGCGCCCGCGAAGCCATGGCGCATCGGGGGCGTAGCCGCTGCGGTCCTCGCCTTGGTCGAAGAGGACGCCCCAGCCCAGCAGGCGGCCACGGGTTCGCGCGCGCTCCCACGAGAGCTCGAGGCCTGCCGCCGGGCCGCGCTTGGTGTACCCCCCCACGTCGGCCACCCAGCGCAGCCACGGCGCCTCCTCGGGGCCCACGTCGCCGCCGAAGCCCACGAACGCGTAGGCACCGAGGCTGGAGCGGTTGCCGACGTCCACGCGCTCGATGGCCAGCGGCAGCGGGTCCTTGGCGGAGGTGCCGAAGGACGCGTAGGGCAGGCTGCCCAGCGGGAGGCGCTCGCCGCGCACCGCGATGCGCTCGGCGCGGAAGCGCTGCGTGGTCTCGCCGTGGAAGCCCAGCAGGCCCTGGCGGCCCGCCCCCAGGTCGTCGGCCTCGCCGGCCTGCATCTGCTCGACGGTCAGCCGCTGCACCCGCAGCTCGATGCGGTCGTCGCTGCGGCTGGTCCCGATCTCGGCCCCGTCGAACACCAGCAGGCCCTTGGCGACCAGGCGACCGCGCCGTGCACGCACGTCCAGCGGGATGCCCTGCTCGGGCAGGCCCTTGCCCGCGACGCGTCCGCCGAAGGAAGCGTCCACCAGCAGCCCCCGGCCGCTGCGGGGCTCGAGGTAGAAGGCCTCGGCGCGCAGGGCCAGCGTGCCGTACATCACCTCCACGTCGCCCTCGGCGTAGATGCCCAGCACGGCGTCCTCGAACAGCTCGGCCAGCGGCTTGCCCGGCTCGGAGGCGCGCTCGCCGGTGCGCCCCGCGCCAGGCGCGTCGGCGCCCGGGATGCCCAGCGCGCTGAAGCCCGGCAGGGCGCGCTCGTCCACCCACACCGCGAAGGTGGTGCCCTTGATGGACAAGGCCTCCACGAGGCGGCCGTCGGCACGGCGGTGGGCGGCGCCGTAGAGCCGGGGATTGCCCAGCATCAGGTAGAGCGCGCTGCCGTCCCCCTGCGGATCACGCTTCAGCAGGCCGCCGGGCTGGGCCACCTCGAAGACGAGGTCCTCGGGGCGCGGCGCGGTGGCGTCCGGAGGCCGCTGGGGCCGGTCCGGCGGGGCCACCAGCCGAGGCAGGGAGGTGCCTCCCGGCATCGAGGGCAGCACCGCCCACGCGCCCGCCGCATCGAGGAGGGCGCCGGCCGGCGCCAGCAACGGGGCTGCCGCAAGCGGATGCCCGGCACGCAAGGTGCGCACGCGCGGCGGCGGCAGCCCGCCCGCCTCGGCAGGCAGCAGGCGCGGCCGGCCCGCCGCGACGCCCGGCCCGCCCGTCACCGAGGCGCCGGGCGGCGGCGCTGGGGGCGGCGGAGGCAGCGACCAGCGTGCAGCGTCCGGCAGGGGCTTGCGCCGCACCTGTGGCGGGGGCAAGTCCTCGGAGCACACGGCCCGCGCGGGCCCGAGGGCCAGCAGCGCCGCCCCCAGCAGCCCGCAGGCGGCCAGGGATCGCCAGCACGGGACGCGGCAGGCAGACACGCGGTCGCGCGACTCCGGGAGGCAGGATCGGGCCGGCGCGCAGCAGGCGCCTGCCCGCAGCATCCTACGGCGTGGCCTCTCCCGGGCCGCGCCCGCCGCGTAGCCCCAGCCGCCGCGCCACCTGCCCGGCCTCCGGCAGTCCCAGCAGGCCCGCGAGCAGCATGTAGAGCACGCCGAGGCCCGCGCACAGGCAGAGGGTGAGCAGCAGGCCCGGCGGGGGCAGCACGCGCAACAGGCCCAGCGCCGCGGCCCCCATGCCGCCCGCCGCCAGCAGCACGCGCGCCACGTAGCCGGCGCCGGGGGCCGAGCCCGCGCCATGGCGCCAGCGGCCCAGCACGCGCAGCAGCAGGAAGTTCACGCCCGTGCCCACCACCACGGCCAGTGCGAGGGCGCGGTAGCCCCGCCCCGGCGGGAAGGCCTCCAGCGCCCCGTAGGCCACCGCCAGGTTGGCCAGGATGCCGGCCAGCGAGCACCACGCCGGCGTGCGCGTGTCGCCGCGCACCATGAACAGCGCCACGCTGGACTTGACGCCCGCGTAGGCCACCACCGCCGCCGCGTACCAGAGCAAGGCGTCGGCCGTGAGCGCCACGCCCTCGCCCTGCGCGAAGCGACCGTGGCCATACACCATGCGCACGAGGGGCTCGGCCATCACGGCCAGGCCCACCGCGGCCGGCGCGGCCAGGAACCACGAGAGGCGCAAGCCGCGCTGCACGGCCTGCTCCACCCCGGCCGCATCGCCCGCGGCGTGGCTGCGCGCGCCCGCGGCCAGCACCACCGTGCCGATCGACACGCCCACGAGGCCGATGGGCAGGTGCACGAGCCGGAAGGCGAGGGAGAGGCCGGTGGCCCAGCCCTCGCCGCGCGAGGCCAGCGCCGTGGTGATCAGCACCATGACGTTGGTGCCCGCCAGCGCCAGCACCACCGGCCCCATGCGGCGCACCACCTCGCGCAGGCGCGGGTCGCGCAGCCGCAGGTCCACGCTCGGCGCGCCCTGCCAGCCCACCTGCCGCAGCGCCGGCACCTGCACCAGCACCTGGGCCACGCCGCCCAGCAGCACCAGCCCGGCCCACGCCAGCACGGCCTGCTCGGCGGGGAGCGCCAGCCAGAGCAGCACGCCGCCGCCGACGACAGCCACGACGTTGAAGGCCGCGGGCGCCAACGCGGGGAGGAAGTAGCGCCGGTGCGTGTTGAGCACGCCCATGGCCACGGCCGCCATCGCCGCCAGCGCGAGGAACGGGAACATGATGCGCGTGAGCGTGACGGTCAGGGGCCGGACCTGCTCCGGGGCATCCTGCGCCACCAGCCCCACCACCTGCGGGGCGAACACGATGCCCAGCCCCGCGAGCAGGCCAGTCACCACCGCCAGCGTGCCCAGCACGCGCCGGGCGAGCACGAAGGCCTGCGCGTCGCCCTCGCGCTCGCGGGCACGCGCGAACACGGGCACGAAGGCCGAGGACAGCGCGCCCTCGGCGAAGAACTCCCGCAGCAGGTTGGGGATGCGGAAGGCGAAGACGAAGGCATCGCTCACGGGACCCAGCCCGAACAGCGCTGCGCTGGCCGTCTCGCGCAACAGCCCGGTCACGCGCGAGACCAGCGTGGCGGCCCCCATGCGACCGGCCGCGCGCCCCACGCCCTCGGCGGCCGGCGCGGGCGAGGCGGGGACCGGTCCGTGGCCCCGAGCAGGCCGGGCAGCCGGGCCGGGCAGGTCGTGGGTCACGCGCCACCTCCACCCGCCATGGATCGGCCGTGCGGGCCCGCGGCTTGGGCCGCGCAGGCCGGGCCCTTGCTAGCGGCGCAGCTTGGGGTCGAGCGCATCGCGGATGCCGTCGCCGACCAGGTTGAGTGCCGTCACCGTGATGAAGATGGCCACCGAGGGCGGCAGGATCAGGTGCCAGTAGCCCGCGTCGCGGCCGTTGTCGAGGATGCGGCCCCAGGACGGCACGGTGATGTCGCCCAGCCCGATGAAGGCCAGCGTGTTCTCGGCGAGGATGGCGCCCGCCACGCCGAAGGTGGCCGCCACGAGCACGGGCGCGAAGGCATTGGGCAGCACGTGGCGGAAGATGATGCGCCCGTGCGAGAGGCCCATGGCCCGGGCGGCCGTGACGTAGTCCAGCGACCGCTCGCGCAGGAACTGGCCGCGCACGAGGCGGCACACGCCCGTCCAGGACACGATGCCGATGGCCAGCATGATGATGAAGATGGAACGCTGCTCGGCTGGCGTCATCGCCACGATCATCATGATCAGGAACAGGCTGGGCACGCAGATCATGATCTCGACGAGGCGCATGATCACGAGGTCGGTGCGCCGGCCGAAGTAGCCGGCCAGCGCGCCCAGGATGGTGCCGATGCTGACGTAGATGCTCACCGCCACGATGCCGATCGTGAGCGAGATGCGCGTGCCGTACAGCACGCGCGCGAAGACGTCGCGACCCTGCAGGTCGGTGCCCAGCGGGTGGTCCGTGCGCGCGGTGAAGGCCGGAATGAACTGTTCCTCGCGCCCGCCGCGCTGGTCACCGTGGCCGTAGGGCACCAGGGCATGGACGGCCCACCAGCCGCCTTGCGCCCGGCCGCGCGCCGCCTCCTCCAGCTGGTCCGCCGCGCGCGCCAGCGCGCTGGCGGCGTCGCTGGGGTCGCTGGCCTCCTGCTCGCTCTTGTCCTGCGCCCAGGCCCTCACGCGGGCGGCCAGCGCGCGCAGTGCCTGCGGCTCGCGCGCCACGGCCTCGCCGCGGCCGGGCAGGCCGGCCACGGGCGAGGCGTCGAGCGTGCGCTGCGCCCAGTCGATGGCGAACCCGGCCAACGCCTCGCGGCGGGCGGGGTCGCGCGCGAAGTCCTCGTAGGGGAGGCTGCGCACCACGGGGCCCCAGCCCAGCGCCTGGAGCACGGCCAGCAGCCCGGCCGCAGCCGCGTAGGGGCGCACCCAGCGCTGGGGGCCACGGCCCCGCACCAGCCGGGTGACCAGCCAGCCGAGGCCGCCCAGCAGGCTGGTGACCAGCAGGCTGTTGAAGAAGCGGTCGACGCCGTGCTCCCAGGTGATGACGTCGAAGAGCCGCTCCAGCCACGGACTGCGCAAGCCCTCGCCCGGCGCCTGCCAGAGCAGGGGCACGTCGCACGCCAGCAGCGGTGCCGCCACGGCGATCACCACCAGCGCCAGCGACACGCGCAGGCCCCACACGGCCGGGCGGTTGCGGCGGAAGGTGCGGCGCACGATGGCCCACTGGCTCTGCGCGGGCGCGGCGGCCGGGGCGGCGGCCGGGGCCGCCGCGGTGCTGGGGACCGGCGCGGCGCTCATGCGTACGAGATCCGGGGGTCCATCACGGCGTAGAGGATGTCCGTGATGAGCATGCCCACCAGCGTGAGGGCGGCCACCGCCAGCTCCACGCCCATGATGACGTTGTAGTCCTTCTGGTAGATCGAGTTCAGCAGCAGGCGGCCGAACCCGTCGATGTTGAAGATGTACTCGATCACCACGCTGCCGCCGAGCAGCACGGGCAGCGCCGTGCCCAGCAGCGTCACCACGGGCATCATGCCGTTGCGCACCGCGTGACGCCACACCACCTGCCGCTCGGGCAGGCCCTTGGCGCGCGCCGTGCGCACGTAGTCGCTCTTCAGCACCTCGAGCATGCCGCTGCGGGCCTGGCGCGAGATGTAGGCCAGCCCGCCGTACGTGTAGCATACGATCGGCAGGGTGATGTGCCAGAGGATGTCCTTGAGCTCCTGCCAGGTGGTCATGGCCTGCGTGGCCGCGGCGCCCGAGTCGAAGTTGGACACCGGGAACCACTTGAGCTCCATGGCCAGGATGCGCTGCAGCACCGTGGCCGTGGCGAACACCGGGATCGAGTAGAGCAGGAACAGGCCCACGCCGATGCCGTGGTCCAGCGGCTTGCCGTGGTTCGTGGCCGAGACGACGCCCAGCAGCACGGCCAGCACCCACGCGATGAGGAACGAGGGCACCGCGAGGGAGAGCGAGTACTTCAGGCGGGAGGTGATCATCTCCCCCACGGGCTTCCTCTCGATGCTCGACAGCCCGAGGTCGCCACGCAGCAGGTTGCCCCAGTAGTGCCCGAACTGCGTGTCGGAGAGGCCACGGCCCACGCGTGCCCAGGCGCCCAGGTCCCACTCGGCGCGGCCCTCGTCGAACCATGACTGCCAGCGCTGCACGACAGGCGCACGCACGGCTGCGGTCGCCCCCGCCGGCCACTGCATGCCCGGCGCCTTGAGGCGCTCGTTCTCCGCCAGCCGGCGCTTGTCGCGCTCCAGCTCCTCGTCCGTGGGCGTCACGCCGGCAGCGTAGATCGAGCGCGGCCACAGCGAGGCGTAGCGCAGCCAGCCCAGCACGGCCGACTGCACCTCGCCCTCGGTGCGGCCCAGCAGGCGCACCAGGGGCGGCACGGCATAGCGACCCCAGTCGGTGAGGCTCTCCCGCGCCCGGCGGAAGGCCTCGATCCCGCTGCCCGACACGCCGCCCCGCACCGCCTCCACCGCCGCCAGCACCTCCTCGTCCGAGAGCGTGGTCCAGCCGTTCCAGAGCACCGGGCGGTTGAGCGCGAACTGCTCGCGGAAGATGCGCTCGCTCTCGTCCTTGTTGGGGTCCATCTGGGCCGGGTCGGCCCCCATCTCGCCGCCGCCCCCGGCACCCGTGGGCTTGCCCGGCGAGAGCGCCATCACCAGCCAGATCACCACCGAGATCCCCAGGAAGGTGGGGACCATCAGCAGCAGGCGACGGAGGAGGTAGGTGGTCACGGGACGGGCCGCAGGCCTCGCTGCGCCAGGCCTAGCGCGCCGCGCCCGCGGGCACGTACATCGGGAACAGGCGCGCGAAGGGCCTGAGGCTGTAGCCCAGGCCGGCCTTCACGTTCGTGATGCGGTCGGGATAGGTCAGGATGGGGCTGCGCGTCGTGTGCATGAAGGTGTAGGGCTGCAGCTCGGCGATGCGCGCATGGATGCGGCGCTGGATGGCCTTGCGCTGCTCGCGATCGAAGGTCACGCGCGCCTCGTCGATCCAGCGGTCCACGTCGGCGTCGCGGAACTCGATGAAGTTGCTGCTCTTGGGCTCCTCGACCTGGCTGCTGTGCCAGATCTGGTGGAAGTCGCTGTCCCAGCCGCTGGTGTCCCAGTAGAGGGCCGTGCACTCGAACTTGCGGTCCTCGAGGCGCTCGCTGAACTGGCCCCACTGCAGGGGCTCGAGGGTCATGATCACGCCGATCTTGGCCAGGTCTTCCTTGAAGATGTCGAAGACGCTCTGCCACTCCTTGTTCTGCGGCACCATGGCCGTGAAGCGGAACTCGCGCGCCTCGCCCTCGAGGGTGGCTTCCAGCACGCCGTTGCCGTCCTTGTCCTGCCAGCCGGCCTCGGCCAGCAGCGCCCTGGAGGCTGCGAGGTCGAAGGGCAGCGGCTGCAGGCCCTCGGGGACGAAGGGCGAGCGGAAGTAGGCGGGCCCGGTGACCACGGCCGACTTGCCCAGGTGCAGGCTCTCGCTCATGCGGAAGCGGTCGCAGGCCATCGTCATGGCCTTGCGCACGCGCAGGTCCTTGAAGATGGGGTGGGTCATCTTCCACGCGATGAACCCGTACTGCGTCCCCCACAGCCAGTTCTCCTCCATCTTCCCCTGCCCCAGCGGCGTCTTGGGGTCCTTGCGCAGGCGGTCCCACGCGTGGGGCAGCAGGCCGCCGTAGTCGTGCTCGCCGGCCATGAGCTTCTTCTCCTGCAGCTCACGGTCCGGGAACACCTCGAGGTAGATCTCCCGGATCGGCGGCAGGCGCTTGGTGTCGAAGTAGCCGTCGTTGCGCCGCAGCAGGCAGTGGCTCTGCGGGTCGTACTCGACCATCACGTAGGGGCCGCAGTGGAGGAAGCGGTTGTCGCGGTAGTACCAGTGGTCATTGATGGCCGCGGCCAGCTTGTCGGCGTCGTAGCGCGTGCCCTGCTCGTCGTAGGCCAGCAGGAACTCGGGCATGGGCGCCAGCTCGGCCAGCGTCCAGGCGATGGAGTTCCACTGCTTCTTCTTCCAGCGCACGATGAGGCAGTGGTCATCCACCACCTCGGCGCCAGCACACTCGCTGTAGTAGGAGCGGATGGAGGCCGCCTCGACGGCCGGGTTGAGGATCAGGTCCAGCGCGAACTTCACGTCGCGCGCCGTCACCTCGTGCTCGCCGGCGAGGTGCGGGTAGCGCGCCAGGTCCACCTGCGGGACCTGCCACTTCACGCCCGGGCGCAGCCACAGCACGTACTCGAGGAACTCGGGATCGGCCTCGGCCCGGATCGCCAGCCACGGCGAGAACTCGTCGGGGTTCTTGTCGTGGTAGCCGCACATCCACGCCATGCAGCGGTTCTTGATGTTGCGCGTGAGCGTGCCGTCGTTCTTCGTGATGGGGTTGAGGCCCGACACCGCGCTGCTGAACCACGTGCGCACGCGGCCGTTGGGGTCCATCCCGGGCGTGTCCAGCGGCGGGATGGCGACCGGGTCGGGATCGTCCTTGAGCATGCTGGGGTAGCGGCCCCACAGCTCGCGCGCCCGGCCCTTGACGTGGGCCGGGATGCCCTCGGCCCCCCCACTGGCGCGCGGCACGCGCGGGGTCGGCGCCGGCACGGCGCCCTCGCCGCCCGGCACGGCGCGCACGGCGCCCGAGGCCACCAGCTGGCTGAGGGTCTCCACCGAGCCGGCGAGCCGCTCCACGGCCGCCTGGTGGGCCTGCTGGGAGGCCTGCGCCTCGCGCAGGCGGGCGGCCTGCTGGGCCATCTCGCCCCGCAGCTGGCCGACCTCGGACTGGAGCCGGATGCTGGCCTCCTCGCGGCGGTTGCCTTGCCAGAACACGAGGGCGACGACGCAGGCCAGGAAAGAACTGGCCACGATCTTGAGGATGGAGAGCAGCGGGTGGTCGTTCATGGCAAGACTCCAGCCGGGCGGGGCTCGGGCCCCGTGGAGGGGGGAGGGTACGGGGCCGCTGCGGGGAGGGTCAAGCAGCGTCGCCGGTCCATGCGCGCGACGGCGATGGTGGCGGCTCCACTGCCTGCCCGTAGGCTGCTGCCATGCGCCTGTGCGTCCTCGGCTGTGCAGGCGGCAGCGCCCCGGGCCTGCCGCTGTCGTGCTACCTCATCGACGACACGGTCGCCATCGACGCCGGCGCGCTCACCACGGCCCTGGCGCTGCCGCAGCAGCGGGCCCTGACGGACCTGCTGCTCACCCACGGCCACCTCGACCATGTCTGGACCGTGCCGCTGCTGCTGGCCAACCGCTTCGGCCCCGGCTGCGGCACCTTCACCATCCACGGATCGGCGTTCACCCTCGAGACGATCAAGAAGCACCTCTTCAACGACCGCATCTGGCCCGACTTCACCGGCGCACGCATCGACGACCAGCCCCTGGTGCGCTTCGAGGCCCTCGAGGCCGGCGCCACGCGCCGCCTCGCCACCGGGCACGAGGTCACCACGGTGGCGCTCGACCACGTGGTGCCCTGCCAGGGCTACCTCGTGCGCAAGGGCGGGAGCAGCGTGCTGGTGCTGGGCGACACCGCCAGCACGGATGCCGCGTGGCGCCTGGCCGACCAGCAGCCCGACCTGGCGGCCATCGTCGTGGAATGCTCCTTCACCGACGACCTGCAGGACCTCGCGCGCAAGAGCAAGCACCTGACGCCGCGGCTGCTCCTGGAGAGCCTGCCGCGCCTGCGCTCGCAGGCGCGCGTGCTGGTCACGCACCTCAAGCCCGGCTACGAGGACGGGATCGCTCGCGCCCTGTCGGCCGCGGGCGACCCGCGCCTCGGCCTGCTGCAACCCGGCCAGGCGCTCGGGCTCTAGGCGCGGCCTAGCGCGGCGAGGCCGGGGCCACGGCCCCGGGCGCATCCACCTCGCCCACCGCACGGCCGGCCAGGAACGCCTCCCAGCGTGCCGTGCGCGCGGCCCGGCCCACGCCACCGTCGAAGCCCCCACCGTAGGTGCCGGCCACGTCCTCGAGCGCAGCGATGCGCACGGCAGGCTCCGGGTGCGTCTCCCACGAGCGCTCCATGCGGCCCTCGGCAGCGCGGAGGTAGTCGCGCACGGAGCCCGCGTCGTAGCCGACGCTGTAGAGGATCAGCGACCCTTCGCGATCGGCGGCCAGCTCGGCCTGCTTGCCGTAGCCGCTCTCGGCCAGCTGCTTGGCCAGCCCCTGCGCCGTCTCGGCCAGCAAGCCTGCCAGGTTGGGCGCGATGCTCTGCTCGTTGGCGCCTGCCGCGGCACCCGCCACCTTCAGCAGCGTGCCGATGCCCGACTGCCAGCCCGGGCTCTCGCGAACCACGCCCTCGCCATGCTTGAGGCTCACGTGGGCCAGCTCGTGCGCCAGGATGCCGGCCAGCTCGTCCTCGCTGCGGCAGCGCAGCAGCGCCCCACGCGTGACGAACACGAAGCCCCCGGGGCCCGAGAGGCCGTTCTCCACGTCGGTGTCGAGCACGGCGAAGTGGAAGCCCCCATAGGTGGCGGGCAGGCGGTCCGAGAGCGCCACGATGGCGGCCCCGACCTTGCGCACGTAGTCTTGCCGGGCCTCGCTGGGATCCAGCCCGTGGCGCGCGATCACCTGCGCCGCCACGGCGCGGCCCAGGTAGTACTCCTGCTCGGGCGAGAAGGCCTTGCTGATCTGCGTCGCGGTGTCCAGGGCGCCGCTCACCGCAGCGCGCGCCACCTCGCCCGCTCGCCCGCCGCCCACGAGCCCGCCCGCGGCGTTGCCCGCCAGGTCGGCGGCGCTGCACGCGGGAAGCAGCAGGCCCGCAGCCAGCAGGGCCGCGGAGGTCGGCAGGTTGCGAAGGGTGGCGAGGTGCATGGTGGCGTGCTCCGTGGTGGCGCGGCCTAGCGCGTGACGCCCGGCGTGCCCAGCCGTCCCTCGCGGCTGAAGGCGGCGACTTGCTCCGGCGTGGGCTTCACGCCCTCGACGCGAGCGTCCACCACGGCCAGCGCCTGCCTGAGCTGTCCATCGCTGGCGGCGGCGCGGGCCTCGATGCCCGGCCCCCAGCCGCGTGCCGCCGCCGATTGCTCGCGCGCGTCCACGCGCGCGCCGGCGAGGCCCTGCACGCCCACCGTGCGGCCCGCCCCGGTGAGCGCGTGCGGCTCGACCGTCTCGCTGGCGCGCAGCCAGCCGACGCGGCCCTGGCCCTCGGCCAGCGCCACGCGCACCCGGATCCAGCGCACCGTGTCGCTGCCCGACACGGCCTCGACCACGAGGCGGGTGCCGTGGTCCACCTTGGCCACGATGGCGGCGCCCATGCGTGGCTCGGCTCGCAGGCCCGCGCCTGCGCGCTGGGCGGGCGTGCGCAGGGCGCCCACGGCCACCTGCTGGGGGTCGGCATGGGCCGGCAGGGGCAGCCCGCCGCCGCCCGCCACGAGCACGGCACCGAGGGCCAGGGAGCGCAGGACCAGCATGGGGACCTCCTGCCCTTGCGGGCCTCGGGACCACGGTACGGACGAGGGGGTGGATCGCAATCCCCGGGCCGCAGCCGGCGCGATGCTTACAAGATACTACTTCCCTGACAGGACGGCCCGGCCGTCCCAAGGCGAGGGCATCTGGCCGGACGAGATGGCGGCCTCCACCGAGGACAGCCACGCCGTGGGCCCGTCCCCGGGCCGGGCCGCCCGGGCGCGGGCCAAGGCCTCCCGGGCCCCTGGCAGGTCGCCGCGCCGCAAGGCCTCGTGGGCTTGCTGGAAGTGCGCCACGTGCTGGCGCAGGGCGTCCGGCGCCCCCTCGGCCAGCGCCAGCACCTCGTAGGCGCGCAGCGCTTCCTGGCGGCCCGCCACCACCACGTCGGCGATGCGCCGCGCCAGCACCTGCTCGCGCACCATCAGATAGGTGGGTGCCGCCACGAGCACCTGCGTGCCGAAGGCCTTGTTGGCGCCCTCGAGGCGGCTGGCCACGTTCACCGTGTCGCCCATGCACGTGTACGAGAAGCGCTCCTCGCTGCCCATGTTGCCCACCACGGCAGGACCGCTGCACAGCCCATAGCGCACGCGCAGCGTGGGCAGGCCCAGCTCGTGCGCCAGCGGCTGCAGGGCAGCGACCGCGTCGCGCGAGGCCAGCGCCGCCTTCACCGCGCGCAACGCGTGGTCCGGCGTCTCCAGCGGGTCGCCCCAGAACGCCATCACGGCGTCGCCGATGAACTTGTCGATGACGCCGCCGGTGGCGATCACGGCCTGCGACTGGTCGGTGAGGTGGCGGTTGAGCAGGTGCACGACCTGTTCCGGCGCCAGCGTCTCGCTGATCGAGGTGAAGCCCTGGATGTCGCAGAACATCACGCTCAGCTCCCGGCGCCGGCCGCCCAGCGCCAGCAGGGCCGGCTCGCGCTTGAGGGCCTCCACCACCTCGGGCGCGACGTAGCGCCCGAAGGTGCTCTCCAGCCAGCGGTTGCGCCGGCCCTCGGTGCCCAGCCGCAGCACGCCTGCGCCCGCCCACGCCAGCAGCAAGCCCAGCGCGGGCGTCACCACGTCCAGCACGAGGCCGTGCGCGAACAGGCCCCAGCCCAGCGCCCCCACGGCAGCCAGCGCAGCCAGGGCCGGCAGGTGCGGCAGCCAGCGACCGCGCAGCAGCGTGCCCAGCGCCCCCGCGAGGAGGCAGGCCAGCAGCAGCACGGCCAGGTCCACGCCGCGGGGTGGGCGCACGCGCCCGTCGCCGTGCAGCAGGTTGTCCACGACGGTGGCCTGGAACTCCGGGCCCAGCTGCGCCCCCACCAGCGGGTCGGGCACCACGTCCTCGCTGCCCTGCAGGTGCGCGCCGTAGACCACGATGGCGTCGCGCAGCCGGGCCACCACCTCCCGCGCGGGCTCCGGCCACGAGGCAGGATCGCGCCCCTCCTCCAGCCACAGGCCGACCTGCACGAGATCGGCGGGACGCACCTGCGCGTAGGCCGACCGGGACGCCCCGCCTGCGCGCGTCGCGGGCAGGGCGCGGAAGTTGACCAGGAAGCCGCCATCCGGCCCCAGCGGCTGGTGGCTCTCGCCCAGCCGCACGCCCCCGCCATCCACGGCCTGCTCGCCACCCGCGGCCAGCCACGCCCCGGCCAGCGCCAGCGAGGGCACGGGCTGCGCGCCCCAGCGCCCCACCACGACGGCCCGCCGGCTCACGCCATCGAGGTCGGGCTGCACGTTCACGAAGCCCAGCAGGCGGGCTCCCTCCAGCAGGCCGCTCACGGGCAGCGTGGCGTGCGGTCGCTCGAGCCCGCCCTGCGGCACGAAGCCGGGGCCCAGCCCCAGCCGGCCACGCGCGCTGCGGGCGCGGGCCGCCTGCTCGTACTCGCCCGGCGCACCATCCAGCTGGAAGCCCAGCACCACCGGGCCCGCCTGCGCATAGGCCGCGGCCAGCTCCCGCGCCTCGTCGGCCTCGGCCACGAGCAGCTGCACCCACGGCGTGTCGGCCGGCGTGCCCTCGGGCAGCGTCACGTCCTCCCGCGAGGCGCCGCGGTCCACGTGCAGCAGGTCCACCAGCACCACGCGGGGCCGGGCATGGGCCAGTGCCCGGAACGCGTGCCGGTGCAGGTGCAGGCCCCACGGCCAGGCCTCGAGGGGCGCCACGTCACTGCGCCGCAACCGCAGGTGGTCCTCGTCGTGCACCACGCACAGCACGATGCGCGGGTCGGCCGCGCGCGTGCCCACGAAGGCGCGCGTGCGCACGTCCACGAAGCGCAGCTCGAGCGCCTCCAGCGCCTGGCTGCCACGCGCCAGAGCGAGCAGCAGGGCCACGCACAGGCCGAGCAGGGCGCCGTAGGCCAGCCTGCGCGCCGGGCCCCAGGCAGACAGGCGGGGGATGGCGTCCGGCACGAGGGCTCCTGCGCGTGCGGCTCCCTGTAGCACGGATGCCGCCGCGGCGGCAGGGAGGCCTCGCGCCATCCCGCCCCGTGACGGCCGTGGCCTGCGCGGGGCCCGCGAGCCTGCGCCGTAGCATGGTGGCCGCCATGCTGCAGCTCGTCCTCCTCTTCCTCGGCAACATGACGGGCGCCTTCTTCTTCTCGCTGGCCGAGGCGTCGCTGCTCTCGTCCAGCGAGGCACGCATCCGCGCGCGCATCGCCGCGGGCCAGCGAGGTGCCGCGCGCCTGCTCGCGCTCAAGCAGTCCCCCGGGCGCATCGTCAGCACCATCGTGTTCTGCAACAACTTGTTCATGATCCTGGGCACGGCGCTGATCACGAACGAGGCCATCGACGTGCTCGACGAGGGCGGTGGCATGGCCGTCTTCATCGGCTTCACCACCGTGGTCATGATCCTGTTCACGGAGCTGCTGCCCAAGGTGCTGGGCCAGGCGCGGCCCGAGGCCATCGGCGCGGCCGTGGCCCCCGTGCTGGCGTTCCTCTCGGTGGCGCTGGGGCCCTTCGTGTGGGTGGCCGAGCATGCCTTCGACTGGCTGCGCCCGCGCGGCAGCGAGCACAAGCCGGGGCAGGAGGGCGAGATCGTGGCCCTGGCCCGCATGGGCCAGGAGGTGGGCCACCTGGATGCCGCCGAGGCCGACCTCATCCACCGCATCTTCCGGCTCGACGACATCCGCGCCTGGGACGTGATGACGCCGCGCTTCCTCGTGCAGGCCCTGCCTGCCGGCGCCACGCTGGGCTCGGTGCAGGACGCGCTGCTGTCGGCCACGCACGCGCAGCTGCCGCTGCACGAGCCTGACCTCGACAGCGTCACGGGCGTGCTCGTGGTGCGCGAGGCGCTGGCGGCCCTCGTGCGCGGCGAGCGCGACCGCACGCTGGCCTCGCTGGGGAGGCCGGCGGTCTACCTGCCCAGCACGCGCACCGTGGACGACGTGCTGCGCGACATGCAGGCCGCGCACGGACGCATGGGCATCGTCGTGGACGAGTACGGCGTCACGCAGGGCATCCTCACCATGGACGACCTCGTCGAGGAGCTGGTCGGCGAGGCCATCGACGCCCAGGACATCTCGCAGGGACTGGCCAAGCGCCTCGGGCGCGGCACGGCCCTGGTGCACGGGCTGACGCGGCTGGGCGACGTGGCACGCTTCCTGAGCGTGCCGCTGGGCCTGCCCTCCACCGAGGACGAGGTGCAGACGGTGACCGGCCTGCTGCAGGAGCGGCTGGGCCGCATCCCCGAGGTGGGCGACACGGTGAGCCTGCCCGGCGGGCTCGTGTTCACCGTGGAGGCCTGCGACGCGCGCATGGCCCTGCGCGTGCAGGTGGCCTGCCCCGCGGCGCCCGAGGGGCCGCGCGCGCAGCCGGCCCGCCCCTAGCGACCGGCGCCCGCTCCGCGCACGGGGGCGGCGACGCGGCCGCCCACGCGGCTCTCCACGTGCACCTCGGCGGCCGGGCCCTCGGGGTAGAGCCGCAAGACCACGCGCCCGTGCCCGCCCACGCCGCGTGGCAGCAGCGCCGCGTCCCCCTGGACCTCGACCGGCTCGGGGTCCGACGGGCCCTCGCGCACGGCCGCGCGCAGGCGCGTGCCGGGCAGGCGCACGCGGTCGGGAGGCAGCACGCCATGGCGCTGGGCCAGGGCATGCACGGTGGGCAGCGTGCGCCGGTTCTCCACCACGACGCGCACGCCCCCCTCCGGCAGCCGCTGCGCCTCGACCACCAGCTCGGGCAGCTGGTCGGCGTGGTCGAGCACGAACATCGTGTTGCGGGCGCAGGTCTCGTGCAGGAACTCGGGCGGGTCGCTGCGGGTGGTGAAGCGCAGCCAGCCGCCCAGCTCCACCGTGCCGTGACGCGGGTGGGGCACCTGCTTCCAGGGCGCGAAGCCGCGCCCGTGCAGGGCCACGTCGTTGAACCGCAACGCCGCCAGCTGCTCGTCGGGCTCGCCGTCGGGCTTGCCGGCGCGGCCGCGCTCCACGAGGTCCTTGCCGATGCCGCCCCACAGCTCGTTGGTGAAGGCCGTCACGCCCAGGTCCATGTAGGCCCAGTCCACGAAGCCGCCGAACACGCGGTAGAGGTCCTCCCGGATCTGCATGTAGCGGTAGGACGGCAGCACCACCGTGCCGCGCCGCCCCACCTCGTCGAGCACGCGCTTGTCCTCGCCGGGCAGGTCCGCCTCGCGGTCCGTGAAGGCCGCCGGCGGGCGCAGGATCATGCGCCCGGCGTTGTGGAAGGACTGCACGCCCGAGAGGTGGGGCAGGCCCAGCAGGTAGAGGGCCGTGGCGCGGGTCTCGGGCTCGCTGAGCGGGTAGGGCCCGGCCCCGCCCTGCTCGTGCTCGGGGCGCCAGTTGCCGGGCCAGTTGCGGTTGGGGTCCACGCCGCCCACGGGGTCCTCGTTGAGGCGCCCGTCGCCGTCCTCGTCCGTGCCCTCGCTGCCGAGCAAGCGCCACTGGCCTCGCTCGCCGGGCTTGCGTGCCCGCATCAGACGCCCGTCGCGCTCGTCCGTGACGAGGTCGCCGTCGGGGTCCGCGATGCGCATCTGCAGGATGTGGCCGTCGCCGTCGAGGTCATCGGGACCGTCCTCGTCGGCGCGGCCGTCCCGGTCGTCGTCCACGGGGCGCAGCACGGGCCGGGGGGTGTTCTCGTCCTGCGCCCGGTGCATGTAGCGCTCCCGGCTGTCCGGGTTCACGCAGGGCGCCACGAGGAAGGTCACGCGCGCGCGCAACGCCCGCACCCAGGGATCCGGGTCCGTGAGCAGGCGCTGCGCCAGGAACAGGCACACCTCCGCCGACTGGGCCTCGTTGCCGTGGGTGTTGCCGTCCACGTAGAAGGCCGGCTTGCGGTCCGGGTCGCCCGCCGAGCCGTCGAACACCTTGAGCACCCACAGGGCGCGTCCCTCGCGGCTGCTGCCCATGGACACCAGCGCCGTGTCGCGCGGGTGCGCAGCGTGCAGCGCCCGCAGCGCCGACTCCAGCCCCTGCTGGTCGCGGTAGCGATCGAAGGGGATGGGCAGCAGGCCCGGCGCCTCGGGCTCGCCGGCACGCAGCGACGCAGCGCAGGCCAGCAGGCAGGGCAGCGCGAGCGCCAGGAGGCCGGCGTGCGCGCGCGCCCCGGCGCACGCAGCGCGCAAGGCTCGCAGGGGACGCAGGCTCGGCAGGAGGCTCATGGCGCGCGCACCTCCTGCGTGGCCACGCCCGCCCGCCGATGCCGGGCGCGCAGCAGGCCCAGCGGCGAGCCTGCAGGCCTCGTGGGGCCCGACCGCAACAGCCAGCGCTGCTCGCGGCTGCCCTGACCCGCCTCCAGCACGCCCGCGTCGGCCACGGCAGGCCCCGCCACGCGCTCGACGCCCGCACCCGTCTCCAGGCCCAGCAGCACGGGGTGGGCGAGGCGCCGGGCGACGGCCAGCGGCGTCTCCGTGGGCCAGCTGCCGCGGTTGAGCACCTGCACCCGCACGTCGTGCAGGCCCCCACCGAGGTCGCGCACCACGGCCTGCAGCCCGAGCGTGGGCAGCAGGCCCGCCTGCGCCAGCGGGGCGGCGCACACGGCGGCCACCGCCGGCTCCAGCAGGGAGGCCGGCGGCTCGTGGCGCGTGAAGCGCGCCCAGCCGCCCAGCTCGACGGACCCCAGCTCCGGATGCTGGAACGGCGTCCACGGCTGGAAGGCGCCCGCGGGCAGGCTGGCGTCGGCCCACAGCAGCCAGTCCACCTCGTCGGGCGCGTCCCTCTCGGCACCGTGCGCCGCCTGCTTGGGGATGCGCCAGACGGGGATGGAGACTGCCACGACGCCGAGGTGGGCGCTGGCCCAGTCCAGCTCGCTGCCCGGGTTGCGCAGGCGCGCGAGCTCCGAGGCCTTGCGCAACCCTAGTCCCGTGCGCTCGCGCAGCGCCATGCCCAGCCGATCGTAGAGCGCTCGGTCAGCCTCGGCGGCCTCGCCGTGCTCGCTGGCGCGCAGCAGCAGCGGCCCCTCGCTGCGGAAGCCGTACCACGCGACGAGGCCGGGCTCCGCGAGGCTGAGGTCCATCAGCGCCTGCACCTCGGGTGCCGCACCCGGGAAGGCGCCCTCGCCGCCCCACGGGCCTTGGTGGTCCCACACGCCCGCGAAGGCGCGCGTGAGGTCCAGGCCGGGCGGATCCTCGTCCACGCGCCCATCGCCGTCGCTGTCACGCCCCTCGCGCTGCAGGTCGTAGGAGGAGGCGCGCGCAGCATCCACGCCGCGCTCGAGCATGAGGCGTGCGTCGCGCTCCGGCGTGCCCTCCTTGCCCACCTGCTCGCCCGACGCCCAGGCGCCCAGCGCTTGGGGCCGCCGCAGCCAGCGCACCTCGCCATCGCCGTCGAGGTCCTCGGGTCCGTCCTCGCCCGCACGCCCGTCGAGGTCGCGGTCCTGCGCCCCACCGCCCGCGCGAGGCTGGCCCGACAGGAAGGAGGCCAGCGCATCGGGATTGGGCGCCGGCAGCAGCAGCCAGCGCAGGCCCTGCCGGGCCGTCGCGCCCTCGGGCGAGCACAGGCGCTCGGCCAGCGCCAGCACGGCCGCGGTGCCCGCCGCGTCGTTGGCGGCCAGTCCGCCGTGGACCAGCACGACGCCCGGTGCCTGCGGATTGCCCAGGCGCAACCAGCCCAGCGGGCGGCCTCCCGCGCTCTGCCCGTAGACGCCTGCCTCGACGCTCACCCCCCGGCCCCGCCACGCCGCGACGCGGCCGGCCACGAAGGCCTCCAGGTCGGGGCCTGCCCGGTAGGCCACCAGGCCGGCTTCAGGGCGGGAGGCCTGCTCCTCGGCAAGGGCACTGGGGAGGCAGCCGGCCCAGGCCACGGCGGCCAGCAGGAGCGGTCGCAGGCGGTGCGCGCAGGGCGTCATGGGCGGCAGAACCTACCAGCGACAGGCCACCGCCAGCGCGGCCCTCGATCAGGCTTGGATCGGGAGCGATATTTGATCGCAAGTTGTTATCTGACAATGTATTACGACCTTGATTTCCGCAACGTGTCGCACCCGAGATACACCCTGGAGGCCGCCTCGCAGGCGGGCCTGGCACTGTCCCCCCCCATGCAGAACCTCGTGCCCATGACCCCCGAACGCCTCCGCGGTGAGCTCGGCACCCTGGGCATGATCGCCCTGGGCATCGCGCTCGCCCTCTTCATCTAGGGACCTCTCGCAAGGTCCTTGCGGGCCGCTTGGCCCGCGGGCACCCAGCGCCCCCCGGGCGCCGGGTGAGGCGTGCTGTTGCGTCTCCAGGCCTGCTGGGGGGCACCCCTGGCCCTGGGGCCGCCGCCAGGCAACGACCGGGCTTGCCCCTGCACCCCCGGGAGGGCCTGGCAGCCGCCTTGGGCGTGACCCTAGGCCGGCCAGGCGCGAAGACTCGCCATGCGGCGCCCCTTGCCCGGGACGAGTCCCCCAGCGCGCCACCCGGGCTGCCAACCGTGCAGGCGCGGGCAGCTCAGGCTCGGCCGGGCCCGTGCTGGGCTGGCTCGCTGGGTGGCTGGCTGGGCGGTGGCCTGCCTCCCGCCCGGTTGGCTGGCACCGCTGGCCGCGGGGCTGGCCGTGGCCGAGCGCCTGCACGGCCGGCCCGCCTGGCAACGCGCGCTGGAGGCTTGGTGCCGCGCGCCGGGGTACGTCCCGACGCCGGCCTCCATCCCGCCAGTCCTGCTGGAGTCCCGGCGCCTCTGCTGGGAAGACCGGCTGGAGGCGCTGCGCACGCGGCCCCGCGTGCCCCCGGGGCCGCGACCTGCCCACCTGCGTTGCGACGTGCTCTACCTCAGCGCACGCATCGGGCGGCCCCGCCGCCTGCTGAGGGCCGTGCGCTGCTGGGGTCTCGAGACCACGCGCCTCGAGGCCGCAGCGACGCAGCCGCAGGCCGCGGCCCTCACGCAGTGGCTTGGAACGCCCGCGTTGCGCAGCACGCGCCGAGTCCAGCGCGCGCTGGACGCAGGCCAGCCGGTCGCCCTGCTGCTGTGGCTGCCGGGCATCGGCGCCCATGCCACCCCCGACCTGAGCACGCGGTGCAGCACGGCCCGTGAGGTGTTGCAGCGTGCGCTGCAGGCGGCCGCGTGGATCGCCCGCGCCCGGCCCGACCTCGTGGACTGGTCCCAGCGGCGCGGCCTGCTGCGACTGGGCGTGGAACGCATCGCCGCGCCCTCATGGTCGCGGCTGGCCCCATGGCAGGCACCCCCACGGCCCACGGCGCGTGGGGTGGTCCGGGCTCGTGGACGCGAGCGCCGCGCGCGGCCGGAGGCCGGCGCGACGGCGCAGGCCACGCGAGGCGAAGCGGCCGGGCCCATGGCCGGGCCCCGTGCGTGGGGATGCGCCTGCCGCAGGCAGGCCCTGCGGCCCGCTGCAGGCAGGGCGGCCTAGGGCAGGTAGGCGATGTGGCCCAGCACGTCGTTGGGCTGGAGGTAGTAGGTGTGCAGCAGCAGGCTGCGCGGCTTGCTCACCTGGCGATCGTTGGCGATCACGGTCATCGCCGTCAGCAGGCCCACGCGCAGGGCGCCATCGCCCGCCGGGGTCGCCTTGTAGAACTGCACCAGCGCACCAGCCTCGCCGGGGCCGCCGCACATGGAGAGCGCGTCGGCCAGGGCCTGGCGCTGGCTGCT
Organism: Planctomycetota bacterium; assembly: GCA_964228555.1. GTDB lineage: Bacteria > Planctomycetota > PLA2 > PLA2 > JAEUHO01 > CAXQZU01. The sequence continues at coordinate 27,979 of CAXQZU010000024.1, forward strand.
GCGGCGCGCGTTCTTGTACTCCTCGACCAGCCACTTCGCCTGCTCCTCGGGCGTGATCAGCGCCAGGCCGTCCGCGAAGCCCGGACGCACGCGCGTGCTGTCGAACCAGAAGCGCTCGCGCAGGTGCGGGACGGTGTCCTTGTCGTAGAGCAGGCCCAGGCCCAGCGCACTGCAGGCCGGTGCCGAGGTGCTCTTGGTGTCGCGCAGGGCGCCGCGCAGCTTGCCGCGCAGGTCGTCGCCGCCCTTCACGAGGCCCGTGGCGATGGCGCCGGCGGAGAACCGGCCGCCACGCGGGGTCTCCTCGAGCACCGTGCCCAGCACCATCGAGCTGGTGATGTCGCGCAGCAGGCCCAGCGCCAGCACGGCGAAGGGGCGCACGGCCACGCTCTTCTCCTGCTCCATGAAGCGCGCCAGCACAGGCACCTGCGCCGTGCTGCCGATGCGGCCCATCGAGATGGCCGAGTAGGCGCGCACGAACTCGTCCTCGCTGGCCAGGCCCTTCGTGCGCAGCACCTCCAGCGCGCCCTCGTGGCCCTTGAAGCCGCCAAGGGCCAGCGCCGCGCTGCGCGAGATCACGCGTTCCTTGTCGTCGATCAGCTCGGCGAGCACCGACACGCTGGTGGGATCGCCCATCTTGCCCAGCGCGATGATGGCGTCGGAGCGCACGCGGCGCATGCGCTGCGCCGGGCCGCCCGCCTTGCGGGTGGCCATCTTCGTGATGCGCGGCAGGTGCTGGAGGTCCTTCGTCTGGCCCATGGCCAGCAGGATCGCGCCCGCCATCTCGGTGTCCTCGAGGTCCTCGGCGGCCTTCGTGACATCCTCGAGGCTCTCGGTGTCGCCCGACATCAGCAGGCCCAGCGCCGCGAAGGCGCGCGAGACCGAGATGTCCTGCTTGCTGCGCAGGGTGGCGCGCATGCCCTCCACCGACTCCTTGTCCTTGCGCAGGCCCAGGCCCAGGTGGCAGAGGTCGCGCACCCAGTGGTCGCTGCCCTTGGCATGGCGGCGCAGGGCGTTGATCACGTCCGTGCGCCGGTAGTCCACGGCATAGCCCGCGAAGGCCGAGGCAGCGGTCTGGCGGATGCCGCCATCCGGGTCATCGAGCGCCTCGAGCAGCACGTCGATGACGGGGCGCAGCTCAGGGGGCAGCGTGCGGGCGTAGGGACCGTCCGGCGAGTCGTCCTGGCGCTTCACGCGCGGCAGCACGTCGGCACGGTTGAGGCCCCACCACAGTTCCCACGAGATCTCGTCGAGGGCCTCGAGGCCGCGGCCCCGGCGCTCGCGGTCAGGGCCGCCCGTGGTGTCCGGGCCGCTCACCGTCGCCGGGGGCGGAGCCGTGGGCGTGGTGGGAGCCTTGGGGGTGCTGGGCCCCGTGGTGGGCGGAGGCGTGGTGGCCGGGGGCGGGTCCTCGGGCTCGTCTGCGGCCGGAGGCGACGAGGGATCGAAGGGCGCGCGCACGCCGGGGGGCACCGAGCCGCCCGGGCGGCGGAACTTGCTGGGGCAGATCGCATCCGCGGGGCGCATGGCCCCCACGAAGGGCAGCAGGGCCATCAGGGCGACGACGATTCGCACGAGACGGGACGTTGCGCGCATGGGGTCTCCAGGACCGGGTGGGCTACGACGCCTGCCCTTGAGGCAAAGGTCGTACCGGGTGCCCGAGCCTCCTGCAAGCGGAACCGGTCCTCGTCCGCCACCCAGCACAGGTCGTGCTAGGGGCCTGCAAGGGCCCGCACAGCCATCGAGGTGGCGTAGAGGCGCCCCCCCACCCGATCCCACACGCCGAGGGCATCCCACGAACCTGCCTGCGGCCCCGTGGAGACCTGGTTACGGACCAGTAACGCGCGCACGGCCTCCCGCCAGGACAGCACACGGGCGGAGGCGGCGCCCGCCGAGGCGCGGATGCCGTAGGTCCATGCATCGTGGTTGACCACGGAGCCCAGGTGCGCATGGAACGCCTCGTGGCCTGCTCCCGCCGGGATCTCGGCGGGCACGTAACGCGGCTCACGGCCGGCCAGCGAGGCCAGCGCCATGCTCAGGGGCGCCTGCTCGCTGGACTGGCCCGCGAGGCGCCGTGCGTAGGCGTTGATGGCCGTGCTGTCGTCGCCGTCGAAGCACACCGGCACGTCGCTGAGCATCGCGGTGCGCCCCGTGGCAGGGTTGGTCACGCGGTCGAGGAAGTCGGGCAGCGCCTCCAGCAGCGGGCGCGCCTCGTCCACGAGGCCTGCATCGCGTGCCGCACGTGCCGCGAGCGCCACGTAGGCCACGACCCCGATGTCGCTCTCGGGATCGAGGAAGGTGCTCCAGCGGTACTCCGGGTGCTCGTCAGCCACCGTGTAGGCCAGCGAGCGGGCCAAGGGCCCCCTCCACGCCGCGCCATCCGGCCGGCCCGCCGCCAGCGCCAGCGCAGCCAGCGCGCAAGCATGGTTGAAGGTGTGCAGCGTGCGCGCCTTGTAGCCCGGGCCCTCGGGGTGCTCGAGGCCGGGCACCTTCACCTCCTGCACGAACCAGGCATCCACCTCGGCCTCGTCGTGGCCGATGCGGCCGTCGGCGCGCGTCCAGGCCACCAGGCGGTCCAGGCCGCGACGCAGGGGCTCGTCCAGCGGCTGGGCGGGCGGCAGCGCCTCCAGGAAGGCGATCAGCGCCAGCCCCGTGGCCGCGGGCTGGAACCAGTGATCCTCCTCGCTGAAGCCAGGCAGCCCCGTGCGCCCGTGCCAGGGGTTCCAGCGCACCAGGTCCCAAGAGCCATCCGGCTCCTGCGCCTTGCCCAGCCATGCCAGTCCCGCACGCACGGCGTCCTCGCGGGCCTGCGCGGTGGCGGCCGGCCGAGCCGGCGCCGGCCCCACCGCGCCAGGCACGCGGGCCGCTCGCACGCCCCACGCCGCGCCGGCCACCACGCCCAGCAACACGCCCACGACGAGCGTTGCCAGCAGGTCGGCACGCCCAGCCTCGCGCACGCGGGCAAGTCGTCGGTCACGGCGCATGGGCACCTCCGGGAGGGGCGCAGTATGGCACGCTGTCAAGGCCAGCCCGCCTGCGTGTCCACGCCCAGCGCGGCATCGGCCTCGCGAGCGAGGCCGCGCAGCCGCGCTTCCAGCCGCAGGCGCTGGGCCTCCAGCGTGTCGCGATCCATGCCCTGCGGCAGGTGCAGCGGGCCGTCGGCGCGCACCACGGCCTCGCACCACGGCGGCACGAGCACGAAGCGAGCCCACGTGCGGCGCAGCACCACGGGCGGCCGGTAGGACGTGCGCACGAGCCACAGCGGCAGCCCGCTGCGACCGGCCACGTCGAGTGCGCCGGGCTGGAGCACGAAGGCCGGCGGCCGCGGGCCGTCGCAGACGAGGACGATCGACTCGCGTCCACCCGCGGCGGCCCGCCGCAGCTCACGCAGCGCGCCCGCCCCGCCGCGCGCGCTGGAGCCCCGGATGGCGCCGCGGAAGCCGGCCGCCTGCGCCGCGGCCGCCATCAACCCGCCGTCCCGGCTGGCGCTGGCCAGCACGCGCGTGGGCCGGTGCCGCGCGAAGCGCGACAGGTAGCCCACCGTCCAGAAGAAGTCCTGGTGCCAGCAGGCGAACACGGCGGGTTCCCGGCCGCGCAGGAACGCCAGCAGGCGCGCGTCGTGCTGGATGCGCAGGCCGCCGAAGTGCAGCGGGCGCCATGCGCGCACGAGCATGCCCACGGCGGCCTGCGCCGTCCGCGAGGCCAGCAGGCGCTTGCCGAGCGCACCCATGCCGCGAGCCTACGGTGCCGACAGGCGCCGTGCGCGCGGCGCATCCAGCGACCGCCCCACCTCGGAAGCAAGGGCTCGCCCTTCCTCGTCCAGCCCGGCCTCGCGCAGCAGGGCGGCCACGTCGAGCCGCTGCGTGGGCGTGAGGCCGTCGCGACGCGCCAGCGCGCGTGCCGCCTCCTGCGCCTCGGGCAGGCGCCCGTCGGCGGCCCATCCCGACGCCTCCCGCACCCGCACGCCGATCGCCATCTCGCGCGCGAAGCGGTCGGCAGGATCGGCGCCTGCCAAGGCCTCGAAGGCTTCCGCCGCACGCGTGTCGTCACCCGCCAGCCATGAGCGCACGGCCTCGTAGAGGCGGCCGGCGCCCTCGACCTCGGCGAGGAAGCGCTCGCTGGGCGCGGAGGCGAGCAGTTCCGCCGCGCGGGCGCGTCCCGGCCACAGGCGCATGAGGTTCCCCTGCGGGTCGTTGATGAACCACGACCGGCCGGCCTGGAACTCCAGGCGCAGGCGGTCGTCGGTGTTGAGCGGACCCTCGCCGGCGAAGCGCGCCAGCGCCTGCGGCCCCTTGAGCACGAGGCCCAGCAGGCGGCCGGGACGGGCCAGGCCCAGGGGTTGCAGCGGCCCCCCCGCAGGCCCCAGCAGGCGCAGGCGCAGCGCTTCCTCGTCCACGCGCAGCGGCACCAGGCTGCCCACGAGGATGAGGTCCTCGCCCGCCAGGAACACCCAGCCCTCGGGGAAGGCACGCACGAAGGTGCGCAACGCGAGGCGCAGGTCGTCGGGCGTGAGCTGGTAGAGCGGCAGCCACTGGCACAGCAGGCCGCCCGGCGCGAGCCGCTCGCGCACCAGCGCGTACATCTCGCGGCTGTAGAGCGCGGCAGAGCCGGCCACGCCGGGATGCACGGGATCGCTGGTGATGACGTCGAAGCGCTCGCGGCTGCGTGCGAGGCTGTGGCGCGCGTCGCCCAGGCGCAGCGTGGCCCCGTGCGGCAGGCCGCCGCCGTCGGCCGCGAACAGGTGGACGGCCTCGGCCACCTCGCGCTCGATCTCCAGCACCAGCAGGCGCCGCGGCGCGAAGGCCGCCACGGCCTGCGCCGTGCGGCCCGTGCCCAGGCCCACGATGGCGACGCGCTCGGGGGCGGGATGCAGCGCCATGGGCAGTGCGCCCAGCAGGGAGAGGTGCAGGCGATCGGTGGGCTGGGTGCTGGCCTCGATCTTGCCCTCCACCCACAGCTCGCGATGGCCCTCGCGCTCGCGCACCACCACCGTCGTGGCACTTCCCTCGCGTGCGTAGAGCGCAGGGGCGTCGGCGATGGCGAACTGGGCCGGCAGGAACGCGGCTCCGACGGCATCACGGCCCGCTGCGTCCTCCAGCGGCAGCAGCCAGGGCTGCAGCAGCAACAGCAGGCCGGCCGCCGCCGTCCCCAGGGCATGCGGTCGGCGCGGCAGCAGGCAGGCGGCCGCCAGCACCAGCAGGCCGGCTGCACCGCGCAGCACGCCCGCACTGCCCGCCGCCGGGATCCACAGGGCACCGGCGGACAGCGCGCCCAGCGCCGAGCCCAGCGTGTTCCACATGACCACGGCCCCGGCGGCGCGCGCCGCCGGCAGCGGGCAGGCGGCGAGGCGCTGCAGCAGCCAGGGCAACGCGGCCGCAGCCAGCAAGGTGCTGGGCACCAGCAGCAGGCAGGCGGCCAGCGCACGCACCCCCAGCAGCGCGAACGGGCCCACGGCTCCCTGCGCGTGCTCGCTGGTGAATGCCGCCACGGGCGCGATGGCCGCCGGCAGCAGGGCCACGGGCAGCGCCGAGAGCAGCAGCACGCGGACCGACCGGTCGCGCGAGCCGCGCCGCGGCCCGCACAGCAGGCTCCCCAGCGCGATGGCCAGCAGGTGCGCGGCCAGCACGGTGGCGAAGGACTGCGTCGTGGTGCCCACCGCCGGGGTGAGCCGCCGCACCCACGCCACCTGCACGGCGAGGCCCGCCGCGCCGGCGAGTGCCGCCGCAGCGGCCACGCCCCAGGGCAGTGCGGCGCGCGCCGCCAGCGAGGGCAGGGTCGCCGGCTCAGGGGACGTCGCCACGGGCTCCACGGGCCGGCCACGCCAGGCCATCAGCAAGGCCACCCCCGCCACCAGCACCTGCAGCAAGCAGGCCAGCAGCACGCTGCCACGGTTGCCCAGGTGCTCCAGCGCCAGGCCCGCGGCCAGCAGCACCCCCAGCACGGCGCCCAGCGTGTTCACGCCGTAGAGCCAGCGGAAGGCCGGCGCCGCGCCCGCGCGCTGGGCGCGCAGGGCGGCCAGCGCGGCGGGCACCGTGGCCCCCAGCGGGAAGGCCGCCAGCGCACACGCGGCCGTGCACAGCAGGGCGGCGCCCGGAGCGCCCAGCACGGGCTGCGAGGCGTCGCTGGCCGTCACGGCCCGCTGCAGGAGGCTGGCCAGCAAGGGCACCGGGGCAGCCAGCGCGGCCCCCAGCGCCTCGGCCAGCCCCACCAGCAGCAGCGGCCGCGCCACCCGGCCCGCCGCCTGCCCGCCCACCGCGGCGCCCAGCGCAAGCCCCAGCAAGGCCCCGGCCGAGACCACGCCCGCCGCCAGGGCCCCGGCGCCCAGCACCGGCACCAGCATGCGGAACCATGCGGCCTGGTGCAGCAGGGCCGCGGCACCGGCCACCAGCAGGCAGGCACCGAGGCCCCACGCGAGGCCGCGCGGGCCACGGGCCGGCATCCCGGCCGCCTCGCCGGCGGTGACAGCCTGCGGGGACGCTTGCCCGGTCACCATGCCACCTCGCGTGGCCGCCGGCCGCGCAGGCGGCCGCCGCGGCGGCCGCGGGCGGCGAGGCGCCTAGTTGACGCGCTCCTGGAACTCGCCCGTGACCGTGCTGATGCGGATGCGGTCGCCCACGTTGATGTGCGAGGGCACCTTCACCACGTAGCCGGTCTCGACCTTGGCATCCTTCATCACGTTGCTGACGGTGTTGCCCTTGGCTGCCGGCTCCGTGTCGACGATCTCCAGCTCCACGTTGGCGGGCAGCTGCAGGCCGATGGCCGTGCCCTCGTAGAAGGTGACCTCGACCTTGGTGTTGGGCTTGACGAAGTGCATGGCATCGCCCAGCACGTCGCGCGAGAGGCTGTACTGCTCGAAGTTCTCGCTGTCCATGAACACGGGGCCGGTGGTCGCGTCGTCGTAGAGGTACTCGGCCTCGCGCTTGTCCAGCCACACGGGCTCGACCAGCTCGCTGCTGTTGAAGCGCTGCGTCACGTGCTGGCCGCTCTTGAGGTTGCGCAGCTTGGCCTGCACGAACGCGCGCAGGTTGCCCGGCGTGCGGTGGTGCACCTCGACGGCCTGCCAGAGGTGGCCGTTCCAGGAGATGATGCTGCCCTTGCGGAGGTCGTTGGCCTGCATGGTCGTGATCCCGGGGAGAGGGCAGGATGCTACCGCCCCCACCACGGCAGGACGCCCCGCGGCGCGGCGCTCCCCCCATGCCGCGTGCGCAGCGCCCGGGCGTCCGAGCCCCGTCAGGCGCGTGTCAGGCCCGCGCACGGCACCCGGGATCAGCGCGCGAAGACGCTGCGCCCGCCCCGGGTCACGGTGCGGTTGAGGTACTCCAGCGTCACCTCCTGCAGGCGCGGCGAGCGCTTCCAGGCGTTCGCGAACACGAGGTCGCCGCTGGCCGCGCTGGCGGGCAGGTCTTGCGGCACCCACGCATTGGGGCGGAAGCGGAAGTACACGCGCAGGTCGGCGGTCTCGCTCTCGATGTCGAGGCGGTTCTCGCCGTCCATGTCCGCGAACACCAGCAGCGACTGGCGACGGTTGGCCCGCTGCGCCTGCGGCGTGTCCGCGCCCCCGCTGCGCAGGTCGACCACGTCCTTGGTGTCCCACGGCACGCCGGGGTGGAAGCGCATGGCGACGAGCACGTCCATGAAGGTGTCCAGCTCGGTGCCACGACCCCGCGCGCCGCGGCCGCCGCTGTCGGCGGCCCGCAGCGTCTGGTCGAACCCCTCCACCCAGGTGATGCGCTGCCAGAGCGCGCCACGCGTGCGCTTGCCCAGCTCGAGGTACGACGACTCGGGGTGGTCATGGAAGCCGCCGAAGTCGCGCTCGTCCTCCACGCGCCGGCCGGTGTAGCGGTCCCAGTGGCGGAAGGGCTGCCACACCACCAGCGTGTCGCGCTCGTGCTCCAGCGCCTGGGTGCCGAAGCGGCCGCGGAACAGGCCGCGGTCGCGGATGTCCTCGTCGGCATCCATCGCGCCGGGCATGAGCAGGTCGCTGCCGTTGAGCGCCGTGTAGTGGGCAAGCTCGGCGGTCGAGGCGCCCACGATGCGCACGAGGCCCTCCTGCGGCCAGTTGCGCGCGTGCACGAGCGGGATGGTCTTGGCGTCGCGGGCGAGGTTGCCCGACAGCGCCGAGACGGGCACGTCGAACAGGAATCGCCCCGTGGCCCCGGGCGGGTGCGCGCGAGCCTTGGTGCCCAGCGCCCCGCGCACGCAGCGCTCCAGCGCGATGCGGTTGCCCCCCTCCACGCGCGTGCCGCGGTACACGATCAGCTCGCCGCCCAGCGCCAGGATGCCGACGTCGGCGTCGTGGCCGGGCGTGCCCTCCAGCGTGGGCGCAGGCGGCTGGGCCGCCAGCAGCAGCTCCTCGTCGCCGGGCGTCACGGCCTGGTTGTTGACCAGCACGGCCATGGGCTGCTGCGCATGCTGCCACACGAACAGCTCGTCGATGAAGGCCGTCACCACGCTGCTGTTCGTGATCGTCGAGCGCGTGAAGTCCATCTGCTCGGGCAGCTCCTCGGGCAGCTCGCCGCAGGGGAACTTGAGCACGCGCGGGCGCCAGCGATGGTCGAGCAGCGGCTCGTTGGCGTCCTGGTCCAGCGCTCGCACCGTGACGCCCTCGAGGGGCTCGTCCAGCGCCACCCAGTCGCTGCCCGGGTCGCCCCAGCGCAGCAGGGCCTGGTGGCGGGCGGTCTGGCCCTTGGCGCCGTCCGTGATGGTGATCACGTCGTTGCGGCCCGCACGGCGCGGGATGCCCGCGTAGTTCTCCCACACCCGGAAGCAGGGCATGAACAGCGACTGCTTGTCGCCGCCCGCGGTGTCGTGGTCGAGGTCCAGCGTGTTCTGCACGCCCCGGAAGTAGGTGCGGCTCCAGCCCTGCAGGGTGCCGAACTCGGGCTCGAAGTAGAGGCCGCTGCCGTCCGCCTGCGGCGCCGGCGGCATGGGGTACTCGTAGGTGGTCTCGGGTCGCGGCACCTCGGGCACCACCGGACCGTCGCCCTCCTCCTTGTTGCTGCTGCCGCCCCCGCTGGAGTCCGGCGTGGGCTCGTCATCGCTGGGCAGCCGGTTGCCCGGGTCGCCATCGCCTTCCTCGCGCGCCGGGCCGCTGGCGCCGCCCTCGGCCTCGCCGTCGTCCACCGGGGGCGCCGGCTCGGGCTCGCCCGTGCCCTCCTCGGCAGGGTCCGTGTCCGGGCTGGCGGCGCCGCCGTCGTTGCCGCTGCCGGGGTCGGTGCCTCCGCCGCTGCCGCCGCCGGTGCCGCCGCCCGAGGCGTTCGGGTCCGTGGCGAAGTCTCGCTGGCGGAAGAAGGCCGACACCAGGTCGTCGAGGAAGCGCTCCTGCACGAACTGCAGGCCGGCACCCAGCGTGCGGTCCAGCCAGCTGTAGCGGCCGCACTCGTTCCAGCCCTGCGGCACCGTGGTGCCCAGGAGCCAGCGGGCATCGCCGTCGCCGTTGTAGCGAGCCAGCCGCGTGCGGTCGGCGGGGTTGCTGGGATCCATGTAGTCACTGCCCAGCGCGCCGCCGCCCGCGGCCTGCACGGAGATGGGCACCATGAAGCAAGGCCACACCGTGCCGTCGGAGTACTGCGGGTCCTTCTGCCAGTAGTGCGTGCACAGGAAGTAGGGCTCGGGCGCATCCCGGCTCGGCGTGCTCACGTAGCGCGTGATGGTCAGGCTGTTGCCGTTGCGCACGTAGCTGACGATCTCCCAGCCCCCCACGGGCACGCCGCTGGTGCCCCCGCCGCCCGTGCCGCTGCCGTCGGCGTTCGTCGGCGTGGCGCAGCCGAGCACGGCGTAGCCCCGCGGGCCGAATGCGTCGATGGCCTCGTTGCCGTTCATGCCCCACAGGGGCTGCACGCCGGGCGAGCCATCCATCAAGGTGGCCGCGAAGGTGGTGCGGTCGGGAGCGATGCCCCAGATCGGCATGGGCACCTGCGCGCCGTTGACGGTGATGGTGACGCTGCCGGTGTCATCGACGTTGTCCACGCGCACCGCCGCCATGCGCCCCAGCCGCTGCGTCAGGTAGGCGCCGCCGGCCATCAGGTCCTGCAGCAAGGGCATCGCGTAGCCCAGCATGCGCACCGGCGTGCCCTCGGCCCACGTCCCGGCCTGCGTCCCGCGGGCCCCACGCACGCACTCGCGGAAGGAGTCCTGCGTGGCCTGGTCGTACTCCACGATCTCGGTCCCGATCACCAGCGCGCCGCGCGGGTGGAAGCCCGCCGTGGTGTCCACGGCAAGGTCGGTGTCGTCGGCGCTGCAGGAGGCGGTCAGGAAGCCGATGTGGCGACGGCTGCCCACCGCCACGCCGTCCACCAGCAGCTCCATCAGCGCGGGGTCCTCGCCCGAGGCCGAGGCCTGGATGTGGAACCACTCGCCGGCCTGGTAGCCGATGCGCGAGAGCGGGACGAAGCACTCGGCCGCCTTCTCCTCGAGGGTGCCGCCGCAGGTGCGGAACACCAGCTCGCGGCCCTCGTCACCGTCCTGCACGAAGATCGCGTAGCGGTTCATGAAGCGCGACATGCCGCAATCGAAGGCGGTCCAGTCGGCGTCGCTCATGGACCGCCACCAGAACGACACGCTGAAGGGGCGCGGGCGCGCCTCCACGCCGTTGTCGATGAGTCGCGCGCGGGTGGTGGCACTGAAGCCGTTGCGGCCTTCCGTGAACCAGCCCGCCGTCCAGTGGGTGTTGTCGAAGTGGCGCTCGTAGACCACCTCGCCGGGCATGCGGACGCGCGCGGGCGCGAGGCGCACGTCGCCCATGTCCTGCCCGCCGCTGCCCTCCGCGCCCTGCGCCGAGGGGTAGACGCCGTAGAGCAGGGCCTTGGGGGCACGCGGCGGCGGCTGCACCGAGGCGCCCAGGCCCTTGGTGACCATCATCACGCCGCGCGGGTACGAGGCGAACCACTTGGCACCGCTGCCCATCGACAGGCGCAGCTCGAAGTCGTCCTGGCTGTCCAGCGTCCACGACGCCGTGCGGTCGGCGCCCACCTCCACGACCTCGCGGTGCGTGGCGGTGGCCAGCTGGTTGCCGATGCGGTCGTGGACCGAGACGCGCGCCTCGACGTGATAGACGTCCAGCGTGCGGAAGCACCACGAGGTGGTGCCGAAGGCCAGGTCCGCATCATGCGGGTTGACGGCGTTGCGGTAGATGGCCTGGCGCTGGGTGCGGGTCAGCGCGCCCGTGGACTGCTGCTCCTCGAGCCAGCGGCCGAAGTCCTCCACGCGCCGGAAGGGGCCGCCCGTGCGCAAGCCCTCCGCGTCCACGCGCAGCGCGCCGGACCGGTCCTGCACCAGCCGCTCGGCCAGCGTCCAGGCCAGCGCGGGGTGCACCACGTTCTCGTTGCCGGGCTCGGCGGTGCGCAGGTGCAGGTTGGCCAGCACCGCGTAGAGCACCTCGCGCGGCGCCGTGTTGATGTTGATGGGCGTGGGAGCCAGCGCCTCCATGCGCGTGCGCCCGCCCGCGAAGGTGAGGCCGCCGCCCTGCGCGGGGTCGCCGGCCCCGACGCTGCCGGCCAGCAGCACCAGCCGGTCGGACTGGCCGCCGCCCGGGTCGCCGATGCGCTGCACCACCTGCCAGGCCGAGCGCACGCCATCGCCCACGCGCACCAGCGTGCCGGGGTTGAAGTAGGCGGTCGAGCCCGACGGGTTGCCCACGTCGTCGCGCACCATGACCTCGTCCTGGCCGCCGGAGGCGCCGGCCATGCCCACGGAGTTCATGACCAGCTGCGAGGCCAGCCACTCGGTGGTCTCGCGCCGCGCCCACACCGTGAGGTAGGGCTCCACCGCCTTGAGGCGCTCGGCGGGGATGCCCGGGCCCCAGTCCGCGATGCGGCGCAGCGCCGCGAGGTTCTCGAACGGGGCCAGGCGGCCCGGCTCGGCGGCGATCATGTGCACGGCCAGCTGGAACGCATCGTAGGCGATCACGGGCGTGCCGGCCTTGTGGTCCTCGGGCGAGCCGTTGAGCCCCAGCGGGCCGCCGGGCAGGGCTCCGCGCGTGCAGCCCCGGAAGGAGCGGCCATCGAAGGAGGTGTAGGTGATGACCTCGCGGCCCACGCGCAGCGCCCCGTTGGCGCGCGGGAAGCCCTCGAAGCCGGGCACGCGGCCCGACACCACGTTCTCCACGGGCACCTCGGTGCTGCCCGAGTCGAGGTCGTCGGCCAGCATGGCGGCGCCCAGCAGGTTGCCCAGCAGGAAGGGGCTGGCCCCGTTCACGTGCACGCAGGCCTGCGCGTCCACGGCGGAGGCGTCCCACACGCTGCCACGGTCGTCACGGCTGGGCCCCAGCTTCTGCTCCTGCAGGGCCTTGCCACGGGCGGCCAGCAGCGGGTCGGCGTCCCACGCGCGGCGCCACGCCTCCTCCAGCATGCGACGGAACTGCTCGCTGCCGGGGTCGTACTCCTCCACCGTGTCCACGGCGGGATCGGTGTCGGTCGAGGATCCTGCGCCGCGCGACGCATCCGTCCCGCCGCGAGTGCCGGCCGGGCTGCGGGCCTCCGCGGGCCGCGCCTCGCCCTGGCGCGCCACCTCGGCGGCCGGGTGCGTCCTCGCCAGCATCTGCTTCACCATCTGCAGCAGCAAGCCGGCCTCGAGGTCGGCGCGCTCGCGGGCAGCCAGCGCCTCCGTGTTCTCCTGCCCGTGGCGCATGGCCAGCACGAACGGCACGGCGATCATCACCAGCACCACCAGCACGGTGATGACGATCAGCAGGGCCACGCCGCGCTGGGCCGGCGGCGACCGGCGGGAGGTCGGGCGGGCGATCGGGGCGATGCGGTCCATCGGGGATCCCTCCACTCCCCCGCGCCCCAGGGCGCGGGCGAGCAAGCAAGGCTGCATGCGTGAACGGGAAGCGGCCCGCGCAAGGGCAGGCGAGGCACTGGACGTGGGCACTAGCCGCCCTCCGCCACGCGCCAGGTGCTCAGCGACACGCCCGCGAAGCGGGCCTCGCGCGGGCTCGCAGCAGGCACGGCGGGCGCTGCCGCCCCCTCGCCCGCCGCAGGATCGGCCACCGGCGAAGGCCAGGTGAAGGCGAGGCGCAGGTCGCCCCCGGCCAGCGCCTCTGCCCAGCCGCCGGGCAGGGGCAGGTCCACATGGCGCGCGCCGGCGCCGTCGACCGCCGCATCCAGCACGGCCTCCACGCCCAGGTCGGGCAAGGCCACGCGCAGGCCGGCAGGGCCGCGCAAGTGCACGCGCAGGCCCGCCGCGTCCGCCATCGAGGCGTCGGGACGCCACGCCAGCACCACGTCGCCGCCGGCCCCGGCTGCATCCACCGGCTGGGCCGTGACGCTGCGGGCTGCGGGTGCGATCGACAAGGCCTCGCCGCCGCGCCAGGCCCTGCCCTCCAGCGAGCGCCACAGGCGCGCATCCACGAAGGGCGACACCTGGCCCGAGAGCGGCTCGGCCGCCGAGGCCAGCGAGGCCGCGAACGCCCGCTCGAGCTCCGCGTCGGCCACCTCGTCCACCGGCGGCAGGGACGCGGGCGCGACCCGTCCAGCCACCACCCACGCCAGCCCGATGGCGCAGAGGGCGAACAGCACCAGCACGCGGGCACGCCTGCCTCCCACCGCGGGCTGGGCACGCAGTACCCGCTCGCGCCGGGACCCACTCGTGGCCTCCGGCGCGCCGGAGGCACCCTGCACCACGCCGGGGCCGGGCACCGACTCGCGCACGGGCGCCGGACGGCCTGCCTGGCCCGTCGGCGCGCCGCCCGCGCCGCCGCTGAAGGCCTCGACGACTGCAGCCATCACGCTCTGCGAGGGCGCCCGGGCCGTCCCCTCCGCCACGGCGTGCTCGGCACAGGCCAGGTCGGCGAGCAGCTCGAGCTCGCCGGGCTCCAGCGGCAGCCCATCGGCCCCGCCCGCCTGCTGCTCGGCGCGGCGGGCCTGTGCCACCACGTCCTCGGGCGAGCGCGCGGGCACCGGCAGCGGTGCCCGCTCCGCGGCCGCCTGCAACCATGCCCTCAGGCGCTCCTCGGGCAGACCCGACGGAACGCCGGGGGGCAGGGGCTGTTCGCTCATGGGGCTGTGTCCCAGGCCGCGGGCACCACGCCCGCTTCCCAGCCTAGCCAGCCCGCGACCCGCTCCGTACACCCCCGGGCGAGGGCCCGCAGGCCGGTCCGGGTCCCACGCTCCGGCCGCGAGGCGTGCCTAGCCGTCCAGCAGGTGAGCCAGCCCCGGCAGGCGCTGGGCCAGGCGCTGGCGCGCCCGCTGCAGCAGGGGGCCCACGCTGTCGGCGCTCAGGGCCAGGGCGTCCGCAATCGCTGCGTGCGACAGGCCCTCGAGGTAGCGCAGCGTGAGCAGCAGGCGGTCCCGGGGCGCAAGCACGGCCAGCGCCTCGCGCAAGCCGGCCAGCGCGGCCTGGCGTTCGGCCTCCGCAAGCCGCTCGGGCGGGGTGGGCTCCAGCGCGGCCACGTCAGGCAGCGGCCCCCCCACGGCCCGCCCGCGGCGGCGTGCCCAGCGACCCACCTCGCTGCGGCAGATCACGCCGAGGTAGGTGCTGAGGCGGAAGGACGCGTCGTAGCGCTGCAGCAGCAGCCGGTCACGCCGCAGCAGGGCCAAGAACACCTCGGCCACCACCTCGTCCACGTCGGCCTCGGCCACCGCAGGCCCGAGGCGCGCGAGCATGCGCCGCGCCAGCGTGGCCAGCAGCGGTGCGTAGCGCGCCACCAGCTCGCGCCACGACGCCTCGTCTCCCGCGGCACAGCGGGCAGCGAGCAGGGCCTCGGACGAGGGCTGGGGTGCTGCCACTCACTTCCCCCCGGTGACCACGGGCGGGTTGACGGGCGGCAGGGGACGCGTCGCGCGCTTGAGGAACAGCACGGCCCAGGCGGTGTCCAGCAGGTCGCTGGCCTCGACCTCGCCGGGCATGCCCAGCGCGCCCGTGCTCCAGCGACCGTCCTGCTGCTGGCTTCCCACGAGGTGCTGCGCGCCCTCGACGTACCAGTCGTGCAGTCCCACCAGCGGCCGCCCGCACAGGGCGGCGGCCCGCTCGAGGCCATACAGGTAGTAGTGATGCCAGTTGGGTGCCCCCGGACCCGCGTTGCGGGTGACGGTCCAGTGCGTGTCCAGCCACGCGAATCCATCCTGGATGGCCTGGCTCACCTGGCGTTGCCGCGCCGCGTCGTAGCGCGGCAGGGCCCGGGGACGCAGCAGGGCGTCGTGCGCGATCGCGAGCACGGCGAGCCCGGCCGTCGTCATGCTGCCCGTGCGCGCGCCGTCAGGTTGCGGCAGGTAGGGCCAGCCTCGCGAGCGATCGCCCCCCTCGATGACGTACGGCGTGCCGCCGGGCTCGCTGGCGGGCAGCAGCCGCCGGGCCTTGGGCCCGTCCTGGTCCTGCCAGGCCAGCGCGAACTCGAGGGCGCGCTCGAAGCCGGAGATGTCCACGGCGCAGCCGCAGTCCCGCGCCGCGCGCAGCCCCAGCAGGGCGTACTGCGTGTTGCTCATGTCAGGGCGGTCGTGCGGGTAGCCCCAGCCGCCCAGCTCGCGGGCGGGCGTGCCCGGGTCGTCCTGCACCTTGGCGCTGGCCACCAGCCACGCGGCCAGTTCCTCGATCCACGCCTTGACGTCGGGCGGCATGTTGCACGGGTTGGCCCCGCGGGACTCGCGCGTGCCCCCCTTGGCCGTGGGCTTCACCGGGCCACGCCAGTACTCGGCCGTGAACATGATCAGCACGCTGACGTCGTAGGTCGTGCGCGCATGCGTCGTGGCCCCGGGCCCCATGGCCGTGCGGCACGCACTCATGATCCGGTCCACGGTGCCCTCGTCGGGCCGGGCGCCACGGCGGTCACCCGCGGAGAGCAGCGCCAGCCCCACCAGCGCGCTGGTGCCCACCTGGTAGTAGCCCGTGCCGCGCTGCACGACCTGCCCCATCCAGCCGGCGCCCGGCTTCTGCTGCGCCCGCAGCCAGGGCACGGCGCGGTCCAGCGCCGCCTCGATGCGCGCCTGCAGGGCCGCATCGGGCACGCCGGGCTCCGCCGCCGCAGGGGCCGCGCCCTTGCCGCCGGCAGGGCGCGGGGGCTCGGCGCGCAGGCCCGAGGACCCCATCAGCACCAAGGCCAGCACCACGAGCGGCCACGGGGAGCGGAAGGGGTGCGGCATGGGGCCTCGGGGTCCACGCGTGATTCTAGGCCCCGACCCCGGTGGGCTGCCAACGGGCGCCCCCGGCCCATCGTAGGAGGTTGGTCCCGCCCTACACTCCGGCCTTGGAGCCCGGCTCCTCCATGACCGCACCTGCCGCCCCCCACCCTGCGCTGCTGGGACCCTTGGCCCAGGCCGGGGCCACGCCTGGCCTGCGGCTGGGCTCCGAGGCCGACGGCGCGGCGCGCAAGGCAGAGCGGCGAGCCAGCGATGCCGCCCTCGTGGCGCGCGCCCTCAAGGGCGACCCGGACGCCTTCGGTGCGCTGGTGGAGCGCTACCAGCAGGCGGTGTACTGGGTGGCCTACGACGTGTTGCTCGACGCCGAGGAGGCGCGCGATGTCGTGCAGGAGACCTTCCTGCGCGCGCACGGTGCGCTCGCGGCCTTCGACCCCGGGCGTGACCTCGTCAACTGGCTCTACCGCATCGCGCGCAACCTCGCCATCGATGCCCATCGCCGGCGCCGCCGCCGCGCCACGCCGGTCGAGGACCTCACCCAGGTAGCCCAGCCACTGGACAGCACCGGCTCCCAGCACGTGGAGTCCGCCGCCGAGGCGGCGCGGCTGCGTGGGCAGGTGGATGAGGTGCTGGCGCAGCTGCCGGCCGACTACCGGCTGGCGCTGACGCTGCGCGAGATGCATGGCCTGACCCCCCTGGAGATCGCCCGCGTGACCGACTGCTCCTATCCCACGGCGCGCTGGCGCGTGCACCGGGCCCGCGCCCTGTTCCGGGCCGCGTGGGAAGCTCGCCACGGCGCCCCGCCGCGCCTCGGGAGGGACGCATGACGCCGCCCGCGCCCAAGGCGCACCAGCCCGGGGAGTGCGAGGGCATGGCCAGCCGCCTGGCCGCGCTGGAGCACGCCGCGGGTGACCGTGCGAGCCACGGGGCCCTGCAGGCCCTGCGCGCGCACCTCGACGCGTGCCCTGCCTGCCGTGATCGGCACGCCGGGCGCGTGGCGCGCATCGAGGGCGTGTGCGCGCTCAGGGCCCGCGCGGTACCCGACGGCGCGCTGGAGGGCCTGCGCCAGCGCGTCATGGCGGGCGTGGCCTCCGGCACGCACGCGGGCATGAGCGAGGCCTTCCTCGACGCACCGCAGGCGCTTGCACGCTGGCGCGCCGTCGCCGTGGCCGCCAGCCTGCTGCTCGTCACCGGCGCCGGGCTGCTGGCCAGCGGTGCGCTGGACAGGGCGAGCACCCGGCCCGAACGGGACCTGCGCGACACCTTGCTGCCGCCGCTGGCGCGCCCATGGACGCCCCGCGCCGCGCCGCAGCGTCCGGGCGACGACCTGCTCCAGCCCGTGCTGATGCCCGGACAGGGCGTGCGCGGCTTCTACCTGCAGCCCGTCCGCCCCGGCCGGGCGCCTGCCCTCGCGCCGGCCGAGTCCGGAGACTGATGCCCACGCGCGCCGGGTCGCTGGCCGTCGCCGCCGTGGCCTGCCTGGCGGGCGCGTCGTTCGCGCATGCCGAGGACACGAGCGCTGCGCCGGGCGCGGCACCGCCCGGGGCGGGTGCGCCCGCCCAGCCCGCAGGGCAGCCCGCCCAGCAAGCGCCGCCCGGACCGCAGCGCCCGGCGCTGGACGGCAGCCTGTCGCTGGTGGGCCTCGCGCGCCACGTGCTGCCGAGCGTGCTGATGGTGGAAGTCAGCGCGCCCGGCCGCCCGCGCGAGACCCGGCACGCGGTGGTCGTGGACGCCGACGGCTGGCTCGTGATGGCAGGCCCCACGCTGGGGCCGTCCGACCAGGTGCTGGTGCGCCTCGGCCCCGGCGAGCACATGCAGGCTGCACCCGTGGGCAGCGACGCCGGCACGGGGCTCACGCTGCTGCAGCTGGCCGCGCGACGCGAGGGCCTTCGTCCGCTGGCCCTGCCGGCCGTGCAGCCCCGTCGCCCCCTCCCTGCGGGGCCCGAGGTAGGGGCCAGCGTGGTCATGGTGACCGGCGCCGGTGCCGTGGCGCGTGGCAGCCTGCGCGCGCTGGAACGCCAGCGCGTGATCGTGGATGCGGCACACGGCACCACGGAGCGCGCCACGGGCCTGCTGGAGGCAGCGCTGGCCAGCGTGGCCCACGATGTGGGCTCGCCGTGGGTGGACAGCCAGGGCCGCTGCGTGGCGCTGCTCGTGGGCGGCGTCGCCGAGACGCCGCTGGATGGCGAGAGCCCCCCGGAGGGCATCGAGGTGCGCATGGAGCCCGTGGCCGCCCACGGCGTGCCGGCGGCCGTGGTCGCCCTCGTGTGGCCGCTGCTGCGCGAGCACCGCGGGGTGCCGCGCAGCCGGCTGGGCGTGCGCTCGCGTCCCGCCGGCGAGGCCTTGCGCCAGCACGTGTGCGGCGGCTGCGGCGGCGTGGAGATCACGGCCGTGGACGCCAGCGGCCCTGCAGACCTGGCGGGCGTGCGCGTGGACGACCTGCTGCTGGCGCTGGACGGCGTGCCGCTGCGCGCAGGGGCTGCCCTGGGCGACGCCCTGCTCCCCTACCGGCCGCTGGACACCGTGCGGCTCACCGTGTTGCGTCGCGGCGAGCGCCTCGAGGTCGAGGCCTTGCTGGCGCGCCGCTAGGCGCCCGCGCGACGGCAGCCGCCGCTCAGCGCGGTGCGGCGGGCAGCGCTGCCTTGACAGCCGCCTCGACGGCCTGCGCGGACACGCGCTGGTACTGCACCATCAACGGCTTGCGCGTGGCGTCGGCCGCCAGCAGCACGGTGGTGGGCACGTAGGCCATGTAGTAGCGCCGCACCAGGCGCTTCTGCGGCTCCGAGAGCGTGCTGGCTGCCGCCACGTCCACGGGCACCACGTCGACGCGGTCCGCGAGGCGCACCAGCAAGGGCAGCAGCTCCGCCGCCTGCAGGTGCGAGGCGCGCGCCGAGTTGTCGTAGAACAGCACCAGCACGGGCTTGCTGCCCCCCTCGAGTGCCACGCCCGCATCGGCGCGCCGCACCAGGTCCTCGGGGTAGCCCTGCAGGCTCGCGTCCGAGGGCTGGGCGCGCAGGCGGTCGGCGTGTTCCACGGCACGCTTGGACTCCGGCGCACTGAACGCGAAGCCGGCGGGATCCTGCGGCGTGGCCAGCGGGTCGACGGGCGTCGGCAGCGCAGGCGGCAAGGCCTCGGGCGACTCGGGCTGCTGGGCCTCAGGCGGGGAGAAGACGGGCACCGGCGGGGGTTCCACCGGCCCAGCCGGCACGGGGAGGGGCCCCACCTCCTCGCGCGGCGGCGTGCTCGCGCCCGGCAGCCACGGATCGGCCGGCGCGGGCGCGACCGGAGACGGCGTGGGCGGAGGCGCGGTCGGGGCGGGCGGCGCGACGGCAGGCGTCGTCGGCGTGCTCCACGGATCCTCGCCAGGCACCGTGGCCGGCCGATCGTCGGGCACGCGCGGGGGCACCTCGCCTGGCACCGGGACCACCTCGGGCGCGGGCACCGGCGCGGCCGGCGTGGGTGCCGTGGGCACGGCGGGCACGACAGGTGCCAGCGGAGCGCTCGCACCCGGCAGCCACGGATCGTCGGGCGCAACGGGTGCTGGGGGCAGCGCGGGCAACGCCGCAGGCGGGACCGGCTCGACCGCCGGCAGTTCCACCACCGAGGGCGGCGGCAACGGCATCGGGGGCGGCAGCCGGGGCGGCGCAACCACAGGCCGCTCGGCGCGGGACGCCGACGGAGCCGTGCGCGGTGCCTCGGCCGGCCGCAGCGGAGCCACCTCCACGGGCGTGCCGTCGGGACCCAGCCGCACCTTCACGTCCTTGCTGGGATCCCAGGCAGGCAGGGGCGGCCTCCACGGCGGAGGCGGCGGGCACACGGTGCTGGTCTTGGCGGGCGCGGGCTGCGGCAAGGGCGCGGGCGCGCCTGCGGCGGGCAGCGCGGCCGGGGCAGGGGGCGGCACGGCCGAGGGATCTCGCGTGGGCGGCGCTGCCGGCGCAGGCGCCGGCTCTGGCGCACCTGCAGGCGGCGGCCCCACGGGAGCCTGAGGCTCCGGCGCAGGCTCGGGCGGCACCGGGACGGGCACCGGCTCGGGTACAGGCACGGGCACGGGCTCGGGCACCGGCACCGGCTCGTCGGCCCACGCCACGACCGTGCAGGGGCACAGCATCGCGCCCAGCAGGCCCAGCGGCAGGGCAGCGTGTCGCAGCACCAGGCGGAGGCGGCGGATGTCCATGGCGTGGAGCGTAGCCTCGCTCGCAGGGGTCACTGCACGGTCACGGTCTTGGCCAGGTTGCGCGGCTGGTCCACGTCGCAGCCGCGACGCTTGGCCACCTCGTAGGCCAGCAGCTGCAGCGGGACCACGTTGACCAGCGGCGCCAGCCACGGGTCGGTCGCCGGCACCTCGACCACGTGCGTGGCCACGCGCGCCGCCTCGCGATCGCCCTCGGCAGCCACCACCACCACCGGCCCCTCGCGTGCGCTCACCTCGCGCACGTTGGCCAGCATGCGCTCGCGCCACGGCCCGGGCGTGGCGATGGCCACGGTCACCAGCTCACGCGAGACCAGCGCGATGGGGCCGTGCTTCATCTCGCCTGCCGGGTAGCCCTCGGCGTGCACGTAGCTCAGCTCCTTCATCTTCAGCGCGCCCTCGAAGGCCGTGGCGGCATCGGGCCCGCGCCCGAGGTAGAGCATGTCGCGCACGCCATCGAGGTGGCGCGCCACGGCCCGCACCTGCTCCCAGGTGCCCAGCGCGCGCCGCACGAGGCCGGGCACGGACGGCAACGCGGGGCCCAGCGTGCGCAGGGCCTCCTCGCCACGGCCACGCGCCTGCGCCGCACGCAACGCCAGCAGCAGCAGCGCGCCGAGCATGCCGGTGTAGACCTTGGTGGAGGCCACGCTGGTCTCGGGGCCCGCGTGGATGTCGACCAGCCCCCCCACCATGCGCCCGATCACGCTGTCCCGCACGTTGAGCACGCCCAGCGTGCGTGCGCCGCGGGCGCGCGCCACCTCCACGGCCGCCTTCGTGTCGGCGGTCTCGCCCGACTGCGACACCGCCACGACGAGCACGCTGGGGTCCAGCACCGGGCCGCGCGCCTCGTACTCGGCCGCGACCAGGGCACGCGAGGGGATGCCCGCGAGGCTCTCCAGCGCATAGGCGCCGTAGAGCGAGGCGTAGTGCGCCGTGCCGCTGGCCACGAGGTCGATGCGGCTCGTGGCGCGCCACGCGGCGTCGTCGAGCGCCACCTCGTGCAGGCGCACACGGCCCCGGGAGGCCTCGACACGGCCCGCCAGCAGCTCGTAGAGCCGGTCGGGCTGCTCGTGGATCTCCTTGAGCATGAAGTGCGGGAAGCCGCCCTTGCCGGTGTCCTGCTCGCGCTCGCCCAGCGCACGTGGCGCGCGCCGCACCTCCTGGCCGGCCGCGTCCACGATGCGCACGCCGCCTGCGGTGGCCAGCGCCACCTCGTCCTCGCCGAGGTCCAGCACGCGGTCGGCGCGCCCGGCCAGCGCCTTGGTGTCCGAGGCGAGCAGCACCTCGCCCACGCCCAGGCCCACCAGCAGCGGCGAGCCCCGCCGCACGCCGATCACGGTGCCCGGCAGCCGCGCATGCAGGATGGCCAGCGCGAAGTGCCCCTTGCAGCGGGCCAGGACCTCGCGCGCCGCCGCCACGGGGTCGCCACGGAAGGCCCGCGCGAAGAGGTGCGCCACGACCTCCGTGTCGGTCTCGCTCGCGAAGCGCACGCCCTGCGCCTCCAGCTCCTCCCGCAAGGCGAGGTCGTTCTCGAGGATGCCGTTGTGCACCACCGCCACCTCGCCCCGGGCATCGAGGTGCGGGTGCGCGTTGGGCTTGCTGGGCGGGCCGTGCGTGGCCCAGCGCGTGTGCCCGATGCCCGTGCAGCCCTCGAGGCCCCGTGCGAGCCAGGCCGGCGCGAGGTCAGCGATGCGGCCCTTGTCCTTCTCGACATGCAGCCGGCCCTGGTGCTCGAGCGCGACACCCGCCGAGTCGTAGCCGCGATAGGCCAGCAGGTGCAGGCCCTGCGCGAGCACGGGCAGTGCGGGCGTGGTGCCGGCGATGGCGATGATGCCGCACATGCGGGGCCCCCGGCTAGCGCCGGCCCGCCACGGTGGCGCGCAACGGCACGCGCAGCTCCGGCTGCTCGGGCAGGTCGGTCACCAGCACCAGTTCCGCCTCCTGCAGGCCCGGTGCGCGCGGCTTGCCGTCGTAGCGCACGCGCACCACCCAGCCCGGCTGGGTGGCCGGGGCAGGCTCCACCGCGCCGGCCTCGAAGGGCGCACCGCTCGCATCGAAGGCCTGGCCCGGCACCGGCACGATGCGTGCCTCGCGCACCTGGAAGGCCAGCGGCGGCGTGGTGCTGGGGCGCAGGTAGATGGGGATCTCGCGCGTCGCGCCCCCGGACTCCACGTAGCCGAAGATGGCCTGCGGAGGCGTGGCCGACACCGGCGCCAGGATCATCATCTGGGCATCCAGCAGCACCTCGCTGCGCTCGGGATGGTCCAGCGTGATCACCAGCGGGGCGCGCCACAGTCCCTGCTGCGCGCGACCCGGGTGCGTCACCACCACCTCGACGATGCGCAGCAGCGGGTCGGCCACCTCACGGGCCTCCCACGTGCAGGCCGGCGGCGGTTCCGAACCCATCGCCTTGACCGTGACCCCGGTCACCTTCCATGCGGCCTCGTCACGTGGGGAGGCGAGGCGCACCGAGGCCGAGCAGGGTGCACCCTTGCGCGGGCGGCCGAAGTCCAGGCCCGAGGATTGCGCCACCACGCCCAGCGAGATGTCCACCTTGACTGGCCAGGCGTGTCGCGCCTGGCCCAGCTCGTTGGTGATGACCGAGAAGCTCTTGGACTGCAGGCCATGGCGCCCCGTGGTGTCCAGCCGCAGGACGATGGCGCCCTGCTCGCCCGGCTCGAAGCGCCGCTTGTCGCCCTCGACACGCCCCGTCACGCAGCCACACCCGGTCTGCACGTCGCGCACGCACAGCGCGCCCCGGCCCGTGCTGCGGAACGTCACGCGGCGCTCGGCCTGCTGGCCCTGCCGCACGCGACCGAAGTCCACGCCTTGCGCATCGAGGTCCACCTCGATGGCGGGCGGCGCGTCCGGGTCCGGCACGCAGCCCTCCGGCATGGGCACTGCCTCCTGCACGAGGGGGCCCGACGGCGTGCGTCCCTTGCTGCCGCCGGCGCTGCCGTCGCCGCCCCACAGCGCGAGGGCCACCAGCCCCCCCATCACGGCCAGCGCGGCTGCGCTGGAGGCCAGGACGATGGCCCGCGAGCGCCGGTCCGCGGGCGGCGGTGCGGTCGGGTCCTGGGGCGCGTCCATGCCCGCGATGCTACGAGGACACGCAGGGCGCTCCAGCCGCCGCGGCCACGCCGGGCAGGGAGGCCCTAGGCTGGCTCAACCGCCCGCTGCGCCGGCCGCCCGGCGGACGCGTGGCGCGTGGGAACGCTGCCCGGCCGGCACGCCACCGTGGTTCACGCGCGGCAGTCGCTCGTGGTACTGCTCGCTGAAGCCCACGCTGTTCTCCAGGTCGTGGCAGGTCATGCAGTCTTGCCGCTCGGGCCGTGCGCGCAGCAGCCGGCTCGAGGCCCACACCGCGGCCTCGTAGGGTGCCGCCACGTGCGTGCTGCCGGGCCCGTGGCAGTTCTCGCAGCCCACGCCCCCGAGGTAGGGCGTGCTCGCATCGTCCACGAACCCGCTCTGCGCCCACGTGAAGCGGCCGTCGGGCTGCCGCTGCGGCCCCTGCACGTGGCAGGCGAGGCACTCTGGGTCCCCGGCGTAGTCGTCCATCCGCAGCGTGCGCAAGGCCCCCGCGTGCGGGGTGGCGTGCCAGTCCCGGTAGATCGCCTCGTGGCATGCTGCGCACGCCGCCGAGCCCACATAGCGCGGCTCCCCGGGCGCCTCGGCACGCCTCTCTTCCATGGCCAGCAACCCCTGGGCCTGGACCTCGCGCTTGTAGACGGCGAACCAGCCTGCCACCTCCTGGCGCAGGCGCGAGGGCGTCTCGGTCCCGGAGAACAGCGGCAGCAAGGGCTGCGGCGTCCACGTGGCCGTCCAGCCGCCGCCGGGCGCGACCTCGAGGTCGAGCACCCCCACGTTCTTGCCCTTCTCCTCCAGGCCCACCACCAGCGGCGTGTCGCCCAGCACCACGCCCACGTGCGTGGCTTCCGCCGTGGCCCCGCTCATGTCCACGATCACGCAGGCCCCCACGCCACGCAGCGCCGCCTTCACGGCCTCCAGCTCAGCCGCCGATGCCTCCAGCGCCACGACATGCACGCGACCGACCTGCCGCGGCAGGGCCTGCACGGCCTGCGCCGCGGGCACGACCGCCTCGGCAAGGCCCGCGTCGCGCAGCAAGCGACCCTGGCCCTCGTCCAGCAAGGTAAGCACCCGCACGGCGACGGGACCCGCCGCGAGGTCGGCCCAGCCCTCCGCGGGCGCCTCCGGGTCCACGCCCAGCGATGCGGAGGGACGCATGTTGAGGGGCAGCGTGGGGCGCTCGCTGCCGCCCGCCCCGGGCGTGGCAAAGGAGGCGACCAGCTCGGCCACCTGCAGGTCGGAGGGACCCAGCAGGTGCGCTCCGTAGCCCAGCGCCTGCAGGGCCTGCCGGTAGAGCATGGCCTTGAGGCGCGCCTGCTCGCGGTCGCGACGCAGCGGGACGGGCGCAGCGGCCGACCAGCCCAGCGACACGGGGACCAGCGCGTCGCCCGAGCGCGTGCGCAGCATCTCCACCGCGGTGGCGAGCCGCTCCAGGCCGCCCAGCTGTGGCGCACTGCAGCCACAGGGCTTGAGCTTGCCCAGGTTGCGTCCGCTCAGCAGCAGCGTGCCTGCGGCGCGCTGGGCAGGCCAGCGCACGCCCGCCTCGCCTGCGACGGGCGCCGCCGCGGGCACCCGCCGGGCGCGTGCCCACCCGATGCCGGCTGCGAGGCAGCCCAGCAGGACCAGCACCAGCAGGCGCGGCACGATCGGCAGCGTCATGGTCGCGATGCTACCCGCGGGCCCGCGCTGCGCGCCGCTCACCCGGTCCGCCGCACCACGAGGCGCACCCGCACGCAGGCGCCCGCGCCCTCGCAGGCGCGCTCGAGCGACACCGACAGCCGGTGCACGAGGAACAGCCCGCGCCCCCGGTCCGAGGCCGGGTCCGGGGGCTGGGCGGGATCGCGCGCAAGCAGGCTCGTGGGTCCCTTGCCGGTGCCGGGATCGTGGACCTCCAGGTCGCAGGTGTCGCCCTGCACCACCATGCGCACCGTGACGTCCTCGCGACCATCGTGGCGGCTGCCGTGCTCCACGGCGTTCTGCAGCAGCTCGGTGGCCACAAGCGCCGCATCCTCGAGCGCCTCCTCGTCCCAGCCGTGGGCCTCCAGCACGGCCACCAGCATCTTCCGCAACGGCCGCACCATCTCGAGGCGCGTCGAGAAGCGGATCTGGACGACTCCCGGGACGGCCGCGTTCATGGCAGGCGAGCCACGCCCTCCAGCAGGGTGCCCCGTACCATACCGCAGGGCGTGCCCCGCGGTGCCGTGGACCGGCCCTGCGCCGCGCGCCCGCCTCGGAGCCCTCGCGTGCCGCCCGCCCCTCCGCGCCGTGCTGCCCTGCCAGGACACGGCCGATGATCGTGCTGGGCCTGAATGCCTACGGGCACGACGCCGCCGCGGTGCTGCTGGTCGACGGCACTCCGGTGTTCGCGGCCAGCGAGGAGCGCTACGACCGCGTGCGCCACAGCGGCGCCTTCCCGAGGGGCGCGATCGACGCCGCGCTGCGGCACGCCGGCCTGGCTCCCCACGAGGTGGACTGCGTCGCCTTCCCGTGGGCCCGGGGCATGGCGCGCTGGCGCAAGGCCCTGCACGTGCTGAGGCACTGGCCGCGCTCGCGCGCCTTCCTCGAGCAGCGACCGGACCCGGCCCTGCCGGGCCGGCGCGACTACCTGCGGGCCATGGCGGGGCTGGAGGACGACCTGCGCGCATGCGGGCTCGCCTGCCCGGTGCTGCGCATCCCGCATCACCTCGCCCACGCCACCAGCGCGGTGCTGGCCCTGCCCGACCCCGAGGCCCCGGCCGTGGTGCTGACGGCCGACGGCATGGGCGAGTGGACCACCACGGCCCTCTGGGCCCAGCGGGACGGGCGCCTGGTGGCGCAGGCGCGAGCGGGCTATCCCCACAGCGCGGGCAAGGCCTACGCCGCGGTCACCGCGTGGCTGGGCTTCCGTCCCGAGAGCGACGAGGGCAAGACGATGGGCTTGGCTGCCTACGGCGACCCTGCCTCGCCGCAAGCCGCCTTCGCGCGACGCCTGCTCACGCCGCACCCCCGCTGGCTGCTGCGCACCGCCACCGAGTGCTTCGCCTACCCCATGGGCGAGGCACGCCTCTACGGGGACGCGTTCGTGCGCGCGCTGGGGCCCGCGCGCCAGCCCGACGAGCCGCTGCGGGACGGCGACGCCAGCGTCGCGCTGGGCATCCAGCAGGCGCTGGAGAAGGTCATCACGGAGGCCCTGCGGGGCGCGCTCGCGCGCAGCGGCGCGCGGCAGGTCGGCCTGGCGGGAGGCGTGTTCCTCAACTGCGCCCTCAACGGGCAGCTGGCCCGCTCCCTGCCCGCCCGTGTGCGCCCCTTCCCCGTGGCGGGCGACGCAGGGGCCGCCTGGGGCGCGGCGGCATGGGCCCATCGCCTGCGCAGCGGGCGCGCAGCGGCGCCGCTGGCCACCCTGCGGCTCGGTCACGACATCACGCCCGCCGAGGCCGCGCGCGCCGCACCTGACGCCCCGGAGCAGCAAGCGGAAGCCCTGGCGCGGCGCACGGCGCAGGCACTGCGGGAGGGCAAGGTGGTCGGCGTGGCCCGGGGCCGGGCCGAGGCGGGGCCGCGCGCGCTGGGCGGCCGCAGCGTGCTGGCCTCGCCCACGCGCGCGGCGCTTCGCGACGAGGTGAACCGTCGCAAGGGGCGCGAGGCCTGGCGCCCGCTGGCCCCCGTGGTGCGTGCCGATGCCGCAGGGCTGTTCTCGGGACTGGAGCCCAGTCCCTGGATGATCTCCACCTTCGTCGCCACCGAGCGCGCGCGCGCCGAGGTGCCCGGCGCGGTGCACGCCGATGGCACCGCGCGCGTGCAGGCGCTGGCGCCGGGCAACGAGCCCTTCCTCGAGTCGGTGCTGGGCATGCTGGAGGCGGGAGGCCATCCGCCTTGCGTGCTGAACACCAGCCTCAACCGGCGCGGCGAGCCCATCGTGAACGACGCACCCGAAGCACTGGCTGCGGCGCGGGCGATGGGACTCGATGCACTCGTGCTGGGCGAGCGCTGGGTGGACCTGCCCGGACCGGCCTAGCGCCGGCGCACGGGCCCTGCCGCACCCGCACGAAGCCGGCCAGGCGAGCATCCTGCCCGGCTGGCTCAGCCACGCAGCAGGGCACCGGGCATCGAGGCCAGCAGCGTGGGATGGGCCTCGCAGGGCGACCAGCACCCGGGACAGGCGTCCCGGGCGATCACCTCGCGGGCCTGCGCCGCCTCCTCGCCATCGAGGATCTGGGCCAGGGAGCGCTCCCGCAAGCTGCCCAGCCGGCGGTCGTACACCGTGCAGGGGTAGACCTCGCCGCGGGCGCTGACGAACACGCTGGCCGATCCCGAGCGGCAGGGCACCGGGCTGCGGCCGCGCACCAGCCAGTCGGGCACGCGCCGCAGGTAGGCCGCCTCGAGCAGGTCCTGCGGGGCCGCCGAGGCCTCGCGCCGCCGCAAGGACTCGCGCACCAGCGGCGGCAGGCCCCGCGGCGGGCGCAAGCCCGTGGAGACGTTGTCGTAGTAATGCGCACTGGTCGTGAGCACGTTCACGTGCAGGTCCTCGAGCGTGGTGCCCGGCACCCGTGCGGCCACGGCGTCCAAGGCTTCCTCCACGTGGTCCTCGTTGTCCGCATGCAACGTGAGCCCGAGGTAGGCGCGCACGCCGGGCATGGCGCGCAGGCCGGCCCAGGTCCGGCACATCGCCTCGAAGGCGCCGGCACGCCCGCGCAGCCGGTCGTGCAGGGCCGGAGGGCCCTCGAGGCTCACGCTCACGAACACGCGCGGCACGCGCAGCCGCGCGATGCGCTCCGTTCCCGCCAGGATGCGGTCGGTTCGCTGGCCCGTGGTGGGCCAGTCCAGCACGGCCAGTCGCGGCAGCGCCGCCACGGCCGCCTCGACCAGCTCCACGAAGTCCTCGCGCAGGAAGGGCTCGCCGCCCGTGAGGTTGAGCCAGCGCACCCACGGCGACCCGGCCAGGGCCTGCCCCACCTCCGCCGGCGTGAGCTCGTCACCCTTGGGCTTGCGCCAGATGAAGCAGGCCTCGCAGCGGCAGTCGCAACGGTCCGTCACCGACAGGATCACCTTGAAGGGGCGGGTGCTGCCCAGCCGCACCTCCATGGCGCGACGGGCCAGGCCTGCGTAGCGGGCGAGGGCGCCGACGCCGCTCACCGCACGTCGCCCAGCAGGCGCCGGGCCTGCGCCTCGCGCCGCAGCGGCTCGGCCGCGGCCGCGCGACCCGTGCCCTCCAGCAGCTCGGCATGCAGCAGGAGCAAGTCCAGCGCGCGCCGGGCGCCGCGCTGCCGCTCGCGTGCACTGGCCCCCTCGCGCGCCAGCCGCTCGTGAGCCTCGCGCAGCGCCATGAGCGGCGCCTCCAGGGCACGGCGCAGCGGCTCGTCGCCCTGCCCGGGATCGAGCCCGGCGTCGCGCAGCACGGCAGCCCGCTGCTGCTGGCGACGCGCCCGCTCCTCGCCGCTCCAGCGGCCGGGGGGCGTGCTGGCGGCCATCCACGCGAGGAACCAGCGGCAGGTGCGCTGGTCCAGCCCCGCCCGTGCCTCCACCTCGTCGCGCCGCGAGGGGTCCACGCCATCGGCGCGGATCAGGAGGTCGTTGGCCTGCTTCGCCTCCGACAGGTCGCCCAGGTCCAGCGTGGCGTCGCGCAGCATCACCAGCGCCTCCACCTCCATCGCCCGCGAGCCGCGGCCCGCCTCGTAGCCGACCTCGGCCCAGCAGGCCAGCGCGCTCTTGACCATGGCCACCTGCAGGGCCTGCGTGCTGCTGCGAGCCTGCGCCAGCGTGCTGTTCTGGACGGCCGGGTCGCTGCTCACCAGGGTGCGCGCCAGGCTGCCCATGTGCTCGGCGAGGCGCAGGCGTGCCTTCCCGTCGAAGGGCTGGAACTGGAGGTAGGAGAGGTAGGCGCGCTCTCCCGCCGCGAAGCGGCCCTGCTGGAACAGCCCGTACCCCAATCCCTCGTAGGCGCGCGCATTGGACGGGCGGTCGCGGCGCACGGCGTCCCACAGGCTTGCCTCGTCTTGCCAGGCCTGCGTGCGCGCGTGCGCCAGCACGCCCCACCATGCCAGCACGCCGGCGCCGGCGACGAGGGCCAGCGCCCGCGCCCGCGTGGTGCCCAGCCAGCAGGCCAGCGCCACCATGGAGGCCACCAGGCAGGGCAGGACGGGATAGAGGAAGCGCTCGGCCGCCAGCGTCTTGAGCGGGACGAACACCTGGGCTACCGGCACCAGCGCGGCCAGCGCGCCCGCGGCCCACCACAGGGCCCATGCAGGGCGGCGACCGCGCAGCGCACGCAGCGACACCAGCACCAAGGACAGCAGCACGCCCGCGCCCAGCACCACCCCCGGCTCGCCCCACGACAGGGGCACGGGAAGGTCCGCCTCGAAGGCGAAGCCCAGCGGCCAGAGCAAGGACCCCGCGTACCAGGCCAGCGCGGCCAGGAAGGCGCGCACGCGCGTCGCGAGGTCGATGGCGGGCCCCGCCACCTGCGCCAGCTCGCCGGGCAGCACCTGCGCGCGCGCCCCGAGGTAGGCCGCCACGACCAGCGCCAGCACGCCCGTGCGAAGCCAGGTGAGGCGGCGTGGCGGCGCCAGCGAGGGATCGCGCGCGAGGTCGCGCAGCAGCAGCAGGCCCGGCAGCACCACCGCCGACTCCTTGGCAAGGCAGGCCAGGGCGCCCAGCGCGGCGCCCCCCAGCGTGCGCCCGAGGCCGGGCGACTCGAGCACGCACAGCGCCAGCAGCATCAGCGTGACAGCCAGCAGGTCGCCCTGCGCCGACACCCACGCCACGCTCTCCACCCCCACCGGGTGCACTGCGAAGGCCAGCGCACCCACGAGGCAGGGCAGCCCCAGCCCCCCGAGCAGCAAGGCCAGCACGCGCAGCACGAGCAGGCCGTTGAGCAGGTGCAGGCACAGGCTCACCGCGTGCCAGCCGGCCGGGTCCAGGCCGAAGGCGGCCCGCTGGGCCGCGAACCAGAGGGTGCGCAGCGGACGCCAGATGTCGGCCACGATGCCGGCGCCCTCCGGGCCCAGTCCCGTGCCGGCCGAGGCGGTGGCGGGATCGAGCAGCAAGCGCGAGGCCGGCGCATCCTCGAGGGCATCGTTGGCCACGATGAAGCGCAGGTCGTCGTAGACGAACTCGGCCCAGAGCGCGGGTGCGTGGACCAGCAGCGTGGCCGCGGCCACCAGCAGCATGAACCACCAGGCGCGGCTCATGCGCCCGCCCCTCCCGATGCAGCGTGCGCGGTGCCGTGCTGGCGCGCGAGACGACGCGCGGCCTCGGCGACCTCCCCCACCGGGATGGAGGCCATGCACGTGAAGATGCGGCAGCGGCTGCTGCGGTGGCTGTCAGCCGTCAGGCACGGACTGCAGGGCAGCGCGCGGTAGAAGGCTCGCGAGCCCGGGGCCAGGGGGCCGTAGAGGCGTGGCGTGTTGGGGCCGTAGAGGGCCAGCGTGCTCACCCCCAGGGCGGACGCGAGGTGCACCGGGCCGGTGTCGTTGCTGGCCAGCAGCCGCGCCCGGGCCACGAGCGCCACGAGGCCCTCGAGGCCCAGCAGGCCGGCCACGCTGCGCACGTCCGCGCCGGCCGCCGCGGCCACGCGCTGGCACAGGGCGGCCTCGCTCGCATCGCCGGTCACCAGCACGCACAGGCCCTCGCCGGCGAGGGTGCGGGCCACGGCCGCGAAGCCCGCTTCAGACCAGCGCCGGCCCGGGAAGTTGTCGCCGCTGCCGGGATGGACCAGGGCCAGGCCCTGCGCCGCGGGAAGCCCGAGGGCCTCCACCTGCGCACGGCCTGCCGCGCTGGGCTGGAGATGGCCGGGCTCGTAGGGCCCGGGCAGCACGCCCGCGGCCTCGGCCAGGTCGCGGAAGGAGCGCGCGACATGGGCCTCGCCCCGCATGGGCACGGTGACCGTGTAGAGGCGGTCGCGGGCGCGGCCGGCGCGCGCGAAGCCCACCCGCTGGGCGGCGCGGCCCAGCCGGGCCACCAGCGCGCCGGCGTGCGCGAAGGGCTCGAAGTCCAGGGCGAGGTCGGGCGGGTCGCGCCGCAGGCGCCATGCCGCGCGCGCGAGGTCGAGGGCCGCAGCGGCCAGCGGGGCCGGCCTCACCAGCAGCACCTCGTCGGCGAGGTCCTCCACGAGCGGCCGGTTGCCGGCCAGCGTGAGCACGGTGAGGCGCGCCGATGGATGGCGCTCGCGCAGGTCGCGCACGACCGGGCGCAGCAGCGCCCAGTTGCCCACGCCCCACAGCTTGATGACCAGCAGTCGCCGCACCTCTTCCACCGGTGCTGGCGTGCGCACGGCCTCGCACAGCCCGTCCCACGCACCCAGGCCGCGCGCCCACGCGGCCCCCACCCACCGGTCCAGCCGCTTGGCCAGCGTGATGCTCACGCGGAGGCCCCGCTGCGCACGGCCGGCTGGGGCAGGGCCAGGCTCATCTCGGCGTGGCAGTTCCACAGGCAGTCACGGCAGCCGGCCAGGCGCGCGCGCTGGGCCGCGTAGGCCTCCGAGCGCCACAGGCGGGCCAGCGGCAGGCGCCCCACGGCCTGCTTGCGCTCCATGAAGGGGAAGCAGGGATAGACCTCGCCGTAGCAGTCCACGACGACGCTGGTCCAGGGCGCGTAGCACGCCAGCGGCGAGGGCTCTCCGCGCAAGGCGCGCGGGATGAGGTCGAGGTAGGCCAGGCTGTTGTCGACCACGCCCTCGCCGTGCCGCGCGCGCAGCAGGGCCATGGCCCCTGCCACCTCCCCGGCCTGCGTGGGCGGCTCGCCCTGGCCGAAGTCGTGAACCGGCAGCACCCCCACGCGGTCGGCGCCTGCCGCCAGCGCCGCCTCCACCACGGCACCCAGCCGCCCGAGGTTGTGCGCCGTGAGCACGGTCACGGCGGTGAGGCGCGGGCCGCCCCGGGCCGGCCGCGCACGGCGCAAGGCCTGCAGGCCGTCCACGGCCGCCTTGAAGGCCCCGGGCCGACCCCGGGCTGCGTCATGGGTGGCCGCATCCGGGCCGTCGAGCGAGATGTTCACCGAGCGCAGGCCCGTGGCCAGCAGCTCACGCGCCCGCTCCGCCACCCACAGGCCGTCGGTGTTGAGGTGGGCGTGCATGCCCAGCCGGCTCGCCGCACGCAGCAGCAGCGGCAGGTCCTCGCGCAGCATGGGCTCGCCGCCCGTGAAGCCGATGCCGGCCGTGCCGATGGCCTTGAAGTCGCGCAGCACGTCCAGCCACGCGCGCGTGCCCAGCTCCTGCTCCCCCGCCCGACGCCGGGCCGCCGCGCGAGCGGGCAGGTCGCACACGCGGCAGCGCAGGTCGCACCGGTACGTGACCAGTGCGGTGCCCAGCGCGGGGCCCACGAGCGCACGGCCGCTGCGCCGGGCCAGTGCCGAGCCCAGCCAGCGCCAGCCTAGGTCAAGGACGCCGGCCAGGTTGCCCGCGGCCAGCCGCTGGCCCACCACGTCCAGGTACTGGCGACGCAGGCCCCTCAAGACCGCACCGCACCCGGCACGGCCCTGTGCACGGCCTCGCCCAGCGGGCCCGCCTCACCCTGCGCACGCGCCGGGCCGGAGGCCTTGCCCATCAGGTGCGGAGCGCTGGCCGACGCCTCCTCGCGGCGCGAGAAGCGCGGTGCGGCTGCATCGGTGGGGTACTCCGTGCAGCCCGCGCACAGCGGGGGCAGGTCCCCCGAGGCGTGCGCCGCGCGCAGGGCCTGCATGGCCGGGCCGTTCCAGAGGTCTTGCACCCGGTCCCGCTCCACGTGGCCCACGGCCAGCACGCCATCGTGGTCGACGCAGCAGACCGTCACGCGCCCGTCCTGGAGCACCACGAGGCCCCCGCGCCACGGCTCTCGACAACGCGTGCGGCGCGGTCCACGCGTGAGCAGCGGGATGGCCTGCACGCGATCGGCCCGGCCAGCCCACCGCTGGGCGACCGTGCCCACGGCCGCCTCCGTCTCCGGCGCCACCACCACGGAGACGTCCACGGCGGTGGCACTGTGGCGGGCGTCACGTGCCTCCACGAGGCGCTGGAGTCCTTCCTCCGTGCGCGCCAGCGGCACGCCGCGCACGGCCTGGTGGGTCGTGGCATCGCCATCGATGGAGACCGTGACGCGATCGAGGCCCGCGTCCAGCAACCCCGTCACGCGACGCTCGTCCAGCAGCGTCCCGTTCGTCGTCACCAGCGTGCGCGCCCCGTGCGCACGGGCTGCCAAGGCGAGGTCCACGAAGCGCGGGTGCAGCAGGGGCTCGCCCCACTGGAACAACAGGACGAACTCCAGTCGCCCTGCGCCCGCCAGGGCGCGCTGGAATGTCGCCTCCGGCATCAGCCCGCGGGGCCGGGCCAGCAGCCCGTTGCCCGTGGGACAGAACGTGCAGTGCAGGTTGCAGGCGCTGGCCAGCTCGAGGTTGAGCGACAGCAAGGGCCCGGCTCGCCGCCGGCCCCGTCGGTAGGCCAGCTCGTTGCGCACGCCTCCCCACACCGCCCGCCACGAGCGATAGCGGATGGCAATGGGCTCGCCGAGGTCCGCGCGGCGCAGGTACGCCCGCGAGACGACCCAGCCCAGCAGGCGGGACCACCACGGCAGCCGACGAGGCGAGCGGGCAGGCACGTTCACGACCCCAAGGGTCCAGGTCGCGGCCCGCCGCCCGCCGGTGCGCGCGCAGGGCGGCCGGGGCGGGCCTTCGCCCGGCCCCGGCTCGCCATCACTTCACCAGCGGGATGGTGAGGTCGAGCAGGGCCGGCATCGGCAGCGCCGACAGTCCCGAGCCCGGATAGCCGTCGCGCACGAAGAAGCGCGCGCGCCAGCGGAAGAAGCGGCGCCCGTCGGCCGAGTTGATGTCCGGGTTCCACTGCGTGGCACCCACCGCCGTGCTCGGCGGGAAGCCGCCGCCCGGTGCAGGGAACAGGTCGTCCGCGCCCTGGTACTCCAGCACGAAGTGGAAGTCGCCAGAGGGGTCGAACAGCAGGCCGCTCGTCGTGGTCAGGAAGTCGAAGTTGTCGGTGTGGAACGGCACCTGCGGCACGCCGCCCACCACCGGGGCCCAGTCCACGGTCGGCACGAACAGGTCGACCCAGGTCGACACGCCGGCGCTGGCCAGGTCGACCGTCGGACGCCAGGTCGAGACCGTGGCACCGGGGGTCATCGCAGCACTGTTCGTGGTCACGGTCGTGGCCGGACGGCCCATGTCCAGCAGGAGGATGCGGCCCTCGGAGCCCGCGCCGCCCACCATGCCCGACACCGAGTTCGTGCCGCCCGCGCCACCCATGGCACTCAGCACCGCACCCGTCTGCAAGGTCACGCCGCCCTCGCCCACGAGGCAGATCGCGCCGCCGGCGCCACCGCCGCCGGGGCCACCCTTGCCGCTGGGAGCGCCGGGCGAGGCCTTGAGGCCATCGTAGTAATCGCGAGTGGAGTCCGGGTTGCCCGTCGAAGGGTTGACGCCGGGCACGATGCGAAGGGCCGCCGCACCGTAGGTGCTGCCGCCATCCCCACCGTCGGCCAGGATCTGGCCGGCCGCACCCACCTCGACAAGGCCGCCGGCGATGACCCACAGGGCACCGCCACCGCCGCCACCGCCGCCCGCGGAGTCATCGCCATTGTCCAGGGCGCTGTCGCCATCGTCGTCGGCCGAGCCACCACCCGCGCCGGGGCCGCCCGTGGTGCCCGCGTTGGGCTGGTAGCCGCGGTCCGGCTGGAACGCCGTCAGGGGCAGCTCGAGCAGGCTGTTGCCGAACCCGTTGCCGGCGTTGCCCTGGCCCGAGCCATCGGCGAGGGTGCCGGTGCTGCCGACCGAGGCGTGGCCGCCACCGCCGCCACCAGCACCCTGCGCGTTCGTGCCCGCCAGGCCTGCGCCCTGGGACTCCTCGCCGAGCATGTTCTTGGCTCGCGCGCCGTCCTGGCCCTGGCTCTGGCCCGTGGTGCCCGAGGTGCTGGCCGTGAGGTTGGGGCCGCCACCGCGACCGCCCTGGCCACCTCCGGGGCCGGCCGAGCCGCCCGCGCCCCACGACTCCCGCGCTCCCTCGGCGGTGAACTTCGTGGAGCCGTCCGTGTCCGCCCCGAAGCCGCCGTCGCTGCCGCTGAGCAGGATCTGGCCGTCGACGACAAAGTTGCCACGGCAGAGGATCAGCAACGGCTGGTTGCCCGTGGCCGTGAGGATGTCGCCGGCACGCAGGTGGAAGCTCTCGTACTCGTAGATGCCATCGCCATTGATGGAGGCACCGGGTCCGGGCGTGGTGCTCAGGGCCAGCACGTCGCCCGTGCCTGCCGTGAACGGGGCCACGCTGGTGTCGAGCACGCCGTCACCACCCGTGCCCAGGTAGGGCTTGTGGGTGGCCTTCAGGCGGCCGAGGCCCGAGTCGGCATCGGTGTTGACCTCGAGGCTGCGGATGTTGAGGAAGCGGTAGCCGTTGTTCCAGTTGGCCGTCGTGCTCTGGCCGCTGGCGAGG
Organism: Planctomycetota bacterium; assembly: GCA_964228555.1. Classification (GTDB taxonomy): domain Bacteria; phylum Planctomycetota; class PLA2; order PLA2; family JAEUHO01; genus CAXQZU01. Next base: position 63,698 of record CAXQZU010000024.1, read on the forward strand.
ACGCCGCTGTAGGTCAACGTGTACGACGGCTGGGAGGCGCCGCCGGGGACGATGCCCGCGATCGGGTCGAGCACGGTCGTGCTGCTGCCACGCTGGGTGAACACGCCCGGCTCCGTGTCCAGCGAGTCGAGGTCACCCCACTCGCCGAGGTTGGAGCCGAAGGTCTCGGCCAGGGCCGACGCCGTGTTGGGCAGCAGCAGGGTCTGGAAGTACATGCGCCAGCCGGCGGGCACGGCCGCGCCGAAGCCGGCGTCCAGCGCCTGGTAGACGGAACCCGTCAGGCTCGGATCGTCGTCGACGCGCAGGCGGTTCTGCGCCAGGTCACGCACGTTGGCCGTGGTGTTGACCATGTAGATGCCCTGCAGCACCGGGCCCGAGGGCACCAAGATGATCTGCGTGCTGCCCTGGCTCTGCACCAGCAGCGGCTTGTTCACCTGGATCTGTTCTGGGGGCGAGAGCGGCGTGCCGTCGAGCAGCGCCACGCGCCACAGCTGCAGGTTGATGGACTGCTTGGTGGTCGGCGTGTACGGCGTGACCGTCACCGGGTCCACCTGCTCGTTGATGGCCACCACGATGGCCGGGAGGTCCACGCGGCCGACGTTGTTGCTGCCGGCCGAGGGGGTCCCGACGGCGCGCTGGTCGTGCAGCGGCACGCACAGCTCGGGGATCACGCGGGGCGCGCCCTCGTTCTCGTAGCACAGCAGGCGCGCGCCGGGACCCGAGAAGGTCTGCTGGCCGGCACCCGCGGGGTCATTGATGTCGGGCGTGACGTACAGCGAGTTGTTGCGGTTCTGCAGGCAGCCGAAGTCGTCGCTGTTGCCGCCATCGCGGGGGTCGAGGCCGTGGACCAGGGGGCGGAAGGTCTCGACGAAGGCCGTGCGCGTGTTGAACAGGCGGCTGGCGACCACGGTGCGGAAGGTGTAGGTGTACGAGTTGCCCGAGTCGCTGATCTGGACCAGCGGCCGGCCGTCGGTGCTCTCGATGGTCACGAAGGCGTTGGGGAACACCGGGATCGTCACGCCGTACTCCGAGTCCCAGAGCAGGCCGCAGTCGGTGTAGTCGTCGAAGTTGGGCGACCGGGGGATCAGTGCCACCAGGTTGCCGTCAACGACCGTCTCCTCGAAGAACGCGGGCACCGAGGTGAACGGGGCGACCACCTTCTGTCCCACCACGCGCAGGGAGTCGGGCGTGATGGAGTCGGCATCCACGTTCGTGCTGAAGGTGAACACCAGGGGCTGGTTGAGGGCCACGCCAGCCACCTCCGGCTGGTTGAAGCCCAGCAGGACCAGGTCGCCGTTCACCCCGCCGGCACCGCCACCGCAGGAGGTGGTGGAGACGCCGAAGGCGAGGCAGCAGGCCAGGACGGCCACGATGTTGGGGAGGGGTCGACGCATCGGTGGATGCTCCGGGCGAGGCCCCGTCATGCGGGCCCGCACCATGGAAAGGGGGCGTTGCGAGGGGAGTGCGGTCGGCTTTCGCGGCTAGTTCGAGGTCATCGGGATCGTGATCTTGTTGACGCGGGCCGTGGTCGAGGTGACCAGGTTGCTCACCAGGCTGGCGCGCCAGCGGATGTTGGCGTAGCCGTCGCAGAGGTTGATGTCCGTGGTCCAGTCCTGGAAGGGATAGGCCACGTTGATCGTGCGGCGGTCCAGCTCGACGATCTGGGCGGCCTGGAACTCCAGGCGCACCGTCGCGCCACCCGGCTGGATCGCGGGAGTGATCTCGGCAGGCAGGTAGTTGCTCAGGGCGCCGAAGGTGTTGCCGCCGGCGGCCTGCGAGGCGAAGCCAGGCGCGGTGTAGAACAGGCTCTGGGCCTGGCTCACGCGCTTGGCCAGCGTGAGCGCGGTGTCGAACATCGACGGCTCGGGGTTGAGCACGCCACCCGCGAAGTTGGGCTGGGGGTTGGCCGCCTCGTCCTCGTAGATGCTGTAGAGGCGCCGCTGCGGGTAGCCACCGATGAGCACGCCGGAGCACGGGTACGTCACGCCGAACCAGGTGCGGATCAGCTGGAAGTTGTCGCCCTCGGTGCAGCTGACGTCGAAGACCAGCACGCTGTCGTTGTCCACGCTCACGTCACCCGGATCCCAGTCGAAGTACGCGGTCAGGGCCGGCCAGCTGTAGAAGCCCGTGCTCGTGAACAGGGGGCTGTTCCAGTCGGGCGGCGTCTGGCAGCCGGGGTTCTGCTGGTAGCCGCCGACGTGGTTGAAGGCGGGCTGGCCGGGGGTGTTGGGCACGCCCGAGGTGGCCACGTCGTAGCGGCCCGAGAACACCGTCGTGCCCTGGCCGCCCTGGAAGTTGGGGCTGAAGGAGCTGCCCAGCGCGTTGCTGTCCTCGGCCTGGAAGCCAAGCCGCATGATCACGCTCGAGTAGGTGGACGCGTACGTGCTGTTGCTGTCCGGGCCCCACTTGATGGTCGTGATGGTGCCCTTCTGGCCCACCTCGATGTCGCTGAAGGTGATCATCACGCGGCGGCCCAGCTGGGGGTCGGGCCCGGCGTAGGCGGGCGTGACGGCGTAGATGGTGGACGAGTTCATGGGGTCTGCCAGCGGCGCGTACTGGCCTCGGCCCGAGTTGGGCGTGTTGCCCGCCTCCTCGTAGCCCATGATGTAGGCGTCGCGGTACGTCACGGGCGCGCCGGCCAGCTCGTTGGGCGTGGTCTGGCCCCAATCGGCGTCCGTGGCGATGTTGTCACGGTCGGTGGTCGACGAGAAGCGCTCGGTGAGGATCTTGCCCGTGGACAGGCCGCGGCCGTCGCACTTGTAGGTGCCGAAGGTGCGCGGGTTGATGAGCAGGTTGCCCGAGAGGTCTCGCAGCCCCTGGAAGCACTGGGCGTAGAACTCGAACTGCCGGTTGCCGAACGAGAACGTCGGGTTGAAGTAGGCCAGCGTCAGGGACGCGTCGAAGGTGAAGTAGCCCGGGATCGCGTTGCCGGCCACGTTGTTGTCGATGTTGACCTGCTCGGCCGGGTCGTAGCGCACGTCGATGTTCGTGGCCGTGTCCACCGGCAGCGTCGAGGGGCCGGTGACGAAGCTCGAGCGCGACATGGGCTCGCTGAAGCGGAACACCATCTGGCCGTTGCCGGGCGTGTTGCCGGTCAGCGCATCCGGCGTGGGGATGAAGTAGACCTCGAGCACCTGCGGAGGCACGAGCTCACGCAGCCAGCCGGCGCTGGTCGAGAACTCGGTGTCGAAGAAGCGCGCCAGCGGGTCGTTGTCGCGGTTCTCCACCACGCCGGCCGTGCGCAGCTCCGACTGGTCGATCTCGTAGGAGGGCAGGTAGATCGAGTATTGCTCGCCCGCAGCGAGGCCCTCGGGGTTGGGCTGGCCCTGGATGGTCACCGTGGGGTCGAAGCGCACCTGGCTGCCGTTCACCGAGAACGAGCCCTCGGGCACGCGTCCCGCACCGTCGCGGATCTGGATCGTCTGCTCCGTCACCGTGGTGGCGCTCACCAGCTCGCTGAACTTGAACAGGATCTGGGCGTTGCGCGGCACCGAGGAGGACTCGGTGGCCACCACGGGCACCAGCGCACGGTCCACGTAGAGCACCTCGAGCAGCACCATGGTCGAGGCGTTGTCCGCCGCGCCGCCGCAGGACGTGCTGAGCGCCGAGCCCGCCAGCACGGCGAGACCCGCCATGAGGCCGCCGATCCGCGAGAGGAAGGTGGTACGCATACGAGCTCCTGGGAAGCGCGCCCTGAGACCTTGGACCGATCCCTGGGGCGCGCCGCGCCCCGGGGAACCGGGCTGCCCGGGTCCTGCCGCCGGGCGAACAGCCTCACACTCTACGCAGCACGGCTTGGCCGGTAAAGGGATTGGTCGTCGTCCGGCCGCGAGGACGGTCCGCGCAGCCGGGCTATCGGATGGCAAACCCCATTCCACCGCATCGCCCACGCAAAGTTTTACCTAAACACTTGTCAGCAAATATCTTGCATCGAACATTGGGTGCCTTCCGAAGGGCCTCGCCTCCCGGCCCATGCGCTGCGTGCGCTTCCGCACGCATGCCCGCGGGCAGGGGCGTCGGTCATGCCTGATGGGCCAAGACACCCTCCAGCAGGGTCCAGCGGGGCCATCCCCGCAGCTTGCGCCCGTGGAAAGGGCAGTTGTGGCTGCGCGAGCGCAGGCGCAGGCGGTCCACGGCGCGCTCCCCCACCAGGTCCAGCCCCACCAGCCTTGCCGAGGCCCCGACGGACAGGGTCGGGGCCGCTCGGCCGGCAATCCTCGCCGGGCCGCTCGTGAGCGCCTCGACCAAGCGCTCCAGGCGCAGGTGCCCCGGCACCACGGCCAGGGTGTAGACGCTGGGGAAGGCCGTCTCCATGCCGATGGCGCCGAACGGAGCACCCACGAAGCCCACGCACTTGCGGTGGTCCGCGTGCGGCGCATGGTCTGTGGCCACGGCCTCCAGCGTGCCGCGGTCGAGGGCTGCGAGCAGGGCCCGGGTGTCGCCCTGCTCGCGCAGCGGGGGCTTCATCTTGAAGTCCGGCCCCCCGGCGACGGCGTCCTCGGCCGTGAGCAACAGGTGATGGGGAGCCACCTCGCCCGAGGCCCGCACGCCCGCTGCCCGTGCCGCCTCCAGCGCCTGCGCCGCGCCCGCCGTGCTGACATGGCAGACGTGGAAGCGGGTGCCGAGCCGGGCCGCAAGGGCCAGGTCGCGCGACACGGCCCGGTCCTCGGCTTCCCGCGGGATGCCGGGCACGCCCAGCGCGCGTACGCAGTCCGTGTCATGCAGCACGCCCGGGCCCGTGATGCCGAAGTCCTCGCAGTGCTGCATGACCAGCTGGTCATGCTGGGCGGCCCAGCGGAACGCCTGCTCCGCCAGCCCCTCGTCGGCCAGCCACGCGCCGTCATCGCTGAAGGCACCCGCGCCGGCTGCACGCATCGCATCGAGGTCCACCAGCTCGCGACCGCGCAAGCCCCGGCTCAGGGCCGAGACAGGCACCACCTCGCAGGGCCCGGCCGCACGCGCGGCGGCCAGCACCCGCTTCACGACGGCGGGCTCGTCGCAGGTGGGGTCGGTGTTGGGCATGGCGTAGACCGTGCCGTAGCCCCCGGCCAGCGCAGCCTGCGTGCCGCTCTCGACCGTCTCGGCCTCACCCGGGCCGGGCTCGCGCAGGTGCACGTGCAGGTCGATGAAGGCAGGGGCCACGCAAAGGCCCTCGGCGGGCAGCACGGTGGCGCCCAGTCGCTCGTGCGGCGCAGGCGGCTCGCCACAGCGCACGATGCGCCCCTGCTCCACCAGCAGGTGGCCGGGCCGGTCGATGCCTGCCGCCGGGTCCAGCAGGCGCGCCGCGTCGCGGATCCACCAGCGTTGCGGCATGGGCGGTCCTCCCGGGGCGCGCGGCATCCTACGCCGCCGCGCGACGCGCCCGCGGGTCAGCGGCCGTGGCGGGCGGCGCGGGCGATGCCCAGCAACCCCAGCCCGGGATGCAGGCGATGGGGCCGGCCCAGGTGGGCCGCCAGCACCTTCGCGTCCTGCCCCGTGAGGTACAGCGGCAGCTCGGCCGGGACACCCGCCGCCAGCAGCAGGCGCTCCACGGCGCCGGCCGCGCCCAGCACCAGGCCCGTGCGCAGGGCCGTCTCGGTATCCCGCGCAGGCATGGCGACCGGTCCTTCCAGCACCACCTCGGGCAGCAGGGCAGTGCCAGCGGCCAGCGCCTTCATGCCCAGCGTGAGGCCCGGCAGGATGGCGCCCCCCACCAGGGCTCCGTCCCCGTCGCACAGGTCCACGGTGATGGCCGTGCCGCACGAGACCACCGCCGCCGGCCCGCCCGCCAGGTGGCGGGCCGCCAGGCACTGCACCCGGCGGTCCATGCCCGCACGCTCCGGCTGGGCCACCTTGGGCCACGGCACGCCGGGGTGGTTGGTCTCCAGGGCCACGATCTCGCCCAGCCGCGACTTGGACAGCTCCCACGCCAGGTCGCGCGCCTTGTCCGGATGGCTGCCGCAGATGGCCACGAGGGCCTGCTGGCCCTTCAGCATGGGCTCGGCCAGGGCGCGCACGCTCTTGGCGTCGGCGGCGGGCAGGCGCACGGGGCCCGCCACGTCCTCGCCCCGCACGGCGCCCAGCTTGGCGCCGCTGTTGCCGATGTCCACGACCAGCACGAGGCCGTCGGCGGCAGGCGCGTCAGCGGGGCTCACCGGACGCTCCTCAGCGCGGCGCCACGGCGGCCGCGGCACGGCGCGTCTTGGGGTCGCGCGGGTCCACCTCGTAGGTGAGCCGCTCGCCGTCGCGATCGAGCACGACCGTGACCGAGCTGGCATCGCGCGGCACCGAGCGTGCGATGCGGATGGCGTCGTCGCGGGACGCGACGGCCTGGCCATTGATCGACACCAGCACGTCGCCCCGGCGCACGTCGAACTTGTCGGCCAGGGCGCCCGCGCCCTGCGGGAACACGCGCAGGCCGCGCACGCCCCCCTCGTTGAAGGGCTCGGTACGCACGTCCTCGATCAGCTTCTCCACCGACTTGTCGCCCAGCGCGGCGAATGCGTCGTCATCCAGCTCGATGCGTCGCCGTCCGCGGCCCAGGTCCGTGACGGTGGGCTTCCAGGCGCGCGTGGACGGGGTGCCCGGCGCGGAGGCGCTGGTGCCCCCCACCACCGTGACGCTGCCCGGCCCGGGCGGCGGGGTGCCCGCGGCGGCCTGGCTGGCGCCCGGCGCTGAGGACGCATCGGGCTTGCGCTGGATGCGGATGGGTCCGTCGGTGCGGGCCTTGGGCTCGGCGTCGTAGAGCAGCTGGCCGGTGCTCACCGGCTTGCCCTTCGGGTCGTCGTACACCTCGTAGACGAGGTTCCAGCGCGCCTTGCCGGCCTCCACGCGCACCACGTCCACCAGCTTGAACCGGCCCGGCTGGCCCTTGGCCGTGATGAACTGGCCCAGCTTGAAGGCCTCGGAACGCTTGTCGGTGAACTCCCAGGTCACGATGCTGCCGCCGGCCGTGGCCGGGCGGTAGAGCAGCATGCGCACGCGACCGATGGCCTCGAGGCCCGTGGGCCCCTTGGGCACCTCGGCCTCGGCCTTGATGGGCTCGGCCTTGGGCGGGATGCGCGGGCCCGTGTAGGGGAACCAGCGCTCCTTCCACTCCGGGTTGAGGAACACCGACTGCACGTCTTCCACCTTCACGGCGGCCTGCACGATGCGCGCGGGCTGCCGCTGGCGGTACTCCTTGAGCGCCTCGTCGGCCCACGCCGTGGCGGCCTGCGCCGCCGGGGCCTCGTAGAGCGCCGCCCGCACCGCGACCACGGCGACCCCGGCCCCGGCAGCAAGGGACAGCAGCCACAGGGCGCGGCGGATCTTCTGGGCCTTCATGGTTGCTCCGGGCGGACGCGGCCCGCCTGCGGGGTACGGTAGCAGGGACGTGGGCCCCGGCCAGCAGCGCAAGGCCTTGCAGGCCTGCGACGCCGCGCGGCCGCCGCGGCTTCCCGGCGCCCCCGCATGGCGGGGCCAGGGCCTAGCGCGGCGGCTGGTTGCCGGGCTGGATGCCCGGCCTGCGGGGCGGGACCCCGGGCGCCGCGGTCGCAGGGGCGGAGGCGGGTGCGCCAGGCAACGGCTGGCTGCCCTTGCTGATGCCGCGCAGCGCCAGGCGAAGCTCGTCGGGGTTGTCGGCGGCCGCCATGGCGTCATCCACCTCGATGAGCCCGTCGCGCACCAGCCCGGCCAGCGACTGGTTGAAGGACTGGCTGCCGTAGTGGGCGTAGCCCTCCTCGATGGCCGTGGCCAGCTCGCGCGTCTTGCCCTGCAGCAGCAGTTCCTTCACGGTGGGCGTGCCCAGCATGATCTCGATGGCCGGCACGCGCCCGGCACTGCCGCGCTTGCTCACCAGGCGCTGGCTGACGACGCCCTCCAGCACCAGCGAGAGCTGGGTGCGGACCAGGGCGTGCTGGTGCGGCGGGAAGAACGAGAGGATGCGCTCCACCGTCTGGGGCGCGTTGACCGTGTGCAGCGTGGACAGCACGAGGTGGCCCGTCTCGGCCGCCGTCAGCACGGCATGCACCGTCTCGAGGTCGCGCATCTCGCCCACGAGGATCACGTCGGGGGTCTGGCGCACCACGCTCTTGAGGGCCGTGGCGTAGTCAGGCGTGTCGATCCCGATCTCGCGTTGCGTGATGGCACAGGTCCCGTCCCGGAACATGTACTCGATGGGATCCTCGATGGTCACGATGTGGCGCGCGGTGCGCTTGTTCATCAGGTCCAGCAGGGCGGCCAGCGTGGTGCTCTTGCCCGAGCCCGCGATGCCCGTCACCAGCACCAGCCCGCGCTCGAGCAACGCGAGCCGCTCCAGCGGCGCCACCGGCAGGCACAGGCCCTGCATCGAGGGGATGGTCTCCTTCACGACGCGGAACACGAAGGCGGTGCGGCGGCGCTGGCGGAGGATGTTGGCGCGGAAGCGCCCGAGCCCGGGCAGCGCGAGGGCCGTGTCCTTCTCCTTCACCACCTGGAACTGCAGCACCTCCTCCGGCGACAGCACCTGGGCCAGCAACGCCTCGGCGTCCTCGTCGCTGAAGGCCTCGTCGCCCAGGAACCGGATCTTGCCGTCGATGCGGGCCACCGGCCGGTAGCCCGTGCGCAGGATGATGTCGGAGGCGCGCGCCTTGATCGCGCTGTCGAACAGCATCAGGACGTCGTCGAGCATGGCGTGCCTCCGTCCCTAGGGGGTGCCGTCCGGTGCCGCAGGCAGGCGCTGCGGGACCTGCGGCGGGGGCTGGGCGCCGTCCAGCGCCCGCACCACGGCCACCAGCAGGTCCTTGAGGCCCGCCCCCGTCACGGCCGACACGGGGATCACCCCAGTATCGGCCGCCTTGGCCAGTCGCGACAGCACGCGATCCCGCTCCCGCCCCTCGGGCAGGGCATCCACCTTGGTGGCGGCCACCACCTCGGGCCGGCCGTCCAGGCCCTGCCCGTAGGCCTCCAGCTCGCGGCGCACCGTGCGGTAGGCCTCCACGGGGTCGCGGCCCTCCGCCGGGGAGACGTCCACGAGGTGCAGCAGCACGCGCGTGCGCTCGATGTGTCGCAGGAAGCGGTCGCCCAGGCCCTTGCCCGCGTGGGCGCCCGCGATCAGGCCAGGCAGGTCGGCCAGCACGAAGCGCCGTGCATCGGCGAGGTCCACGAGGCCCAGGTACGGCTCCAGCGTGGTGAACGGGTAGTCGGCGACGCGCGGCGTCGCCTTCGTGAGGCGCGAGAGCATGGTGCTCTTGCCCGCGTTGGGCAGCCCCACGAGGCCCACGTCCGCCAGCAGGCGCAGCTCGAGCCGCAGCGTGCGCTCCTGGCCGGGCTCGCCGGGCTCGCAACGGGTGGGACGCTGGTCGGTGGCGGTGGCGAAGCGCGCGGTGCCGCGCCCGCCGCGCCCCCCGCGGGCTGCCACCCACTCGGTCCCGGGCGTCGAGAGGTCCACCAGCAGCTCGCCCGTGGCAGCGTCGTACACGCTGGTGCCGGCCGGCAGGCGCAGCAGCCGGCCCTCGCCGCGCCGGCCCGACTTGCGCCCGCCCAGGCCGCGCTCGCCGTCCTCGGCACGCACGCGCCGCATCTGCTCCATGTCGCCGAAGGTGGTCAGCTGCTCGTCCGCGAGGAAGACCACGTCGCCGCCGTCCCCGCCATCGCCGCCCGAGGGGCCGCCGCAGGGCACGAACTTCTCGCGGTGCCACGCGACGATGCCGTTGCCGCCGGAGCCCGCCCGCACGCTGATCTCGCGCTCGTCGATGAACATCGGGGGTCCCGGCGGGTGCAGCGCGGCGCCGGGGTGGCGGGAGCGCCCGGCGCCCCCTGCCCGGTGGGCCTAGGCCTTGGCGGCGGCCGGCGCGGGCAGCACGTCCACGTGGCCGTTGTCGCGGAAGCTGACGATGCCGTCGGCCACCGAGTAGAGCGTGTAGTCGCGGCCCATGCGCACGTTGCGGCCGGGCTTGAGGCGCGTGCCCACCTGGCGCACGAGGATGTTGCCGGGGCGCACCACCTCGCCGCCGTAGCGCTTCACGCCACGGTACTGCGGGTTGCTGTCACGCCCGTTGCGGCTCGAACCCTGACCCTTCTTGTGTGCCATGTCGGGGGCTCCCTGGTGCGCCTCTAGGCGATGCGCTCGACCTTGAGATCGGTGAAGCGCTGGCGGTGGCCGTTGCGGCGACGCATGAACTTGCGGCGGCGCTTGTGGAACACCACCAGCTTCTCGCCCTTCACCTCGCCCAGCACCACGGCCTCGACGCGCGCGCCGTCCACCGTGGGACGGCCCGCCTTGACGCCGGCGGCACCCGACACCAGCAGCACCTCGTCGAACACGACCTTGGTGCCCGCGGGCTGCTCGAGGCGCTCGACGCGCACGCGCTCGCCCTCGTGGACGATGTACTGCTTGCCGTGCCCGCGCTTGCCGCGGTTGTCACGGATGACGGCGTAGGTGCTCGAGGCCATGGGGACGGTCCTTAGCGCCCCCTCGTGCCGGCCTCTCGCCGGGCTCGGGGGGAACGAGGGAAGGTAGCCCCGGGACGGGGGCCCGCCAAGGGAAGGCGCGGGAGCGGCGCGGCCCGCGGCCCGGCCCCGAGGCCCGCCTCCGGGGCGAGGCCCGGCGCGGGGCCGCCCCGGGCCTAGGCCGGCCGGGCCGGGCCCTTGGGGGCTGCGCCCGGACGGGCCGCCACGGGCCCGTCGGGGGCCAGCCCACGCATGGCCCAGCCGTCGGGGGGCAGCTTGCCATCCACCTCGAGCCTGACCGGGCCCGTGCACACCGAGCGCAGGTCGCGCAGCGCGTTGGGACGGTGCTTGTTGAGCCACTCCACCACCGCGCCCGGCGCGCGCACCTCGACGCCCCCGCGGCCCCGGCTGCGGGCCACGCGGGCCTGGATCTCGCGCAGCACGCGCAGCGCCTGGCCCGAGAGCAGCCGCCGCCGGCCGGTGCCTGCACAGGCCGCGCAGTCCTCGGAAGTCACGCGGAACACGGCCTGCCGGATGCGCTGGCGCGAGAGCATCACGCAGCCGAAGGGACCGATGCGGTCCACGCGGATGCGCGCTCGATCGCGCTGCAGCGCCCGCTGCAGGGCGTGCTCCACCTTGCGGATGTCCTTGCGGTCGCGCATGTCGATGAAGTCGATCACGATCAGGCCGCCCAGGTCGCGCAGGCGCAGCTGGCGCGTGACCACGGCCACTGCCTCGAGGTTGGTCACCAGCGCCGTGCGCTCGGGGTCCTCCTCGTCGGTCAGGCGGCCCGAGTTCACGTCGATGGCCACGAGGGCCTCCGTGGTGTCCACCACGATGGAACCACCCGAGGGCAGCCGCACCGTGCGACGCAGCACGTCCTCCAGCTGCGTCTCCACGCCCTGCGCGTGCAGCAGGGGCATGGGGTCGCTCCACACCTCCACCTCGGGCGGCTTGGGCAGCGCGGGCGGGGCGGGCGGCGGCTCCACGTCGGCCTCGGGCGCCAGCGCGTGCTCGTCCTCCGGAGGCGGCTCGTCGCTGCCGTCCTCGGGCAAGGGGGGCAGGGACGTCCCGGCCGGGGGCCCCTCCACCAGCCCGTCGGCAAAGCCGTCGTCGGCTGGCGGAAGGTGGGGCGCCGACTGGGCCTCGTGGTCCGTCTCCAGCGCCGGCGCGGCGGGCTCCACCACCTCGGGAGCCTCCTCGGGCAGCGGCGCGTCCGGGTCGGGCCCGTCGAGGGCCGGCGCCAGCACCAGCGCCTCGGGCGGGAGGTCTTGCGGGTACCACACGCCGATCAGGTGCCGGATGCGCTCGGCCATGCGCACGTCGTCCACGATCACCCGCGAGACGTCGGCGGGCATGATGTCGCGCACGCAGCGCTCGGCCACGTCACTCTCCCCGCGCAGCAGGCCCGGCGCGCCGGGCTCGGCGGCCCGGGCCTTGAGGGCCTCCCACTCGGCCAGCAGGTGCTTGAGGTCCGCCTTGAGCAGGCCCAGCGGCTGGGACTCGCCTGCCGTGCGCACGATGATGCCCATGCCCTCGGGAACCTCGAGGTCGCGCAGCAGCTTGCGCATGCGGTCGCGCTCGCTGCCGCGGTCGATGCGGCGCGAGACGCCGCTGCGGTCGCTGTTGGGCGTGAGCACGAGGTAGCGGCCCGGCAGCGACACGCGGCCCGTCAGCGCCGGGCCCTTGCGGCCCATGCTGTCGCGCGTGATCTGCACCATGATCTCCTGCCCGGGCTGCAGGGGCGCCGTGACGGCGTCGCCCTCGGCCGGGGCCGGGCGGTCAGGCAGGTCGGTGACGTGCAGGAAGCCCATCACACCGCGGCCCAGGTCCACGAAGGCCGCACCGATCCCGCGCTCCACGTTCTGCACGCGACCGCGGTAGATGTTGCCCGCCACGGACCGTTCATGGCCCGTCTCGAGGTAGATCTCCTCCAGCTGGCCGTCCTCGAGCAGCGCGATGCGCACTTCCTCGGGCTCGGCCGCGTTCACCAGCAGGGTCTTCGTCACCGGCTGCGTCGGCCCCTTGGCCTCGGCCTCGGTCTCTCCCTCCACCGGCGCGGGCAGGCCCTTGGCATGCACCTCGACGAGGTCATCCTCATGCACGGGGCGGCTGCCCCCCCGCTCGCGGCGTCGCTGGTCGCGACGCAGGCGGCGCTCCTCGCGCTCGCGCGCACGGCGGCCGCGCGCGCGGGCCGGGCCACGCTCGCCCTGCGCAGGCTCGGAGGAGCCCGCCTCGCCCTCGGGCGGCGGCGGCGCATCCGGGTCCGGCGGCAGGCCCGCGCCCTCGCCTTCCCCGGCCGGCGCCAAGCCCTCGCGGCGCCGGCGCCCTCGCCCGCCGCGACGGCGGCGCCTGCCGCGCTCGCCGCTGTCCGCCGAGCCGTCGCCCTCGGGGGCCGGGCCGGGCTCGGCGTCATCGTCCAGCAGGGAAGGCGCGCCCGGCACGGGCCAGGCCGGCGGGGCGTCCAGGGGCGCGGGGGCGTCGGGGTCGTCCAGCGGCGGCGGCGGAGCGTCTTCCTCGGGACCGAGGCTCCCGGGACCGTCGGTCCCGGGGAAGGCGGCGTCCGCGCCCATCGCCGGGCCGTGGCGGCGTCGGCCGCGCCGGCGCCGGCGATGCCGGCCGCCCGCATGCTGGCCGCCGCCACGCGCCATGTCCCCGCCGTCGGAGGGGGCGTCGTGGCCCTCCTCCCCGGTCGGATCAGGGGGCGTGAGTGCGTTCATGGGCAGAAGGTACCACCTCGCCGCCCGCCGCCCCATCCCGGCTCGCGTGCCCGTCGCTCAGTCGGGGTCGTGCTCGCTGTAGGCGGGGTAGCCGGCAGCCTCCACGCAGGGCCGGCCCTTGAAGCGCTTGAGGTTCCACAGGTAGGCCTCGGGATGGGCGCGGATGGCCTGCGAGATGAGGTCGTTGGCCCGCTGCATGGCCACCTGCACGTCGGCGTCCTCGTCGGACCCGGGCGCGGGCATGAGGTCCTCGCTGATCCACAGGCGCCAGCGCAGCGGTCGCTCGGGCAGCAGCAGCACCACCGAGAGCGGCACGCCGTAGGCGCGGGCCAGCACGGCGCCCAGCGGCGTGGTGCGCGCCGGCAGGCCCAGGAAGGTGGCGTAGCGGCCGCCCTGGCTGCCGCGCAGGTTGCGGTCCATCAGCAGCGACACGCTCTTGCCCTGCGCCAGCGCGTGCTTGAGCGCCATGGCCCCCCGCTTGCGCTGCGCCGAGCCCCGGCTGCCCGCGTTGCGCAGGCGCTCGAGGGTGGCATCCAGCTCCGGGCTGCCGGTGCCCTCGACGAGGTAGGCGAAGGGCGGGGCGAAGGTCCAGGCGGACCGGCCCAGCACCAGCATCTCCCACGAGCCCAGGTGCGCCGAGACCAGCACCACGGGCTTGCCCGAGGCGGCGTAGGCGCGGTAGCGCGCCTCGTCCTGCGGGGCCATGCTCACCAGCCGGCGGTAGCGCGAAGGCGAGAAGGGCTGCATGTGGAAGAGCATGAGCTCGGCCAGCACCGCGTTGGCGTAGGAGGCGCGCACGATGCGGGCCCGCTCGCGCGGCCCGTGGGTGCTGCCCAGCGCTGCCGCCACGTTCTGGCGCGCCACCTCCCGGCCCCGGCGGTCGATGAGCCAGGCCAGCGCACCCAGCACGCGCGCCAGCGCCTCCACGCCGGAGAGCGACAGCGACGGCAGCCAGCGCTCGAGGAAGCCCAGCACGGCCCGCACGAGCGCGGAGCGCGTGCGCACCGCCCACCACGACAGCCGGCCGGGGCGGCGAGGCATCGCGCGCTAGCGCACGCGCGCCAGCACCAGCGCGTGGGCCTGCCCGTCCCATCCGCTGGAGAGCACCAGCACGGTCGGTGCCGCCAGCGGCGTGGGCGTGGTGGTGATGGCCACGCGCGCGTGCGCCGCGTCGGCGGCGCGGAAGCCGGGCGTGGGCGGCACGCTGCCCTCGCGCAGCGCCAGCACGGCCAGTGCCACGTGGCTGGCCTCGGTGCCGCTGGCCGCGTGGCCCAGCGCGCCGCACGCGCTCACCACGGGGATGCGCGCACCCTCGAGCAGGGTGGACAGCGCCTCGAGCACGGCTGCGTCCTCCACGCGCCGGCCCGAGCCGGGCGCCACGATGGCGCCCAGCCCGTCGACACGCACGCCCGCGTCGCGCAAGGCCGCGCGCGCCGCCGACACCAGCGTGGCCGGCTGGGCACACAGGCCCCCGGCCCTGGGCTCCCCCGGCGCGCCGCCCACGCCCGCGATGGCGACGCAGGGACCGGCGACCCGCCGGCCGGCCGCCTCCAGCGGCTCCAGCACGGCAGCCGCTGCGGCGTCGGCGGGCACGGTGCCGTCGCGCTGCGCGTCGAACGGACGCGGCGCGTCGGCCGTGGACCCACGCGAGAGGACGCCCAGCCGCGCCAGCTCGTGGCGCATCACGGGGCTGGTGAGGCTGCCGGCTCCGCAGGCCACGGCCAGCGCCACGCGCCGCGTGCGCACCGCACGCGCGGCGATGCCGAACGCCGCCAGCCCGGTGCCCTCCCAGCCGGAGAGCGTGGCGTTGGAGCCCTTGAGGCCGAAGGACGCGGTGATGAACGAGAAGGCGTTGTTGTTCAGCGTCTCGAGCAGCACGAAGGGGTTGACCTTGTGCAGCGAGGCCTTGTTGAGCAGCTCCCCGTCCAGCGGCGCGGACAGGCCCTGCGTCGCGTCCACGACCGCGCCCCGGAAGTCGTGGCAGGCCGTGCGGCTGTAGTCGTTCTGCGCGATGAACAGGCCGCGCTGCGCGGCGCGCCCGCCGTCGGCCAGCGCCTCGGCGGCCTGCAGCGCCTCGTGCACCACGGTGGCCGCCAGCTCGCCACTGGTGTTGAGGAACTTGGCCTGGCTCTCCTGCTCCGCAGGCACCGGCGCGCGCAACCACGGCCGCTCGATGGGCGCCAGCACGCCCAGCGCCGCGTCCACGCCCGCCGGCACCTCGACGCGCCGCGTGCCGCGCTGGCCCGCGCGCAGTGCCAGCCAGCAGGCCGCCTCGCCCATGCCCAGCGGCGTGGCCCAGCCCAGCCCGGTGACGACGGCATCCGTGGGATCGAGGCTCCTCATGCGCTCCCCCGCCGCGGCGCCTGCGCCTCGCCCTTGTAGAGGACCTCGCCGCGCAAGGCCTGCCACATGCGCTCGCAGGTGGCGCGCGCCTCGAGCGTCTCCAGCGCCACGCAGGCGCCCTCGAACTCGACCACCGCGCGGCGCTCGCCGCCCACCTTGCTCTCGCCCTTCCAGGCGCGGCGGCCCGGAGCGGGGTCGGGCAGCGGCTCCAGCACCAGCTCAAGCCGGTCGCCCGGCACCGCGAAGCCGTAGTACCGCGCGCTGCGCACCGTGTCGACGAGGAACCAGCGCTCGAAGCGCGAGGTGGCGGCCTCGTGCCAGCCTGCCAGCTGCACGAGGCTCTCCAGCACGAGCACGCCGGGCACGATGGGCTGCTCCGGGAAGTGCCACTCGAGGTAGTCCTCGCTCATGGCCACGTTCTTGACGCCCGTCATGGGCTGTCCCGGGTGGGCCTCGCCCACGCGGTCCACGAGCAGGTACCTCACGCGACCCTCCCTGCCGGCGCAGCCGCCGGCACCAGCACCACGGTGGCCAGCGCGTGGCCGCCGTCCGCGGCCAGTGACAGCAAGGCGTGCTGGCCCCGCCGCTGCAGGCACGCGGCCGCCTCGCCATGCAGGCGCAGGCGCGGCGGCCCCTCGCCAGCCTCGACCTCCACCTGCTGCAGCCATGCGTCCACGCCCGAGGGCGAGAGGCCCCGGCCCACGGCCTTGAGGAACGCCTCCTTGGCCGCGAAGCAGGCGGCCAGCGCCTGCGCGGACTGCGCCCGCGACGCGGCGCCCGCCCGCTCGGCCGGCGTGAACAGCGCCTCGCCGAGTCCCGGCAGGCCCGCGAGGCGCTGCGCCAGCCCCTCGACGTGCACGAGGTCGGTCCCCACGGACGCCGGGACGGCCGACGGGCGCCTCATGCCACCGACATCCCGCCGTCCACCACGAAGCCCTGGCCCGTGATGTAGGCCGCGTCGTCGCCGGCGAGGAACACCACCAGCGCGGCCACGTCCTCCGGGGTGCCCAGCCGGCGCATCGGGATGCGCGCCATCACCTCGTCGCCCGCGCGCCGTCGCACGGTGGCGGTCATGTCCGTCTCGATGAAGCCGGGCAGCACGGCGTTGACGCGGATGCCCCGCTCGGCCACCTCGACCGCCACCGCACGCGTGAAGGAGAGCACGGCGCCCTTGGCAGCGGCGTAGTTGGTCTGGCCCCGGCCCCCGCGGATGGCCGCCACGGAAGCGAGGTTCACGACGCTGCCCCCGCCCTGCTTCCACATCGCGCCCAGCGCGTGGCGCGTGGCGTGGAACACGCCATCCACGTCCACGGCCTGCACGCGCCGCCAGTGCTCGGGGCGCATGGTGAGCAGCAAGCCGTCCTTGATGATGCCGGCATTGTTCACCAGCACGTCCAGCCGCCCGTGGCGGTCCAGCACGCCCTGCACCAAGGCCCCCGCGGCGGCATCGTCCGCCACGTCGGCGGCCACGGCCTCGGCCTGCCCCCCGGCGGCCACGATGGCTGCCACCACCTCCTGCGCCGCCGCGGCGTTGCTGGCGTAGTTGACGACCACGCGGGCCCCCGCCCCGGCGAGGCGACGGCAGGTGGCCGCACCGATGCCGCGCGAGCCGCCCGTCACCAGCGCCACGCGTCCGGCCAGGGAGGCAGTCACGAGCGGCCCCCTTCCCAGCGCCGCAGCGCCAGCACCGCGTTGTTGCCGCCGAAGGCGAAGGCGTTGGCCAGCGCCGCGCGCAGCTCGCGACGCTGGGCCACGCGCGGCACGTGGTCGAGGTCGCACGCCGGGTCGGGATCGTGGAGGGTGGCGGTGGGCGGCACGCGACCGGTCTCCAGGGAGAGCACGCTGCTGGCGCAGGCGACGGCCGCCGAGGCCGACAGCAGGTGCCCCAGCATCGACTTTAGACCGGGGACGGCCAGCCTGCGAGCATGCGCGCCGAAGACGGCCTTCACCGCAGCCACCTCGGCCGGGTCGTTGCGCTTGGTGCCCGTGCCGTGCGCGTTGACCAGCCCCACCTCCTCGGGACGCATGCCCGCGTCCTCGAGCGCGCGCGCCATGGCTTGCGCGGCGCCCCGGCCGTCGGGGCAGGGCGCCGTGGCGCGGTAGGCGTCCAGCGAGGCCCCGTAGCCTGCCAGCTCGGCACGGATCCGCGCCCCGCGCGCGCGCGCGTGCGCCTCCGACTCCAGCACCAGCACGGCAGCGCCCTCGCCCACGACCACGCCCGTGCGGCGACGGTCGAAGGGGCGGCAGGCCTCGGCCGGCGAGCCCTCGCTGGTGGCTGCGGCCCCCAGCAGCGCGAACCAGCACAGGCCGATGGAGGTGACGCGCGAGTCGGCTCCCCCCGCCAGCATCCAGTCCACCTCGCCGCTGCGCACCGCACGCAACGCCAGGCCCAGGGCCTGGCCGCTGGCCGCACAGGCCGTGACGGGGGCCAGCACCGGGCCACCGAGGCCGTGCCGCCGCGCCAGGAACGTGGCGGGCGCGTGGGCGCCGTGCCGCAGGTTGCTGTCCGGCGCGTGCTGCGGGAGCGACGCTGCGAAGGCTGCGATGTCCAGGCGGCCGGCGGCGTCCAGTCCACGTGCGAGGTCCTCGATGCGGTGGATGCCGGGGCCGCTGGCAAGCGCCACCCCGGCGCGGGCCCCGGACGCCGGTCGCAGCGAGGCATCGGCCAGCGCAGCGCGCGCGGCCGAGGCCGCGTAGAGCGTGCGCGGGTCGCCGGTGGCGGCCGCCTCCGGGTCCAGCGCCGCGAGGCGTGCCAGCACCTCGGGCGGCACCTCGCCGGCCGCGACCACCGGGGGCGTGCCTCCCCCGTGGCGCGTGGGCGTCACGAGGCCCGAGCGCCCGGCGCACAGGGCCTCGAAGGTGGGCTCGAGGCGATCGCCCAGCGGCGTCACCCAGCCCAGGCCCGTGACGACCACGCGTCGCGTCATGCGCGCGGCGGGCCCAGCGGGTCGCCCGGCACCGCCTCGCCCAGCAGGCGGAAGCGCTCCTTGACCGACTCGGGGTCGGGGTGCGGGAACTGCCCGAAGATCATGCGGCCCACGGAGGCGACCTCCCGCCCTCCGGCGGTGGCCACGGCGCGGCCGATGCTGCCCTTCTTCTGCGTCGCCACCAGTTCCCCCACCACGTGGATGGGATGGCCCGGCCGCAGGTCGTGGACGATGCGGGCGTCCTCCACCACCGTCAGCGCGATGGCCACCTTGTAGTCCCACGAGGCGGTGATGAGGCGCCCCAGCGCCTGCGCCATGCACTCGACCAGCAGGCAGCCGGGCACCAGCGCAGCGCGCGTGAAGTGGCCGCGCAGGTACTCCTCGCCCATCGAGGGCAGCTTGACGGTCTCGATGCGCTTGCCGGGCTCCAGCGAGAGCACCCGGTCCACCATCAGGAACCTCATGCAGCGACCTCCACGGCCAGGGCACCCGCCGCGCGGGAACCCTCGGCATGCACCACGAGCACCCGCGGCGCGCCGCACTCCACGGCCAGGGCCGTGGCCAGCAGCGGTGCAGCCCCGAGCAGGTCGCCGACCGCCTCGCCGGGTGCCGTGGCCGGGGCGTGCAGCCCCAGCCCGCCCAGCGAGGCCGCGCTCACGCTGCCCACGCGCACCACGTGCCCCGCCTCGCCGGGCTGCCATCCCGCCTCGGAGAGGGCGCCCTGGACGGCGCGCCCCAGCAACGCCGCGGCGGGCTCGCCCTCCAGCCCGTGGCAGGCCGCGGCCCCCACGAGCCAGCCGGCCACCCGCGCGCCGCGCGCGGCGGCGCTGGCCTCGGGCTCCAGCACCAGCGCAGCAGCCCCCTCGCCCGGCTCGCACCACGCCGCCGCCGGGCCCGCGAGGGCCAGGCGTGCCGCCCGGGCGGGCGTCAGGGGCTCGCTGGCCGCCGCGGCCAGCACGGCGCCGGCGGCCCCGGCCTGCAGCGCCCGCCGGGCTTCCAGCAGCACGCGCACGCCCGCGCTTCCGTCGCTGGCCAGCACGGTGTTGTCCCCACGCAGGTCGAGGTCGATGGCGACCTGGCCGGCCGCCACGTTGCCCAGCATGGAGAGCGGCCAGAGCGGGTGCATGGCCCGGAAGCCGCCGGCATGGAATCGCTCCAGCGACAGTGACCCGTCCCCCGCGCGCGAGGCCGCCACCGCGGCGGCCAGGTCCTCGGCATCCGGGTCCACCATCCCCAGCGCCACGCACAGCCCCACCTGCTCGCGCGGCCACGCGTGCAGGCCCGCCTCGGCGTGCGCCTCGCGGGCCACGGCCAGCAGCCAGCGGCCGTGACGCCCCAGCACGCGCTCGGCCGCGTCATAGAGACGCAACGGAGGCTCGGCGGCAAGGCGCACGCCCCGCAGCGCATGCCCCGGCAGCGCCGGAGGCGACGGCAGCGGCGTGGGTCCCTGCCCGCCGCGGGCGCAGGCCGCCCGCAGCCCGCGGACGCCCCCGGGCCACGCGCCGTGGAGGGCACGGCCGGTGATGGCAGCGCGCCAGGGCACGCCAGGCTACTCGCCGGCGCCGAGCGCGAGGCAGGCGTTCTGCCCGCCGAAGCCGAACGAGTTGCTCAGCGCCACGCGGTGCGCCACCGCCCGCGCCTGGTTGGGCACGTAGTCGAGGTCGCAGCGGGGGTCCGGCACCTCGAGGTTGATGGTGGGCAGCACCACGCCGCGCTGCATGCCCACCAGCGTGAGCACGGCCTCGATGGCGCCGGCGGCCCCGAAGGAGTGCCCCATCATGCTCTTGTTGCTGCTGATGGGCACGCGGCGCGCGTGCTCGCCCAGCGCATGCTTGATGGCCAGCGTCTCGGTGGGGTCGTTGAGCGGGGTGGACGTGCCGTGGGCGTTGACGTACTGCACGTCGTCCGGGGCCAGCCCGGCGTCGGCCAGCGCGGCCGCCATGGCCTGCGCGCCGCCCAGGCCCTCCGGATGCATGTCGGTGATGCGGAAGCCGTCGGCCGAGTCGCCGTAGCCCAGGATCTCGCCCAGCACGCGCTGGCCGCGGGCGCGGGCGCTGGCCAGCGTCTCGAGCACCAGCATGGCCGAGCCCTCGGCCATCACGAATCCGCTGCGTCGCCGGTCGAAGGGCCGCGAGGCCTTGTCCGGCTCGTTGACGCGCTTGGCCAGGGCCCCCAGCAGCACGCAGCCGATGTAGGCCGAGTAGTTGAGCTGGCACTCCGTGCCGCCCGCCACCACCACCTGCGCGCGCTGCTCGCGCAGCAGCTTGAGCGCCTCGCCGATGGCCTGGCCACCGGCCGCGCAGGCCGACACCACCGGCAGCGCCGGGCCGCGCACGTCCAGCGAGCGGGCCAGCAGGGCGGGCGCGTGGTCACAGCGGCGGCGATGGAACTGGTGCGCACCGTAGGCCGCCTCGCCCGCCAGGCCGGGCAGCGACACGCCGCCCTGCGCATCGGTGTGGCGCGCCAGCGTGACGAGGTCGTCGTAGGAGGGCGTGTTGGCGTGCCCGCCCAGCACCAGCGCGATGCGATCGCGCGTGGCGATGGAGGCGAGGCCCGCCTGGCGTGCCGCCTCCTCGGCGGCACCGCGTGCCAGCAGGTACGGCCGCCCCCCCGACTGCTCGTGGGGAGCCAGCGGGATGCGCGGCAGCCACGCAGGCTGGACCTCGCCTCCCACGCGGCAGGCCAGCCCGCGCGGGTCGAACAAGGTCAGCTCGCGGATGCCCGAGCGCCCGGCCTCGGCTGCCGCCCAGGTCGAGGCCACGTCGCCGCCCAGGCACGTGACCATGCCCATGCCGGTGACGACGACCCGCTCCGCGTCGGGCCGACGCGTGGCAGGCATCCTCGGCTGCGCGGGCTCAGGCGACGCCAAAGAGCCGCTTCTCCCGCGCCGTGGCCTGCAGCCACTGCTGCGTGAGGGTGTCGCCGTCCGGGAAGGCGGGCGGCTTGCCGCAGCCGCTGCACACCAGCTTCACGCCCTCGCCGCGCTTCCACGCCTTGCCGCAGCCGCAGGCCGCGGGCAGCTGCGCGAGGATCTCCTTGACGAAGCCCGCCATCGAGCGCGGCGTCACCAGCGCGGTGACCTCGTCGCCGTACACCTCGCCCGCGAGGCGTCCGTCGTCCCCGATGCGCAGGCCCACGACCACCTTCGCGTCGGCGGTCAGGCGCCCCTGGCCGTCGAGGCCCTTGCCCTCGCCGAACAGCTCCTCGATCTGGTCGATGAGCATGTTGTGCGGCATCTTCAGGCCGAAGGCCTGCTCGAGGCGGAACTGGATGTCGAGGAAGTCCAGCGAGGTGCCGCCCAGCGACTCGGTCACCGAGTCGTCCATGCCCACGGCGCCCTCGTCCTTGCGCAGCGCCTTGGCGATCGCGCGGCGCACCTCCAGGTCGATCTCGGCCTCGGGGACGGGATAGGGCATGGACAGGCTCCGGTTCGCACGAGAGCCCACGCGCGCGGACCTCGCGGTGCCGGGAGTCTACCCACGCCCCCGCGCAGGCCTCACTTCCTGTGGCGCGCCTAGCCGGCGGCCGGGCCGGGCTCGCGCGGCAGCAGGGGCCGGATCAGGCGGTTGCTCAGGCCGCGGTCCACCACCACGGTCTGGCCCCGGATGGCCCGCGCGGCGGGGCTGGTGAGGAAGGTCACGACGTCGGCCACCTCCTCGGGCGCCACCACGAGGTCGTCCGGCAGGTGCTCGATGCCGGGCCACACGAGGCGCATCGTCTTGAAGGCGTCGGTCTTGACCAGCCCCGCGCACACGCCGTTGGAACGGATGCCCTTGGGCGCCAGCTCCTCCGCCCACTGCCGCACCATGGCCTCCATCGCGGCCTTCATCACGCCCAGCGGGTAGTCCGCGTTCATGAAGCGCGAGCCCAGGCTGGAGATGTAGACGATGTCGCCGCCCTGGCGAGCCAGCCACGGCACGGCCTTCTGCACGCACCACAGGTTGCCCAGCAGGTTGGTGTCCACCAGCTGGCGCGCATCGCGCTCCAGCAGCCGCTCCGTGGACTTGAAGGGCGCGCGCGCAGCGTTGAGCACCAGCACGTCCATGCGCCCGAAGGCGGCCCCCACGGCGGCCATCAGCGCCTCGACGTCGGCCTTGAGGGCGATGTCGCCGGTGAAGCACTCGGCCCGGCGGCCCAGGGCCTGCACCTCGGCGCGCACGGCCTCGAGGCCGCCGCCCCCCTCCTCGCTGCCCCGCCGGCCGTGCACCGCGACGTCCGCACCGGCGCGGGCCAGCGCCAGCGCGATGGCACGGCCGATGCCGCGGCTGCTGCCGGTGACGAGGGCGACCTTGCCCGCCAGGTGCATGGGGCTGGCCTCAGGCGACGGCATGCGGCGCGCCGGCGGGCCGCGCTAGCGGCCGGGGGCCACGGGCAGCGCGGGCGCGGCGCCTGCCGCCTCGGGACCGGCCGGGGCCGGCACCGCCGGCTGGGACGCCTTGGCGGCCTGCTCGGCATGCTGCGCGCCCACCTGCTCGCGACGGCCGAGCAGCTCGTCCGTGATGGTGCTGTTGGCCGCGTCCGTGCCGCGCAGGATGCGCGGCGTCACGGTGATGAGCAGGTTCTCCCGCACCGTGGTCTTCTCCTTGCCCTGGAAGAGCAGGCCCAGCAGCGGCAGGTCGCCCAGCAGCGGCACCTTGTCCACGCCGTCCACCTCGCGATCCTCCACGAGGCCGCCGATCACGGCGGTCTCGCCGCTGCGCAGGATCATGTGCGTCACCAGCGAGGTGCTGCTCACGCGCGGCAGGTCGATGAAGTTGCCCGACACGCTCAGGCGGTCGAAGCCCGGCAGCGGGCTGGTCTTGCCCGAGAGCGCCCGCCGCTGCGGGATCACGGTCAGCATGATCTTGTTCTCGCCGGGGATCACGTGCGGCAGCACCAGCAGCTGGAACCCCACGTTGACGGGGCTGTTCTCGTCCTCGCTCACCGACACCTCGAGGCCGCCGTTCTGGTTCGTGGCCGCGTCGCTGCGCGCATACCGGATGGTCTCGCCCACGAAGACCGTGGCCTCCTGGTTGTCCAGCGCGAGCAGCTTGGGGCTCTGCACGACGCGCGTGGACACGTCCCGCTGCAGCCACTTCCAGAGCAGCGAGGTCTCGCTGGCACCCAGCCGGCCGTAGGTGAAGGTGCTGGAAGCGGGCGAGGTGAAGGCCGTGCCGCTGATGATGGAAGCCACGTCCGAGGCACTGCCCCCGATGTTCCAAGGGAACATGTGGAAGAAGTCGGCGCCCGACAGGCCCATGCCGAAGCCCTCGGTGTCGCCCGGGTTGAGGCCCAGGTTGATCGCGTCCTGGTTGGACGTGATCACGAAGCACATGTCCAGCTCGATCTGCGCCGGCTCGGTGTCCAGCGCCGTGACAAGGGTCTTGAGGCGGCGGATCTTGTTCTTCAGGCCCGTGTAGAGGATCACGTTCTGGTCGGGCATGTAGCGCACGTCGCCCTCGGGCTGCACCACCGAGCGCAGGCCCGCGATGATCGGGAAATTCTCCTCGGCATCCTTGGGGTCGTCGCTGGGCACGTACACGTTGCTGCGCACGATGTTCGCCGCCTGCTGCGCGCCATCGCTGCCACCGCCGCCGCCGCCACCACCACCGCTCTGCGGCGCGATCACGCCCTTGTAGGGCGCGTGCGGGCGCAGGTAGCGGAAGCGGTAGTAGTCCTCGTCCCGCTCGAGGTGGTCGATGGGCACCACGCTCAGCGATCCGAAGTCGTCTTCCACCAGCGCGTAGCGCAGCACCGACACCACGCGCTCGAGGGCGGCACGCCACGGCAGGTTGCGCAGGCTCACGGTGATGCGGCCCGAGACCTTCTCGCTGATCACCACCGAGGCATCGCCGAACTTCGCGATGGCCTGGATCACCTCGACCGCGTCGGCGTTGGAGAAGTCGATGGTCACCGGGGCGGGCCGCTCCACCTGCAGCAGGGTCGGCGAGGTGCGCACCAGCGAGCCGCCGATCTGGCGCGTGAGCAGGTCCAGCACCAGCAGCCACTCGAGGTTGGAGACCCGCAGCGTGACCGGCTGGGCCTCCGCCTCGGGCGACACCACGAGGTTCACCTGCGTGCGCGGCTGGATGCGCTCGCGCACCACCTGCCCGAACGGGGCCTGCGTGACGTCCAGGCTCAGGCGGCCGTCGCCCACGTCGTAGATGCGGTAGGCCTCGGGGTCGACGTCGCCACCCGCCTGCGCAGGGGCGGCGGGCAGGGCCAGCAGGGAGAGGCCGGCCACGAGGGCGGCCAGCAGCGCCAGCAGGCGGCGCGGGTTGGATCGGCAGCACGTCGTCGTCATGTCATCTCCTGCCCAGCCTTCGGTAGGCCCTCGGGCCCCCAGCCAAGCCATCGGCTGGACTCGCCTCCAAGGTAAGCCCGGCCTGGCCCGGCGGCCAAGCCTCACCTGCCCGTCATCCCGCCCGCCATCCCGGCCCGGCCTGCGCCCGCCCGGGCCCGGACCTAGCGCCCGGCCGGGGCCGTGGTCCCCGCGGCCCGCGCCCGCGTGCGGGTGAACACCTCGCCCTTGTAGGCAAAGTCCACGGCATCGCGGCGGATGGCCTGCACCACCACGAGGCCCGCCTCGTCGATGGCCTCGCCCACCTTGCGGTGCCTGCCGTTGATGGTGGCCACGCTGCGCGCGGGCTGGTCATCGCTGACGATCATGCCCGTGATGGACACGGCGATCTCGGCGGCCTCCGCCATCACCACGGCCCGGGCACGCAGGCGAAGGACCTGCTCCAGCACCTCGCCCGCATCGGCGGCCACGGCCTTGCCCTTCACGAACTCGTCCCAGCCCTGCGCCGTGCTCGTCACGGCGGCATGGTCGCCGCGGTCGAACATGCGCTGCATGTCGCGCAGGGTCTTCTCGGCGAGCGATCGCGTGATCTCCACCTGCCCGGCAACCCGTCGGCCGGCCAGGTCCTCGAGCCGCTGGCCCACCTCCGTGAGCCGGGCGAGCAGGGCCGCCTCCGTGACCGTGCGCGCCTGCATGAGGCGTTGCACGCGCGAGGAGAGCTCGGCGACCCCCGCGGCCAGCTGCACCAGTTCGCGGTCGCCCTTGAACAGGTCGCCGGCGGCCATCAGGGCCCGGCCGCGCTCCTCCACCTGCAGCAGGGCGCCGAGGTCGGCCTCGATGGCAGCCACCGCCTCTCCCTGCCGGGCGCGCTCCTCGACGCCGGCCCGCTGCGTGGCCATCGCCTGCGGGGTGCGCGGGTCCTGCAGGGGGTCGCGCCGGGAAGCCCCACGGGGCAGCGTGTAGGTGGCGGGGCGCTCCGGCACGAACTCCGCAATCGCCTTGCGCACCGGCGGCGACTGCAGCCGCTGCTCCTCGCCCTGGATCGTCACGCGCCGGGGGCCGTCCCCCGAGGGCGCGTAGTAGTAGCTGTCCAGCGTCACCTCGAGGTCGTGCAGCACGGCGGCCGGCGCGTCCTCCGGGCCTTCCTGCGCGGCGTCGATCTTGAGGCCGCGCACGGAGACCAGCCGCGGGTCGTTCTCCAGCATGTTGAGGAAGCGCAGGATCGACCCGGCCTCGCCCTGCCCCTTGAGCAGCGAGCGCGTGACGAAGATGCCCTTGGCCAGGTCGCTCTCGACCGGCTTGCTCTCGGGCAGCTCGCGGAAGCGCAGTCCCGCCTCCTGGAAGAAGGTGCTCAGGCCGCTGTAGAACTCGGCGATCTTCTGCTTGCTGGGCAGGACCTCCAGCTCCTTCGTCTCGACGGCCCGGAACACCACGAGGCGTTCCTCCCGTTGGGGCACCTTGCGGATCTCGGTGTCAGCCTCCCGGATGCGCTGGTCGAGGCTCTCGATCTCGGCCTCCATCGCGCGGATCTCGGCGAGGTCCTGCGTGGCCAGCCAGGCCACGGCGCCGACCACCAGCGCGGCAACCGCGATGGTGAGCAGCAGGCGGGTCTTCTCGGAGGGCTGGGCCACGGGTGCTCCTGCGCTGTCCTATCGACCGGGACCGGGGGCGGGCTTCGCCCCCGGCTTGGCCGGCCCGGTGCGCGGCACCAGGCTCAGCTCGTAGCGGAACTCGCCCACGACGGCCGGGCTGCGCGGGCGCTCCATGCCTGCGCGGTCCTGCACGATGAGCACGCTGGGGTTGTTGATGCGCTGGAAGTCGGCGAAGAACTCCGTGGACTGGCCGGTGGCATCGGGGTCGCCGGTGAGCGCGGTGTACAGGGCACTGCTGTGGGCCAGCGCGCTGGACTCCTGCTCCATGGCCAGCAGGCCCCGGAACTTGAGCTGTCCCCCATCCGCCGCCTGCCGGCCCGGGGTGGCCGCGCGCTTGCTGGCGATGGGCTGGGCCGGCACCTCGACGGCGTCCAGCCACGCGAGGTAGGGCGTGTCGCCCGCCTGGCGCGTGACGATGTCGAACAGCTGGTCCAGCTTCTGCGACCACAGGATGCGGGAGCGATTGATGGTCTGGATGGCGGTGCGCCGCCGCTCGTACATCTCGATCTCGGCCTGCAGGTCCAGCGAGTGCTTCTTGCGCTGCTCCTGCGCCAGGGCCTCGTCCTCGCGCGCCGTGCGCAGGTCGCGCACGCGGCCCAGCTCGATGTGCACCCACGCGAAGGCGCCCAGCGCCAGCGTGACGGCCACCACGCCGGACACGATGGCGACGAAGCGTGCCCGGGGCGTGCCGGTGCGGGCCCGGAGCTCCGGCGGCAGCAGGTTGATCTCGATCATGCGCTGCGCTCCCGGTGCATCACTGGGCTCCCCGGCTGGCGAGGCCCATGGCCACGGCGACGTCCATCATGTGCTCGCGCAGCCGGCCGGCGTCCACGCCGCTGGGCGCGATGGCCACGTCCCCGGTCGGGTCCCAGGTCGCGGTGGGCTTGCCGAGCGTGGTGCCCAGGTCGTCGACGAGGCCGACGAGCCGGGCCCCACCCCCCGAGAGCAGCACCTCGTCGATGCCCCGGTCGAACTGGTTCTCGAAGTAGTCGAACGAGAGGCGGATCTCGTTGCTCAGGTCCGCGACCGCGGCACTGACCGCGTCCCGCACCCTGCCCTCGTCCTCGCCGGGCTTGCGCTTGAGCGCCTCGGCGTCGGCCTGGCCGAGGTCCAGCCGGGTCGCGATCGCGGCCGTGAAGGCATCGCCGGCGGCATGGATCTCGCGCGTGAACAGCGAGGTGGCCCCCGCAAGCACGTTCACGCTGGTCTTGCTGGCACCCACGTCCACCAGCGCTGCCACCTTGCGGGCTGCCTCGCCCTGCGGGTGGCGCGCCAGCGCGAAGGCGTTGCCCAGCGCGAACGCGTCCACGTCCACCACCTGCGGCTGGAGCCCGTGTGCGGACAGCACCCGCATCTGGTCCGCGACGAGCGACCGCTTGCATGCCACCAGCAGCACGCGCATCTCGTTGGGCCCCAGGTCGGCCTGCCCCTCCGGGCTCAGGGGCTGGCTGTCCATCACCACGTCGGCCACGTCGAAGGGCACGTACTTGTCGGCCTCGAAGCGCACGGCCGCCTTCAGGGCCTCCGGCCCCATCTTGAACATGGTCAGGTAGCGCACGATGACCGACTTGCCCGACACGGCGGTCACGACGCGTCGGGTGCGGAAGGCGCCGTCGCGCAGCACGCGCGCCACCGTGTCGGACGTGGCCTCGGCGCTGGGCACCTCGGCGCAGGCGAAGCCCGTGATGCGCGGCGCGCCGTCCCACGTGAGCTCGAGCGCCTTCACGGCACGCGTGCCGATGTCCAGCCCGATCAGGGACCTGGCGCGCTTCAGGAACATGGGCTCCTCAGGGGCCGCACGCGGCATGGGCAGGGCAGGACCCGGCCTCGCGCCCGGCTCCTGGCCACGTGCATAGTGTCCCGCCGGCAGGGGCGGGTGTCCAACCGCGCGCCCTCGCCCGCCCCGGGACGGCCTGCCCGACGGGCCTCGCTTACGCGCACCTAACGCCCGGCCTCGCCCGCCTCGATGGGCGCCACGTTGCGCCGCAGGTGCGCCTCCACCTCCTCGGCCGTGGTGAGCTCGAGGCACTCGCGGGCGATGCGCCGGGCCCGGTCCACCGTCAGGCTGCGCAGCAGGCGCCGCACCCTGGGCAGGGTGCCGGGGCTCACGCTGAACTCGCGCAGGCCCAGGCCGAGCAGCAGCGCGGTGTGGAGGGCGTGCCCACCCATCTCGCCGCACAGCGTGACAGGCACGCCGGCGCGATCGGCCGCCGCGAGCGTGTCGCGCAGGAGGCGCAGGATGGAGGGATGCGAGGGCTGGAAGAGCCGGGCGAGCCGCGGGTTGAGCCGGTCCACGGCGAGGTCGTACTGGATGAGGTCGTTCGTCCCGATCGAGAGGAAGTCGGCCTCGCGCACGAGCAGGTCGCTCGTGACCGCGGCCGCGGGGATCTCGACCATGATGCCCACCGGGACGTCCGGCCTGCAGGGCAGGCCCTGCTCGATGAGCTCCGCCGCGGCGGCGGCGATGAGCGCCCTCGCCTGCCGCAGGTCCTCCAGCCCGGCCACCATCGGCAACAGGATGCGCACGTCGCCCTCGGCGGCCACGCGCAGCAGCGCTCGCAGCTGCACGTGGAAGGCCTGGGGGTGGGCGAAGCACCAGCGCAGCGAGCGCACCCCCAGCGCGGGATTGGGCTCGCGCGGCCCGCCCAGCGGCGACTCCTTGTCGCTGCCGAAGTCGAAGGTGCGCACGGAGAGGCGGCCGCCGGCCAGCCGCTGCAGCGTGCTGCGGTAGGCCTGCAGGTGCTGCTCCTCGGTGGGCAGCGGGGACCCCGGGCGCACGAGGAACTCGGTCCGGTAGAGGCCCACGCCCTCGGCACCACGCGCGAGGCCGGCATCCACGTCAGGCGGGAACTCGATGTTGGCCAGCAGCGTCACCTTGTGGCCGTCCAGCGTCTCGCACGGCAGCTGGCTCTCGGCCAGCAGGCTGCGCTCGAAGCGGTCGTAGCGCTCGGCCAGCCCCAGGGCCTCGCGCCGCGAGGCCTCGTCGGGATGCACCACCACGAAGCCTTGCGTGCCATCCACCCACAGCGGGTCACCGTGCTGCACGCGCGCCAGCAGCCCGGCCACGCCCACCACGCACGGGATGCCCAGCGAGCGGGCGATCACGGCCGAGTGGCTGGTGACGCCGCCCTCCTCCAGCGCGATGGCGGCCACGGCGCGGCCCTCCAGCGCCGCGGTCTCGCTGGGCGTGAGGTCACGGGCCACGATCACCACGGGGCGGTCGCCCCCTGCCGGCCCGGCGCCCGCCTGCACGCCGCCGCCCGTCAGCGCCCGCAGCAGGCGCCGCTCCACGTCCACGAGGTCCTGCGCCCGCTGCGCCATCAGGCGGTTGGCCGAGGAGGCCAGCCGCGAGGCCGCGGCATGCAGCACGCCGGCCACGGCGCGCTCGGCCGCCTGCCCGGCGTCGATGGCGCCCTCGATGCCGGGCAGCACGCTCTCCAGCAGCAGGCCGTGCGCACGGAAGATGCCCCCGACGCCGGCCTCGCCACCCAGCTGGGACTGGAGGCGCTCGAGGTCGTCACGCGCCACCTGCGCCGCGCGCCGCAGGCGCTCCTTCTCCACGCGCAGGTCCTGCGCCGGCGCGTCGGGCAACGCCACCACGTCAGGCGACTCCTCGAAGAGCAGCGCCGGGCCCACGCGGCTGCCGCCGCACACCGCGATGCCCCCGAGGCGTGCCATCGCGGCCGGCGAGCCCACGTTACTCCTCGAAGCCCGCGTCGACCAACGCGGCCAGCGCAGCGACCGCGGCCTCGGCGTCGTCGCCGTGCGCCTCGATCTCGAGCCAGGCGCCCGGAGGCGCGCCCAGGAACATGATCTCGAGCACGTCCTTGGCATCCACGCGCGTGCCTGCCTCCGCACCGCCGCCGTCGGGGACCTCCACCAGCGTGATGGCCAGCTGGCTGGCGAACCGCTTGGCCCGCGTGGCGAGCATGGCCGCCGGGCGGGCGTGCACGCCCTTCTCGTTGACGACCTGCACCCGCCGCCTGGCCTGCGCCGGGCCGCTCATCGCCGGGCTCCCTGCCAGGCCTGCTGCACCAGGTCCACGATCTGGGCCGCCGTCGTGCAGCGTCGCAGCAGGCGCGGCCAGTTGGGGTCGCGGGCGAGGCCGGCCACCAGCCGGGCCACGCGCAGGTACTCCTCCGTGGAGGGCGCGGCCACGAGGAACACGGTGTGCACCGGGGCCCCGTCCACGGCCTGGAAGGCAATGCCCGCAGGCGACACGCCCACGCCGACCAGCAGTTCCTTCACGCAGCGCTTCACGTCGCCCGGCGCCGTGGGGTGCGGCAGCGCCACGCCGTTGCCGATGCCGGTCGAGGCCTGCGCCTCGCGCTCCAGCACGTTCTTCACCAGCGACTTGCGCGCCGCCTCGCCCAGCGCCTTCGAGGCCACGAAGGCGCGCGAGATCTCGACCACCGCCTCGGCCGGGGTGCGCGCCTTGAGGCCGGGCACGCAGTGCGCCACGGCAGGGCACGGCAGGTCGGGGCGGGCGGTCATCGACACGGGCTCCTCGGGGTCGCGGGCGCGGGGCGTCACTCGCCCCGCCGCAGGCGCTCGATCACGTCCTCGTAGGTGCTCAGCCCCTCGCCCGGGCCGGCGCCGGCGGCGGCCGGCGGGGCCCCGGCGGACGGGGTGCGCTCGCCGCGGTGGTGGTCCTGCCGTCGGTCCTTGGCCTTGCGCAGCTGCATCGCCAGCTTGTGCTCGGCGAGGTCCACGGCGGCGTACATGTCCGGGGCCTGCGCCTTGACCACGAGGCGTGCGCCGCGCGGCACGTCGAGCACGATCTCGACCTCGTGATCCTGGTGCTGCACGTCCATGGTGACGGCGGCCTGCGTCGCCCGGCCGGCGAAGCGCAGCAGCTTCTCCACCTTCGTGCGCGCATACGACTTCATCGCATCGGTCACGCCCAGGTGCCGGCCGGTGATCGTGATCTGCATGGCAGGGCACCTCGCGCCGGGGGATGCCTGCATCCTAGCCGGGGAAGGGCGCCGGGCGAGCGGGGAGCCTGCTGTGGCTGCCGCCGAGGCCGTGGCTCAGGACGGTGGCGGCCGCGTGCCGTAGCCCACGTCCTGCAGGCACAAGCCGTGTGCAGGGGCCGGTGCCGGGGCCGACGCCCGGTCGAGGGAGGCCAGCGTGGCGCCTGCCGCGCCGGCCGGGTCGCCCGTGCGCGCAGCCGCGACCATGGTGCCCACCATCGTGCGCACCATCTTGTAGAGGAAGCCGTCGCCCACGACATCCAGCCAGGCGTGACGGCCGCGGCGCGTCCAGCGCACGAGCGAGAGCGTGCGCACGGTGTGCTCGCGCGGCGAGCCGGCGCTGGCCATGCTGGCGAAGTCATGCGTGCCGCACAGGGGGCCGGCCGCGGCCTGCAGCGCGGCCAGCGGCGGCAGCTCTCGCACGCGCCAGGCCGTGCGCTCGGCCAGCGGTCGCCGCCGCGGGGCGACCAGCAGCCGGTAGCGGTACCACTTCCAGCGCGCGTCGCGCAGGGCATGGAATCCGGGCGCGGCCTCGCGCACGCGCAGGATGCCGATGTCGGGCGGCAGCAAGGCCTCCAGCGCACGCCCCAGGCGCGCCGCCTCCATGGCATGCGAGGTGGGCAGGCTGGCCACGGCCCGGCGGGCATGCACGCCCGCATCCGTGCGCCCCGCCCCCACCACCGCGTGCGGCGCACCCAGCACGCGCGCGAGCGCGGCCTCCAGCTCGCCCTGCACGGTGCGACCCTGCGCCTGCCGCTGCCAGCCCAGGAAGCCCGTGCCGTCCCAGCACAGGTCGATGCGCAAGGTGCGCGCGGCGGGCCCGCCCGGCACGCCGCCCGCGGGCGCCTGCGGCCGTTGCGAGGACGCCACGCCGCGCGCTACCAGATGCGACGCTGGCGCGAGGAGGGGATGCCCAGCGCCTTGCGGTACTTCGTCACCGTGCGGCGCGCGATCTCCAGGCCCGACTCCTTGCTCAGCTGCTCGGCCACCTCGTCATCGCTCTTGGGCGCCTTCTTGTCCTCGTGCTCGATGATCTCGCGCACGCGCTCCTTCACGCTCTGGCGCGACTCGACGCCGCCCTCGCCGTTCTCGGTGCCGCCCGTGAAGAAGAACTTCAGCGGCGTGATGCCACGCGGCTCCTGCATGTGCTTCTCGCTGATCGCCCGGCTCACGGTGCTGACGTGGATGCCCAGCGCATCGGCAACCTCCTGCATCTTCAGCGGCTTGAGGTGGCTGACCCCGAACTCGAGGTACTCGCGCTGGCGCGACACGATCTCGCGCGCCACCCGCTCCAGCGTGCCCTGCCGCTGCGCGATGGCGTCGATGAGCCACTTGGCGAGGTCGACCTTCTTCTTCAGGTGCTCGCGCAGGCGGGGGTCGCCGCGCGCCTCGCGCAGCAACGCGCGCACCTGCGGGCTGATCCCCAGGCGCGGCAGGGCGTCCTGCACCAGCCGCACCACGTAGTCGCCGTCTTGCCACTCCACCAGGATGTCGGGCCGGATGTAGCGGGCCGGCTCGGCCGACCACGCCGCGCCGGGACGCAGCGTCATGGTGCGCGCCAGCGACTGCTTGAGCTGGTAGAGGTCCTCCAGCGCGATGCCCAGCGCCTTGGCCACCTTGGGCATCTTGTTGCGCTGCAGGTCGGCTAGGTGGTCGCGCACCAGCGCGCGCTTGAGCTCGGCGTCGGGGTCCGCCTCGTCCACCTGCAGCAGCAGGCACTCGGTGGCGTCGCGCGCGCCCACGCCCCGGGGCTCCAGGCCCTGCACGACGTCCAGCCCCCGCTGCAGCACCTCCAGCGGCACGGGCTCGTCCATGCCCTCGCGCACGTCCTCGAGCGTGGCGCGCAACAGGCCGGCCGCGTCGAGGTTGAAGATGATGGCCTCCGCCGCGCGGCGCACCTCGGGCGCCAGCTCCAGCTCCTCCACCTGCAGCATGAGGTGGTCGGCGAGGCCGGTGCCGTGGTCGGGCGCGTTCTGGAGGGCCTCCAGCTTGCGGTCGGCGGCTTCCTGCGCCGCCGCCCGGCTGGTGGTGCCCGGCCCGGAGGCCTCGGCCTCCGCCAGCCCCTCCAGCCGCTCCAGCGTGCGCTCGGCGTCGGGGTCGAGGCCCGCGCCCTCGTCCTCGTCGCCCTCGCCCTCGTCCGCGCGGGACTCGGCCGGGGCGGGCCCCAGCGCATCCGCGGCTTCCTCCACCACCTCGAGGGCCTCGTTCTCCTGCAGCGCATCCTCGATCAGGTTGCGGAGGTCCATCGTGGGCAGCTGCAGGATCTCGATGGACTGGATGATCTGCGGCGCCAGCCGCAGCTGGAGGGATTGGCGGAGGTGGAGCCCGACGTCCATGCGCATGCTGTGCACAGTCTACCGCAGCCCGCGGCGCGCGCCCGGGGCCGGGGGCACCAAGGTCGCCAGTCGCAGCGTCCGGTGACGCGCGCCGGCGGACGGCCTCAGGGCAGCTGGCGGCGGCCCTCGAGCGCCTCGCCCAGCACGCTGGCGCTCTGGTGCTCGATCAGGCCCCCGGCCGGCAGGCCGCGCGCGAGGCGCGACACGGCCACGCCCTTGCCCCGCAAGGTCTCGGCCAGCAGCAGCGCCGTGCCGTCCCCCTCGAGGTCAGGATTCGTGGCCAGCACCACCTCGCGCACGCCCCGCGAGGCCCGCGCCACGAGCGGCTCCAGCGCCAGCCCCGCGCCCTGCTCGCCCTCGTGAGGCGCCAGGCGTCCGCCGAGCACGAAGTAGCGGCCACGCCACGCCTTGCTGGACTCGATGGCCACGAGGTCGCGCGCCGTCTCCACCACCAGGAGCAGCGTGTCATCCCGCTGCGCGTCGGCGCACACGGGGCAGGGATCGCACTCGGCCGGGGCGCGGCACTGCGAGCAGGGCGCGATGCGGGCGCGGGCGGCCCGGATGGCCTCGGCCAGCGCCAGCGCCTTCTCGGCCGGCACCCGCAACAAGTGGTGCGCCAGCCGCTCGGCCGTGCGCCGGCCGATGCCGGGCAGGCCTTCGAGCTCATCGACCAGCTGGGCGAGGGTGGGCGGGACCGGGTCCATGGGCTAGGCGTCGGGGTCTTCGCTGCGCGCGGGCGGCGCGCCCAGTGCCCCGGGCGCGGCCTCGTCCGGCTCGGCCTCGCCCGGGCGCGGCACCGCGCCCGCCGGGGCGGCCGCAGGCGCCTCGCGCTCGACCTGCAGCACGCGCCCCCCCACGAGCTCGGCGAGACGGCGCACCTGCGGGTGCTCGCGCAGCTCGCTGGCCGAGCGCGCGCCGGCGTCGCTGTCCACCTCGACCACGGCCGCGAGCTCGGCGCCCAGCACGTCGCGCATGGCCTGGCGCAAGGCCTGCTGCATCTCGGGCCGCTCCAGCGTGCTGCGTGCCATCACGTCGCTGCGCGGCGCCGCCAGCATCAGGCGGCCGGCCTGCACGCCGGTCACCCGCACGCGCCGCAAGGCCTCGCGCAGGCGCACGTCACGGCGCGCAGCGGCCTCCTGCAACGCGGCCCAGCGCTGCTGGACCAACGCCAGCGTCGGTGCGTCGGCCGCGCGCGGCGCCTGCGGCGCGCCGCCGGGCGGCAGCGCCGAGGGGGCCGCCGGCGTGGACCCCGCGCCCGTGACTCGCCCCGCTGCGGGGCCCACGGAGGCGGGCAGCGCCGTGGCCGGGCCCGGCACGCTCGCGGCCGGACGGCCGCCGCCGGCCGCGCGCCCGGGCGTGCCCGCCGGGAGCGCGGCACCCGCGGCAGGCCCCGGTGGCGCCGACGAACGCGCGCGCAGCGCCTCCACCAGCCGGTCCAGGTCGCGCGCCTGCGGCAGGCGGGCCAGTTCCACGGCGGCGGCCTCCAGCACCAAGGCACCGTCCGCCCCGGCGCGCAGGTGCTGGCGCTTGCCCAGCAGCACGTCCACGGCGCGCGAGCAGCGCGCCATGCGGGCTGCGTCCGCCGCCCTGGCCGCCCCCGAGAGCGCCAGCCGCAACCCGTCCAGCCACTGGTCGAGCAGCACGCCCGGCCGGGTCGCACCGGCAAGGCAGGCCTGCAAGGCGTCGAGCGCCGCGGCCGCATCCCCCGCATCCACGGCCGCCTGCAGCGCGGCCAGCCTCTCGTCCGGGGCTCGACCCGCGATGGCGTCGTAGTCGGCCCGCGTGACGGCCTTCGTCGCGGACATCGCCAGCAGTTGCTCCAGCAGCGACTCGGCGTCGCGCAGGCCGCCCAGCGCATGGCGTGCGATCGACTCCAGCACGCCCTCCTCCGCTGTCGCCCCCTCGCGCTCCAGCAGCCGCTGGAGGCGCACGAGCATGGCCGCCTGCGCGATGGGCCGGAACTCCACCATCTGGCAGCGGCTGCGGAAGGTGGCCGGCAGCCGGTGGGCCTCGGTGGTGCAGAACAGGAACTTCACGTGGGCGGGCGGCTCCTCCAGCGTCTTGAGGAACGCGTTGAAGGCGGCCGTCGAGAGCATGTGGACCTCGTCCACGATCCAGATGCGGAAGGGCGATCGCACGGGCTGGTAGCCCACCTGCGCGCGCAGCTCGCGCACGTCGTCCACGGCGTTGTTGCTGGCCGCGTCCATCTCCACCACGTCCAGGTCGGAGCCGGCCGTGATGTCGCGGCAGGACGGGCAGGTGCCGCAGGGACGGCCCTCGCCGCGCCTGGCCAGCGGCGTGGCGCAGTTGATCGCCTTGGCGAAGATGCGCGCGGTGGTGGTCTTGCCGCAGCCGCGCGGGCCCGTGAACAGGTAGGCGTGGCCCACGCGCCCGCCCGTGATCGCGTTGGACAGGATGCGGGCCACGTGCTCCTGGCCCACCATCTCGTCGAAGCCCTGCGGGCGGTACTTGCGGGAGAGGACCTCGTGGCGCACGCACCCATCCTACGGCCCGGCCCGGACCCTTGCCCGGGCCGGCGGGCCTAGACCTCGAAGAGGCGCTGCAGCTCCTGCTGCAGCTGCTCGCTCTCGGCCTCGGTGAGCACCGGGGCCGGCACCTCGAAGGACGCCTCGTCCTTGGGCCAGCGCACCTTCAGCGAGGTCTCGCCCTGCTCCAGCAGCAGCAGCCGGCGCTTGCGCGAGAGCACCAGCGCCAGCGCCATGGCCACGCCGGCCCGCGCCGGGTCGGCCTCGCGCAGCAGGCGTTCCAGCATCTCGCGGG
This sequence comes from Planctomycetota bacterium, assembly GCA_964228555.1. GTDB lineage: Bacteria > Planctomycetota > PLA2 > PLA2 > JAEUHO01 > CAXQZU01. The sequence goes on from CAXQZU010000024.1 coordinate 100,096, forward strand.
CAAGGTCGAGGTCCAGCGGCCTGCGGCTGGCGGGAACGGCCGGCGCCGTGCGCGTATGCCACACGCAGTAGGCGCCCGCCAGGCGCTCGGGCGTGGCCTCCGCGGCAAGGAAGTCGCGGCGCACGAAGCCCGTGCCGCGCACCTTGTCCTCGCTGGCCTCCTGCTCCTCGCCGAACAGCGCCGTCACGATGGGCGTGTCGGGCGCGAACACCTCGCCGGTGACGGCCGAGGCACGGCCGACCTTGGCGATCTTCCAGACCATGCGAGCGCAGCCTCCCGGGGAGGCCGCATGGTACGCAGGCCCGGGACGCCCGCCGGCCCGCCGCGCGCGCGGCCTGTCATCCCGCAGCCGCCCGGCGCTACATCTCCCAGCGCGCCCGGCCCTCGAGGGCCTCCTCGGCCTTGCGTCGCACGAAGGGGTCGGGGTCGCTGAGGCAGCCCTCGACCAGCGGTCGTGCCGCCGGGTTGCGCTGCAAGGCGAAGCCCAGCGCCTTGACGGCCGCACCGCGCTGCTGCCAGTCCCTCGCGGCGGCCAGCTCCCGGGCGAGCACGGCCAGCGCCGCGTCGTTGCCGATGGTGCCCAGGGCGTAGTAGGCCTGCGTGCGCGCCACCGGCCGCGGCCCGCCCAGGATCTCCGGACGCGAGAGCACCGGCACCGACACGGGACCGGCCACGGCCAGCACCATGGCGGCGTACTGGCGCGTCATGTCGTCGATCCCGAGGTGGGTGTAGGTGGCCACGCCCGGACGGGTGGCGTTGTCCGGGTCGAACACCAGCGCCTGGGTGGCCTCCCGCAGCGGCCAGCGCTCGAGGGCCAGCAGCTCGCCGAACAGCAGCGTGCCCTCCTCGGGCACGAAGGCCACCTCCTTGCCCACGCGCAGGATGGCGTCCTTGCGCATCAGCGTGGAGGCGCTCCAGAAGTAGCGGAACAGGTTCTCGGCGAGCACCTGGCGCGCCGCCGGGCCGCGCTCCACCCACGCGGAGCGTGCGCCGGGCCAGCGGGGGTCCTGCTCCACGAACAGGCGCCACGACGAGGCCATCTGGGCATGGTCCTCGGGTCGCAGCGAGGCGATGTCCACCGTGCGACCCGCCCCCAGCCGCGCGCCGGGACGCTGCGCCGGCACCTCCACGGGGGCCGGCCCCGGGCCCGTGCCGGCACCCGAGGGGCCGCCCGCGCAACCGGCGAGGGAGAGGGCGAGGGCGGAGGCCAGGGCCGCAGCGAGCGGCAGCGCGGGGCGTGCGTGCGTCATGCCTGGCATGGTGCCCGCCCCGCGTCATGCTGCCGTCTCGGCGCCGGGGAGGCCGCCCGGGATGGCCCGGCCGGCCGCGCCCGCGGCCGGCGCCGTCCCCCCGCAGGCCTACCCTCCACCACCCCGGCCCGGGGATCCGGCATGGTCGCCCGCACCTTCGTCCACACCCACGTCCACAGCGACTACAGCCTGCTCGACGGAGCGGCCAAGGTCGAGGACCTGGTCGAGGCGGCCGCGCGCTTCGAGCAGCCTGCGCTGGCACTCACGGACCACGGCAGCCTGTCGGGGGCCATCGAGTTCTACAAGGCCTGCAAGGCCAAGGGCGTGAAGCCGCTGCTGGGCCTGGAGGCCTACCTCGCGCCACGCTCACGCCGCGACCGGGAGAAGAACCCTGTCGCCGCCCACCACGTGATCCTGATCGCGCAGGACCTCGTGGGCTGGCGCAACCTGATGGCGCTCAGCAGCGCGTCCTACCTCGAGGGCTTCTACTACGTGCCGCGCGTGGACAAGGAGCTGCTGGCCCGCCACCACCAGGGGCTGATCGTGCAGTCGGCCTGCCTCTCCGGCGAGCCCTCCTACTACGCGCGCCACGACGACCTCACGCGAGCGCGGCAGGCCGCGGCCGAGATGCAGGCCATCTTCGGCGACCGCTACTACCTGGAGCTGCAGCGCAACGGCTGCGAGGGGCAGGAGAAGGTCAACCAGGCCCTGCTGGGCATCAGCCGCGAGCTGGGGATCCCCACCGTGGCCACCAACGACATCCACTACGTGGGCGAGGGCGACGCGCCGGCCCACGAGGTGCACATGTGCATCGGGATGGGCAAGACCCTCGCCGACGGCAAGCGGCTGCGGCAGGAGAGCCTGCTGTGCTTCCGGGCCGCCGAGCCCATGTACACGCTGTTCGGCGACCTCGAGGCCTCGGCGCGCGCCACGGTGGACATCGCCGACCGCGTCAACCTCGACCTGCCGCTGGGCGAGACGCACCTGCCGGCCTTCACGCCGCCCGGCGGCGTCACGCCCGAGGCCTACTTCCTGCGCCTGACGCGCGAGGGCGCCGAGCGGCGCTACGGCAAGCCGCTGCCGCCGGCCGTGGCCGAGCGCCTGGCCTACGAGCAGGGCGTGATCCAGCAGATGGGCTTCGTGTCCTACTTCCTGATCACCTGGGACTTCATCCGCTACGCCAAGGAGAACGGCATCCCCGTGGGCCCGGGGCGCGGCAGCGGCGCCGGCAGCATCGTGGCCTACGCGCTGGGCATCACGAACGTGGACCCGCTGGCCCACGACCTGCTCTTCGAGCGCTTCCT
>CAXQZU010000025.1:0-4554 GCA_964228555.1 Planctomycetota bacterium
GCCCTGCAGCAGCTGGGCGCGGTGGCGCTGGCCTTCGAGCTGGCCGAGGTGGGCTCCTATGGCGTGCCGGCGCGCGTGCAGGCTGCGCGCGAGCGGCTGGCCGTGCCCGGCCTCGTGGCCCCGCCGGGGGCGCCGCGCCTGCCCGAGGCCAACTTCCCGGTGCGGCGCGTCACGCAGGGCGCGCGCGCGCTGGGCTTCGCCAACGCCTTCCCCGACGCCGACGGCGTGGTGCGCCGGGCCACGCCGCTGGCGCGGCTGGGCGAGGCCACCGTGCTGTCGCTGCCGCTGGCCATGGCCTTCGCGCTGGGCGAGGGCAGCGTGCGCGACGGCCGGCCGGTGGTGCGCGGGCGTGCGCTGGCCACGGACGCCCACGGCGCGCTGCTGCTGGACTTCCGCGCGCCGGCCGACCGCGCCTACGCGCGCCTCTCGCCCACCACCGTGCTGCGCTGGAGCACGCAGCGCGACGCCGCCGGCGGCCTGCCGCCCGAGGCCGCGGCCACCGTGAAGGGCAAGGTGGTGGTCTACGGCGTCAACGCCGCCGGGCTCGCCGACACGGTGGCCACGCCGCTGGCGCGCGCGCAGGACGGCCCGGAGGTGCAGGCCACCATCCTGGACAACCTGCTGCACGGCGGCAGCCGCCTGCCCGCGCCCGGGCCCGTGCAGGTGCTCTTCACGCTGCTGGTGGCCGCGCTGGTGGGGCTGGGCGCGATGGGCCCGCGCGGCCGCCTGCTGCCGCCGCTGCTGGCGCTGGGCACGCTGGGCCTTGCGTGCGCGCTGGCGGTGGGGGCCTTCGCCAGCGGCATCGCGCTGGACCTCTTCGCCCCGCTGGCAGCCGGCACGGGCACCTGGCTGGCGGCCACGGGCCTGCGCCTGCTCACTGAGGGCCGCTACAACCGCTGGCTGGAGGGCGCCTTCAGCCGCTACCTCGCGCCCAGCGTCATCGAGGCGCTCAAGCAGGACCCGGGCCTGCTCGAGCTGGGCGGCCGCACGCGCGAGGTGAGCGTGCTGTTCAGCGACGTGGCCGGCTTCACCACCCACAGCGAGCACCTCACGCCCGCCCAGCTCAGCCGGCTGCTCAACGAGTACCTCAGCGCGCACTGCGAGGCCGTCTTCCGCGAGGAGGGCGTCGTGGACAAGTTCATCGGCGATGCCGTGATGGCCTTCTGGGGCGATCCCGTGGACCAGCCCGACCACGCCGTGCGTGCCTGCCGCACCGCGCTGGCCGTGCAGGCCTCGCTGCCGGCGCTCGAGCCCACCTGGCGCGCGCTGGGCCTGCCGGGCTTCGTCGTGCGCATCGGCATCAACAGCGGCCCGGCCACGCTGGGCAACATGGGCAGCCGCCAGCGCTTCGACTACACGGCGCTGGGCGACACCGTCAACCTTGCCAGCCGGCTGGAGGGCGCCAACAAGGCCTTCGGCACGCTCATCCTGCTGGGCGACGCGGCCCGGCGCCGGGCGGGCGATGCCATCCTCGCCAAGCCGCTGGCGCGCCTCGCCGTGGTGGGCAAGCACGAGGCCGTGCCCGTGCACGAGCTGGTGGCGCTGGCGGCTACGGCCACGGAGGCGCAGCGCGCGCACGGGGCGGCCTTCACGCGCGCCGGCGCCGCGCTGCGGGCCGACGCCCTCCCCGCCGCCCGCACCGCGCTCGACGAGGCCCTGCGCCACCTGCCCGGCGACGCTGCCTGCGCCTGGCTGCGCGGCGTGCTGGAGGCGCTCGAGCAGGGCCGCCTGGCCCGTCCGTGGGACGGCACCGTCACGCTGGGCTCGAAGTGAGCGTGCGCGGCGCGCGCGCCAGGCGCGCCGGCCCCAGCCCCGTCGCGCCAGGCCCTAGAGGCGCTTGAACTGGATCAGGCGGTCGAAGCCCAGCGGGGTCTTGCCGGGCACGTCGCCCTTGTGGACCTTGCCGTCCACCTCGACATGGCCGCGGATCACCAGGTCGGGCTTGACCGCCGAGCGGGGCTCGAGGTCGAAGTCGCGGCCCTCGGCCCACTCGATGCGCCGGTCGTCCAGCCCGCCGAACCAGCGGTCGCCGTCGCCGTCCTTGGTCGAGTCGGCGGCCGAGACGTCCACCGGCAGCCAGCCCAGGCCGGGGGCGAAGAAGCGCGGCCAGCAGCGGTAGCCGGGGTCGTAGTCCTTGGCCTCGTTCTTGTAGTTCAGGCGGCTGCCATAGATCAGGCGGCAGGGGATGCCGCGCGCGCGGCACAGCGCGATGAACAGCGCGTGCTGGTCGGTGCAGCAGTCGCCCGTGCCGGCGAGGCACTCCATCGCGTCGCCCAGGCACTTGCCCTTGGGCGCGGGGCCGAAGAGCGAGTAGTGGTCCGACTTGCCGATCACGTAGTCGAAGCACGTGCGCGCCTGCAGCACCGGGTTGGTCTCGGCACCGCACAGCTCGTCGGCGATGGCGCGGATCTCGGGCGTCACCTCCATGTGCCTCTCGTCCAGGCGCAGCTCTTTGGCGAAGGCCAGGCGGTGCTCGGCCGTGATGGGGGTGGCCTTCGATGCGTCGGCCAGCCCGCGCACCTCGCGCCGCACGAGGCGGAACTCGGTCACGATGCGCGGGGGCCTGGCCGCGTCGGCGGCCACCTCGGCGTAGATCCACGAGCGGCCGTAGGTGGGGTCGCGCGTGATGCGCACCCCGGGCGGCGCCTCCACGATGCGGAAGTCGAGCACCCGTTGCTCGGGCGTGTCCTCGGGCATCCAGAACCAGATGCGGACCTGCTTGGCGTCCGCCGGCAGGTCCTTGACGGCCAGCTGGTGGCGCACCTCGTAGGTCGTCTCCGACAGGGGCTGCGGGACCGGCGCGGCGGCCTTCTCCTCGGCGCGTGCGCTGGAGCCCAGGACGAGGACACCCGCCCCCAGCAGGGTGGCGGCGGCAAGGGCAGCGAGGCGGGGCATGCGGGCAGGTCTCCAGGGGGTGAGGCCCGGGGCCGGGCCTGCGCTGGGCAAGGCGTGCCGGGGGCACGTGCACCTTGCGCGCGCTGACGGAACGCGCCCCCGCGGGGGCCATTCCCGGCCCCGCGCAGGCCCGCACCAGCCCCGGCATGAGCCCTGCCGCGGGCCCCGATCCCTCCCGCCCAGCCGATCGCCCCGCCGCGTGCGCCGGGGGCCGGCCATGGGGCGGTGGACCCGCTCGCGCGGCCCGGCGGCACGGCCTTGCGGGCCGCCGTGGGATGTGGCGCAGCCCGTGGAGGACGCTCCGCCTTGGTGGCGCCATCGGGTCGCGACGACCCGCCGGCGGCACGCGCCCGGTGACGAGGACGCGTCAGGAACGTGCCGCATGCCCGGGCAGGCAGCGGCGCGCAGCGCCACGCCCGTGGTACGTTGCGGCGGCACGTCATCGCGCGGGCCCGGACGTGCCCAGGCGAGGTGACATGAGCTGGTTCCCCGAACGGATGGCGACGGCCGGCCCGACCGAGGTGGGCGAAGGCGTCGTCCTGGAGCGCCGCAGCCTGCTCAAGGTCTCGGTGGGCGCACTGGCCCTGCTCTCGCTGAGCTGGCCACAGCAAGCGCTCGGGCACGAGCCGGGCATCGACGACGACGGTGACCTCTCCTGGGACGCGCTGGCCAAGGCGGCCCTGCCGCTGGCCGAGAAGCTGGTCAAGGCCCGGAAGCCGAAGGAGGAGGTCTACCTCGCGCGACTGTCCGCGTTGGTCCACCGACTGAAGATCCCGGCGGACGACGCCTCCCTCCAGCTCAAGCGCCCCCTCGTGGTCGCCCAGTTCAAGATCGAGCCCGGGCGCGGGTTCCCGTGGCACGACCACCGCGACTACAACGGGCTCCTGCTGTGCGTCGCGGGCGAGGCCACGGTCCGCAGCGCCGACATCGTGGGCAGCGATCCACGCCCCCCGAAGGGCACGTCCTTCGAGATCCGCGAGACCTCCAGCGTCCAGCTGACGGCGGGACGCGCCGCGAGCCTCACCCGCACGCGGGAGAACATCCACGATGTCCGGGGCGCAGGCCCGGGCGGCGCCCGGCTGCTCGACTTCTTCACGTTCTTCGACAGCGGCGCACGCTCCGTCTCGCTCACCGTCGATGAGGTGCCCAAGGACCCCGCGAAGCGCATCTTCGAGGCGACCTGGAGCGAGTAGGCGCGACCGACGCCGTGCGTCTCGGCACGGTCGCACTGCTAATTGTCAGGCGGAATCGCACGTCGCCGACGAGTCCTCGTCGCGGCGGTCGCGGGACGGCGGCGGAGGCCGGCTCTGGGTGGATGCCGGCCCCCTCCGCGCGAGCCGCCGTGCTGATTGTCAGGCGGAATCGAACGTCGCCGACGAGTCCTCGTCGCGGCGGTCGCGGGACGGCGGCGGAGGCCGGCTCTGGGTGGATGCCGGCCCCCTCCGCGCGAGCCGCCCCTCGGGTGGCGTCGCGCCAGGGTGTGTCCGGACACACCTCCGGCCAGGGATCTGGCTCCGGAGCGGCCGCTTCCTACGCGCAGGTCGCGCACCGGCGTGCGCGGTTGGCCTCCAGACGTGCTTGCCGTGCTGCGGTCCGGCCTCGGGCGAGCTCCTCAGGGACAGCGGCTCCAGTCCCGAAGTACATCTCGTCCGGGGTCTG
>CAXQZU010000026.1:0-46708 GCA_964228555.1 Planctomycetota bacterium
TCCAGCCCGGCGGGCGCGTGCCGGCGTGCCGGCAGGGCACGCGTACCGGGTCGCCCGCAGTATAGGAGCCGCGTCCGGGCGTCGCATGGAGGTCCGCCGAGGCCCTCGGGAGTGACAGGGCTCGAGCCCGCGACCTCCGGCGTGACAGGCCGGGGGCCTGCGCGGCGTGCGCGTGGCGCAGGCGATCGACAGGGGCTCCGCCTACCTGGCGGGGGGCGTGCGCGGCCCTCAGGCGCCGGTCTCGCACGAGGCAGAGGCGTCGGGGGCCACGGGCGCGGTGGGCAGGACGGCCGGTCGCGAGCGCGGCGTGACGCGCCCGCCGGCGGTCTTGTAGGCCTCGATGCCGCCCTCGATGACGACCAGGCCGCCCACGCCCTGCGCGGCGAGGGCCTCCTGGGCGCGCGTGGCGCGCACGCCGCCGCGGCACAGGAGCAGGCGCGGTGCGGGCACGGCGCGCACGTCGTCGAGGTGCTCCAGCAGGGTGTCCAGCAGCAGGGCGTGCGAGCCCTCTACCCAGCCGGCGTCGAGCTCGGCGTCGGTGCGCACGTCGATGACGTGCGCGCAGGCGCCGGCCTCGATGCGCGCGCGTGCCTCGGCGGCGCTGATGCGCGCGGGCAGCGCGCCGCCGCGGTTGCAGGCGATCACCTCGCTGCGGCAGGGCGCGGGCTCCGAGCCCCGGGCCGCACGGGCGTCCACGAAGCGCGCGCGGTCGGCGTAGCGCAGCCATGGGTTGGTGGCGCGCTCCTGCTCCAGCGTGCTGTGCGTGCGGCCGCCGGCGTCGCGGCCCGGGCACAGCAGCGTGCTGCCGGGCAGCGGCCGCACGAGCCGTGCCAGCGTGTCGAACAGCGCGCCTGCGTCGCCGCCCAGCTGGTCGGTGGGGGCGGTGCGGCCGATCCAGAGCGTGTCGCCCGAGAGCAGCGCGCCGGGCAGCGACAGCACGAGGCTGTCGGCGGTGTGGCCCGGGGCGTGGTGCACGAGCAGCTCGCCGCGGCCCAGCGCGAGACGCGCGCCGTCGGGCAGCGGCAGCGTGGCGCCGGGGTGCTGCGCGAGGGGATGCGCGCCGTGGGCGGCGTGGCAGGCGGCCGCGGCGTGCGCAGTGCCCGCGAGGTGGTCGTCGTGCGTGTGCGTGCCCAGCGCGTAGCGCAGCGTGAGCCCGCCCTGCTGCGCCAGCAGGGCCGGCAGGCCTGCGGCGTGGTCGAGGTGCAGGTCCACCACGGCGGCTTCGCGCGCCACGCGGTCGAGCACCAGCCAGCCCAGCCGTCCCTGCGGGTGCCGTAGCGCCAGCAGCTCCAGCGGCGAGGCCGGGGACGGGGGCAGGGGCGTGGGATCCATGGGCCTCGGCAGCCGGCGCGGGGGACGGGGGGAGGGGCGGGCTGGCATGCGCCGCCCCGGTCCTGGCCGGCAGGCGTATCGTAGCCCGCATGCGCCGGGCGACGAGCTACGTGCTGCTGGTCCTCGTGGCACTGATGGCCCTCGTGCCCCAGGCCCTGTGCCCGTGTGCCCGCAGCGTGCAGGCGCAGCAGCCTGCCACGCGCCTGCCCGGCCCGGCCGCGCACGCGGCCCCGGCGTGCCCGCACTGCGCTCGTGCGGCGCTGGCGCTGGCCCGGGAGGGCAGCGAGACGGGCCGGCGCGCTCCTGCTTGCCCGTGCTGCGAGATCAACGGCAAGGGCAAGTTGCTGCTGGAGGTGGGCGAGAGCGTGCGGCCGGCACCGCTGGCCATGGTCGCGCCGCTGGCCTGCCATGCGCGTGCGCTGGACGCCATCGAGGGCGTGCTCTCGGTGCCCGGCGCATGGCAGGGCCCTGCCCCGCCACAGGCCCACGCTCCCGATGGCCTGCGCCACGGGGTGGTGCTGCGCATCTGAGCCTCCAGGCGCGTGCCGGCTGTGTGGCCGGCGTGCGCCCTCGCGACGACGTGTCGTGACGTGGAGGTCTTGGGATGAAGGCTATGGATCCGTGTGCTGTGCAGGGAAGCGCTCGCGCGCCCCGGGTCGCGCTGCGCCCTGGCGGGCGGGCGGGCCGGTGGGCATGCCTCCCCTTGGCGGGCGCGCTGCTGGCAGGCCTCGTGCCGGTGGGCGGCTGTGCGAGCTACCGTGGGGAGGCGCGCACCTCGCCGCAGGCCGCCGTGTCGGACGTGCCCGCGCCGTCGGGCCCGCTGGGCTTCGAGCAGGCGCTGGCGTTGCTGCCCAGCCGCAATCCGCGCCTCAAGGCGCTCGAGGCGGCCGCGGCAGGCGTGAACACCGCGCCCCGGGATGCCGTGCTGGAGGCGGCCGGCGAGTGGGAGCGCCGGGACTGGTCCCACGCCACGCTGGGCACGGACCTGCTCTCGCTGCTGGGCGTGGGTGCCCAGCCAGCCCAGCAGGCGCTGGCGCGGGCCGTGCGCGAGGAGCGGCTGGCACAGCGGCTGGAGGTGGCGCGCAGCCAGGCGCGCGACCTTGCGCGGGCCTATGCGCAGCTGGCCGTGCTGCAGGACCCGTTGCCCGAGCCGCGGTTGCTGGACCTCGAGCCCTACCGGCGAGCAGGCTTGCTGCCGGCCTCGGTGTGGACCGAGGCCTGCGCCACCTACGCCGGCTGGGAGGCCGAGCGGCAGTCGGCGGCGGTGGCGCAGCAGCGCCTGCGGCTGCAGGTGCTGGAGTTGCTCGGCTGTGCGCCGGATGCGGTGCTCGAGCCCGTGCTGCCCCCCGAGGGCTGGCCGGCCTGCCCGCCCGAGGATGCTCGTGCGCTGCTCTTCGCGCGCGCGGACCTGCTGCGGCTGGCGGCCGCGGTGCAGGTGGCCGATCGCGAGGCGCGGCTGATGATCGCGCGCCAGTGGCCCACGCTGGCCGTCGGGCTGGGCCCCACCTTCGACCCGCTCGATCCCTTCGGCGCCGTGGCCGTGCAGTGGCCGCTGGGTGCTCCTGCCGAGGCGCGGGCGGCGCTGCGACGGCGCGATGGCGCCGCGCTGGAACTGGAGGCCGGCGTGCTGGCCGCGCGCCACGAGGCCGCGTCGGCCCGCCTGGCGCTGGAGGCCTCGGAGGCCGGGCTGCGCTTCCACCGCGCGCTGTACGACGGCAAGCACGCGCTCACCGAGGCAGCGCGCACGGGTGCGCAGGTGGACCGGGCCGAGCTCTACATGGCCGTGCACCTGGAGGCCGAGGAACTGATGGCGGCACGCGAGCTGCGCGAGGCGCGCTTGGCGTGTGCCGAGGCACGCGTGGAAGCGGCGTTCGCGGCCGGGTGGCCCGGTGCCGTGCACGCGTCCACGAGCAGTCGATTGCCCCGTGCGGGGCAGATGCGGGGGTCACGATGAGCAGCCAGGACGATCTCGGGGGTGGCGGCCGCGGCGGCCTCGACCACCTGCACGTGCTCCAGCGCACGACCCCGGGCCACGGCCCGGGGCGGCCGTGGCTGCCGCGCGTGGTGCTGGGGCTGGTGGCGCTTGGCGGCGCCGTCGCGCTGTGGCTGGGCGTGCTGCAGCCGTTGCTGTTCCCGCCGCGCGAGGTGCGCGTGATGCGCGTGCGCGAGGTGGCGGGGCCCTCGGGCGCGGTGCGGCGCGCGCTGGCGCAGGCGGCGGGCTGGCTGGAGGCCGATCCGTGGCCGGTGACGGTGCGCCCGCTGGTGCGCGGCGTGGTCGAGCGGCTGGCGGTGCTCGAGGGCCAGGCCGTCAAGCGTGGCGAGACGGTGGTGGCCGTGCTCGCCAGCCCCGAGCTGGAGAACGCGCAGGCGCTGGCCGTCGCCGAGCTCGAGGTGCGCGTGCGCGAGCGTGCCCGGGCCAGCGCGCGGCTCGCGCAGGCCGAGGCGGTGCTGGCCCAGCGGGTGGACCTGCGGGCGGCCCTGCTGGCGGCCGAGGTGGAGGCACGCCGGGACCGCGAGCTGGTGCTCGAGGCCGAGGCGGCGTTGGCGCAGGCCGAGGCCGCGCTGCGCCGCGCCGAGGTGGAGGTGCGCGCACAGCGCTTGCTGGTGGAGCGCGGCGGGTCGGCCCCGCTGTCGGTGTCGCTGGCCGAGGCGGCGCTGGTGTCGGCGTCCGCCGAGCGCGACCTGCGCCGCGCCGCGCTGGCCCGGGCGCGCGCCGAGCTGGACGTGCACGAGCGCTCGCTGGGCCTGGCGCGCGAGGCGCATGACCAGCCGCGAGGGCTGGAGGGCGAGGTGCAGGTGGCCCGCGAGGAGCTGGCCGTGGCGCAGGCGGGCGAGGAGTCCGCCCGGGCAGCCCTCCAGGTGGCGCGCAGCAACGTGGCGCTGCTCACGGTGCGGTCGCCGTCGGATGGCGTGGTGCTGCGCCTGCTGTCGTCGCAGGGCGCCCCGGCGGGGCCCGAAGGCGAGATGCGCGAGAGCCTGACCATCGGGCCGGGCTCCTCGGGGGCGCTGGACGCCGCCAGCGGGGCGCTGGTGGCGCTCTACGACCCGCAGCGCATGCAGGTGCGCGTGGAGGTGCCGCTGGCCGACCTCGTGGGCATCGGCGAGGGCACCGAGGTGGCCGTGGAGGTGGAGTCGGTGCCGGGGCAGGCCTTCACGGGCACGGTGACGCGCCTGCTGGGCGAGGCCAACATCCAGAACAACAAGCTGTGGGTGAAGGTGCGGCTGGCGTCGGGCGATGCGCGCCTCAAGCCCGAGATGCTGGCGCGCTGCCGCTTCCTCGCCCGCGAGGGCGAGGCCGGGGCTGCCGGCGCCCGGCCGCGCCTCGAGGTGCCCGAGGGCGCGCTGCAGGGCGAGGCGGTGTTCGTGCTGGACCCCACCGCGGGAGGCCAGGCGCGGCGCGTGCCCGTGCGCCGGCTGGGCCTGCGCGACGGATGGGTGGAGGTGGAGGGTGCGCTGGGCAGCAGCAACGAGGTGATCCTCGAGCCCAGCGGGCTGCAGGATGGCGCGCGCGTGAGGGCCCTGCGATGAGCACGGCCCCCTCGACCACGGTGCCCTTCGTGGCCTTGCGCGCCATCACCAAGACCTTCCCGGGGAAGGGCGAGGACGTCACGCCGCTGGCCGGCCTGGACCTCGCGGTGGAACGCGGCGACTTCGTGGCGCTGATGGGTCCCTCGGGCAGCGGGAAGACCACGCTGCTGCACCTGCTGGCGGGCATCGACCAGCCCACGGCCGGCTCGGTGCACGTGGGCGGCACCGAGGTCTCCTCGCTCTCGTCGCGCGCGCTGGCGCGCTGGCGCAACGAGCACGTGGGCTTCGTGTTCCAGCAGTACAACCTCGTGCCGGTGCTCACGGCGTGGGAGAACGTCGAGCTGCCGCTGCTGCTCATGCGCCTCTCGCGCGCTGACCGGCGCCGCAAGGTGGACGTGGCGCTGGAGGCGGTGGGCCTCTCGGACCGTGCCACGCACCTGCCGCGCGAGCTCTCGGGCGGCCAGCAGCAGCGCGTGGCGGTCGCGCGGGCCATCGTGGCCGGGCGGGCGCTGCTGCTGGCCGACGAGCCCACCGGCAACCTCGATGCCAAGGCCGCCGACGGCGTGCTGGCCCTGCTGGCGGCGTTGCACCAGCGCTTCGGCCAGACGCTGGTGATGGTGACGCACGACCCGCGCGCGGCGGCGGTGGCGGCCCGCGTGGTCCACCTGGACAAGGGCCGCATCATCTCCGACCAGCGGCAGGGTGCGGCCATGGCCGGAGGAAGCCCGCGATGAGCACGGCGTGGCGGCTGATGGCCTACGTGCGGCGCACGATCCTGCGGGCGCGCACGCGCTCGCTGCTCACCGTGCTGGGCACGGCGCTGGCGATGGCGCTCTTCGCCTTCGTGCGCACGCTGGAGGCGGGCGTGGGCACGCTCACGGCCTCGGCGGCGCAACCCGTGCTGGTGGTGTTCGAGACCAGCCGCTTCTGCCCGCTCACCAGCGACCTGCCGGCGCGCTATGCCGACGAGGTGGCGCGCATGCCGGGCGTGCGCGCCGTGCTTCCCACGCTGCTGTTCATCAATGCGTGCCGCACCAACCTCGACCTCGTGACGCTGCACGGCGTGCCCCCCGAGGGGCTGCCGGGCTCGCACGACCTGCGCCTGGTGGCGGGATCGCAGCAGGGCCTCGCGCCCGGTCGCGACGTGGCGCTGGTGGGGGCGCGCCTGGCCGCCCGGCGTGGCCTGCATCCCGGCGACCGCCTGCGCATGAGCGAGATCAACCTCGACGTGCGGGTGGAGGGCATCGTGCAGACAGCGGGAGCCGGCCTGGACAACGTGGCCTTCGTGCCGCTGGACGTGTTGCAGGGGGCCCTGCGCAAGCGTGGGCGCCTCACCCAGCTGTTCGTGTTCCTCGCGCCCGGCGCGGACGCCAACGCCGTGGCGCGGGCCATCGACGAGCGCTTCCGCGGCGACCAGGTGCAGACCGACACGAAGACCCTGGCTGCCTTCGTGCAGGGCGCGGTGGGCGAGGTGGGCGAGGTGGTGGGCTTCGGCCGCCTGCTGGGCTATCTCGCCGTGGCGGTGGTGGTCCTGATCCTGGGCACGACCGTGTTCATCTCTGCCCAGACGCGTGCCGCCGAGCTGGGCACGCTGGAGACGCTGGGGGCCACGCGACCGCTGCTGGCGTTCCTGCTGCTGGCCGAGAGCGTGCTGCTGGCGCTGGCCGGCTCGGCGCTGGGCGTGGCTGCCGTGGTGGCGTGGCTGCAGGCAGCGCCTGTCACGCTGGGCATCGAGGGACTGGGCATCGATCTCGCGCCCGAGCCCGGCCTCGTGCTGCGCTGTGCGCTGGTGGCGCTGGGCATGGGCGTGGCTGCTGCGCTGGGCCCCGTCATCGAGGTCTGGAGGCGGCCGCTGGCGGTGGCCGTGAAGCCCACCTGATGCTGCCCCTCTCGTATGCATTGCGCAACCTGGGCCGGCGCGGCGTGCGCACGGCGCTGACGCTGGCAGGGCTGGCGCTGGTGACGGTGCTGGTGATCCTCGCGGACGGCTTCTCGCGCGGCCTCGCGCACACGGCCGCGCGGACCGCCTCGCCCGACGGGGTGGTGCTGGTGGGGGCCGAGCAGGAGTGGGACCTCGTGCGTTCCTTCATCGGGGAGGGGCATGCGCGCGCGGCCGCGGCCGGGCTGCCGGGCGTGGCGGTGCTCGACGGCCGTCGCGCCGTCTCCGTCGAGCTGCACGTGGCCACGCGCCGTGGCGACCAGGTGGGCCTGCTGCGAGGCGTGGAGCCGGAGGCCTTCCTCGTCCACCCGCGCGTGACGCTGGTGGAGGGCGTGGAGCCCGCCGGCGAGCGCGAGCTGCTGGCCGGGCGCCTCGCCGAGAGCCGCATGGGCCTCGCCCCCGGCGCGCTGGCGGTGGGCAGCAGCATCGAGCTGGAGGGCGTGGCGTGGAAGGTGGTCGGGCGCTTTGCTGCGCCGGGCACCGTGCTGGAGGCCGAGCTCTGGGCACGCCTGCGCGACGTGATGGCGGCCACGCGGCGCGTGGACGTCTCGTGCGTGGCGGCGCGGCTGGAGGACCCCGAGCGCCTCGAGGAGGTGGCGGTGTGGGCGGCGCGCAACAAGGTGGCCTACGAGGTGTCGGTGAAGACCGAGCCCGAGCTCTACGCCGGCCTCTCCGAGGCACTGGCACCCGTCACGCTGCTCGCCCGCATCATGGCGTGGCTGGTGCTGGCCGGGGGCGTGCTGGCGCTGGCCAACACGATGTTCGCCAGCGTGCTGGCACGCACGCGCGAGATGGGCACGCTGCGCGCCGTGGGCTACGGCCCGCTGGCCGTGGGCGTGTCGCTGCTGCAGGAGGCGCTGCTGCTGGCTGCGCTGGGCGGCCTCGTGGGCTACGCCGTGGCCGGGCTGTTCGGCGAGGTGCCGATGAAGTTCCCCATGGGCGCCTTCTATCTCGACCTCTCGGCTCCCGTGCGCCTGATGGGCCTCGGCGCCGCGCTGCTGGCCGGCGTGCTGGGCGGGCTGCTGCCCGCGTGGCGCGCCGTGCGCATGCCCCTCGTCGACGCCCTTGGAGACAAGCTGTGATCCTGCGCCCCCTCGCTGCTGTCCTCGTGCTCATGCTGCCGGCGCTGGCCGCCTGCGGCGGTGACCGGCCCGGCCCCGCGTCCTCCGGCGAGGGTGCCGGCGATGCGCCGTCACCGGCCCCGGCCGCGGGGGCTGCCAGCCGCCCGGCGCCGCTGCTGGCGGAGGACCTGCCGGGGGCCGTGCCCGTGCTGGCCGCGCTGGCCGGCAAGGAGGGGGAGGAGGTGGCCGTGGTCGGCCGCGTGCAGTCGAAGGTGAAGGGCCGCGCCCTGTTCCACCTCGTGGACGACAGCGTCGAGGACTGCACCCGGACGGGGGAGGACGACCACTGCCGCACGCCGTGGGACTACTGCTGCCGCATCGACGAGATGAAGGCGGCCCTGATGCTGGTGGAGCTGCGGGGCGCGGACGGCCTGCCCGTCAAGGTGGATTCGCTGGGCGTCCGCGAGCTGGACCTGGTGGCCGTACGCGGCACCCTGGCCAAGGGGGAGGGGGGGCGGCTGATGCTGCTGGCCCGGGACGGCTGGTTCCTGCGCCAGCGGCCCAAGGTCTCCCCCCGGGTGCGCTTCCCGGACTGACCCCACCTCGCGCGCACCTCTTGCACCCCGGGGGGGGTGGGGCTACGGTTTGGGTTCACCCCGGGCAGGGGGGCGCGGTGCCCTCCACGTGCCGGGGCGTCCCTTGGCGATCGCTGAGGTCGCCGTCCGGAGTTCCCATGCGTCTCGCCAAGATCGCTCTCGTCCTGACCCTCGGCGTCGTCGGCCTGTCGGTGACGGCTTGCAACAGCTGCCAGCCCAACCCCTGCGACACCCCCAACCCCTGCGCCGAGCCGAACCCCTGCGCGCAGCCCAACCCCTGCGACACGCCCAACCCGTGCGCCGAGCCCAACCCCTGCGCCACGCCCTGTGGCACGGCGGCCGCTCCCGCCGCCAAGTAGCGGCTCCCAGGACTCGTTCCTCGCTGGCGCCCGGCAGCACCCGCTGCCGGGCGTCTTCGTTTCCGCGCCACCTCTCGTGGCCCGCTCGTGCCTGCGTAGGCTAGGGGCGCGGCAGGGCTGGAGCCACGCATGACGCAACGACCCGAGCCTCGACCGGCGGCCACGCCCGAGGCCGGCGATTGCGCGCCGGGATCGGGCTGCTGTGGCCCCGCCCCTGACCCGCGCGCGCTGGTGCGCGACCGCTACGGGGCGGTGGCGCAGGGCAAGGTGGGCGTGGCCGGCTGTTGCAGCGGCCCGCAGGACGCCGAGGCGGTGCTCGCCAAGGTGGGCTACGACGCGCTCGACCAGGCCTTCCTGCCGGAGGGAGCCAACCTGGGCCTGGGCTGCGGCAACCCCGTCGCCTTCGCCGAGATCCGTCCGGGCGACACCGTGCTCGACCTGGGCTCGGGGGGCGGCATCGACTGCTTCCTGGCCGCCCGGCGGACCGGGCCCACGGGCCGCGTGATCGGCGTGGACATGACGCCGGCGATGGTGGAGCGTGCGCGTGCGCTGGCCGCTCGCGAGGGCTTGGGGCACGTGCAGTTCCGGCTGGGCGAGATCGAGGCCCTGCCCGTCGCCAACAGCAGCGTGGACGTCGTGATCTCCAACTGCGTGGTGAACCTCTCGCCCGACAAGGCGCAGGTGTTCCGCGAGGCGGCCCGCGTGCTCAAGCCCGGCGGCCGCCTGATGCTCAGCGACATCGTGCTGGCCCGCCCGCTGCCCGCAGGAGCCGCCGACGACCCGGAGCTCTACGCCGGGTGCATCGGCGGGGCGTTGCTGCGCGACGAGTACCTGCGCCTGCTTCGCGAGGCAGGCTTCGACGCGGTCGAGGTGCTGGGCGAGGCGCCCTACACCGTGGGCTGCGAGGGCTACCCCGAGGGCAGCCTCGGGCGCGCCGCGTTCGAGGCGGCCGTCTCCGTGCACGTGCGCGCCGTGCGCGGCAGCGCCTGTTGCCCGCCCGGCTGCTGCTGACCGCGCCGCCGGCCGCCCGGCGTCAGGGCGCGAGCCGTTCCAGCGTCGTGGGCTTGCCCAGCAGCTGCATGCTCTCGAACAGCGGCGGGCTCACGCGCGCGCCCGTGACCGCCACGCGCAGCGGGGTGAAGAAGTCGCCCACCTTCCAGCCGCGGGCCTCGGCGGTGGCACGCAGCGTGGCCTCGATGGCCGGCGCATCCCACGCCGCCTGCGCCGCGAGGGCCTCGCGCGCTGCCGCGATCATCTGGTGGGCCAGCTCCAGCGTGCCCTTCTTGGGCACCAGCTCCTCGGGGGCATAGCCGCGCACCGAGCCCACGAAGAAGCAGCGCACCAGGGGTGCGTACTCCATCAGCGTGCGCATGCGCTCCCTCACCAGCGGGATGGTGGCCAGGACGCGTGCGTGGAAGGCGGGGGAGGACGGCCCGCCCGCGGCATCGGCCCACGCCAGCACCTCGGCTTCCGCCGTCCCGCTGCCCACGAGGCCGCGCTCGCGACGGCGCAGCAGGTGTTCCACCACCCGCGTCGCCAGCCGGCTGGGCGGGAGCAGGCGGGTGTGCTCGCCATTGAGCCAGCCCAGCTTCTCGAGGTCGAACACCGGGCCGCTGGTGGAGAGGCGGCGCGCGTCGTAGTCGGCCAGCATCTGCTCCAGCGAGAACACCTCCTGGCCGTCCTTGCTCGAGTAGCCCATCAGGCCCAGGAAGTTCACCATCGCCTCGGGCAGGTAGCCCTGCTCCTGGTACCAGGTGAGCGAGGTGGGGTTCTTGCGCTTGCTGATCTTGCTCTTGTCGGCGTTGCGCAGCAGCGGCATGTGGCGCCAGGCGGGCACCGGCCAGCCGAAGGCCTCGTAGAGCAGCACGTGCTTGGGCGTGGAGACGATCCACTCCTCGGCGCGGATCACCTTGGTCACGCCCATCAGGCGGTCGTCCACCACGTTGGCGAGGTGGTAGGTGGGGAAGCCGTCGCTCTTGAGCAGCACCTGGTCGTCGATGGTGTGCCCCTCGATGCTCACCTCGCCGCGCAGCTCGTCGACGAAGGTGACCGTGCGCTCCTTGGGCACCTTGAGGCGCACCACGTGCGCGGTGCCCGCGGCCAGCTCCTGGGCCACCTCCTCGGGCAGCAGGCCGCGGCAGCGGCCGTCGTAGCCGGGTGCGGCCTTGGCCGCCTTCTGCGCGGCGCGCATCTCCTCCAGCCGCTCCTCGGTGCAGAAGCAGCGGTAGGCATGGCCGCTGGCCAGCAGGCGCTCGACGTGCTCGCGGTAGGTGGCTGTGCGCTCGCTCTGGCGGTAGGGGGCCGCCGGGCCGCCGCGGTCGGGGCCCTCGTCCCACTGCAGGCCCAGCCAGCCCAGCGTCTCCATGATCTTGCGCTCGCTGGAGGCGTCGTAGCGCGTGCGGTCGGTGTCCTCGATGCGCAGGATGAAGCGTCCGCCGGTGCTGTGCGCCTCCAGCCAGTTGAACAGCGCGATGTAGGCGGTGCCCACGTGCGGGTCGCCCGTGGGGCTGGGCGCGACGCGGACGATGGCGGGGGGGACGGCCATGGGGTGCTCCGGGCGGCCCATGCTACGGAGGCGCGGCAGCGCCCGGAACCGCGGGCGCCACCCGGAGCCCTGCGTGCGCCTAGGCGCCGTGCGCCGGCGCCAGGCGGCCCAGCGGCTGGCCCATGCGCAGCGGCGTGCCGGGCGCCGGGGCGTCCAGCCGGGCGGGACCCGGCCCCAGCAGCAGCACGATGGAGGAGCCCATCGCGAACCAGCCCAGCTCCTCGCCTCGCACCACCGGGCGTTGCAGCCCGACGTGCGTGCGTGCGCGCGCGTCGCGGCGGTTGGTGGCGAGGCCCGGCAGTGCGTGCATCACGATGGAGCCCACGTTGAGCGCGCCCACCGGCACGAAGGCAAAGGCCTGGCCCGCACGCGTCCGGCCCAGCAGCGCGACCCGCTCGTTGCGCGCGAACAGCCCCGGCACGCCGGCCACCGCCTGGGCGTTCACGGGCCACAGGTCGCCGGGCAGGTGACGCGCCTCCTCGACCACGCCGTCGAAGGGAGCGTGGAAGCGGTGGTAGTCGCCGGGGGCGAGGTAGAGCGTGAGCGCCTGGCCGCCCGCGAAGCGCGTGGCGGCGTCGCCGGCCCCGGGCGTGCCGTCGCCCAGCAGGCCGGCCACGCTGTACGGAACGCCCTTGGCCTGCAGCAGCGTGCCTGCCTCGATGGCGCTGCCCAGCACCACGCGGCCGTCGCAGGGCGAGGCGATGGCGGCCGGGTCGGCGGGCAGCGGCCGCGCGCCGTCGCGCAGGGCGCGGGTGAAGAAGGCGCGGAAGGTGGCATGCGAGCCGAAGGGTGCGGCGGCGTCGGACGGGTCGGCCCCGAAGGCGCGTGCGTAGCGACGGATGGCCACGTCCAGCATCCAGCGGGGCGCATGCAGGCCCGTGAGCCAGCCCACGGCGCGTGACAGCGCACGGCGCGGCAGCAGCCGGATCGCCCAGGCCACGCGCAGTGCCTGCGACATGCGGGGCCTCGCTAGGCCACGCGCCGGCGCGCGCCCAGCGCATCCCAGGTCGCGCGCTCCATGGCGATCGTGCCGTCGCCCGTGCCCAGCTTGATGTGCGGCTTGGTCTCGCCGTGGAAATCGCTGCCGCCCGAGGGCACGAGCCCGTGCTGCGTGGCCAGCGCCAGGAACATCGCGCGGTCGTCGCTGTCGTGGCTGGGGTGCCAGACCTCCATGCCGGCCAGGCCTGCCGCCACCAGCTCGCGCAGGAACGCGTCGTAGGCCTCGCGGCCCGTGAGCCGGATCTGGCCGGGGTGAGCCAGCACCGCGGCACCGCCGGCCTCGCGGATCGCCTTCACGGCCTCGGTGGGGTGCGGTGCCACCACCTCGACGTAGGCCTGGCCCCCGTCCTTGAGGTACTGCGTGAAGGCCTCGCGCAGGTCGCGCACGTAGCCGCGCTCGACCAGCGCGCGCCCGATGTGCGGTCGCGCCACGATGCGGCCATGCGCGTGCTTGCGCACCTCCTCCATCGTGATGGGCGCACCCACCTGCGCCAGGCGCTCCAGCATGCGCACGTTGCGCTCGTCGCGCCTCTCGCGCACCTGCGCGAGGAAGCGCTGGAAGCCCGCGTGCGAAGGGTCGAAGCCCAGGCCCAGCACGTGCACGTTGCCGGCATCGATGCGCGTGCTCACCTCGCAGCCTGCGATGACCTCGATGCCCGTGCGGCGACCCTCGTCGCGGGCCTCCTCGAGGCCGGAGGTGGTGTCGTGGTCGGTGACCGCCAGCATCGAGAGGCCCACCTCGCCGGCCAGGCGCACCAGCGCCGTGGGCGTGAGCGTGCCGTCGCTGTGGATGGTGTGGGCGTGAAGGTCGATGCGGGACATGCGGGAGCGAGGGCCTCGGGCGGGGTCAGGGAGCCTTGTGGCGCCGGCGGCGGGCGAGGAACGCGTCATCCCCGCCGTCGGCTGCGCCGAAGGATACCCCGATGCGGCGTGCAGCGAGGACGGTGTCCGAGCCGGGGTCCACCTGCTTGAGGCGGCTCACGGCCTGCTCCAGCGGCACGGCGCCCATGCGCGTGCCCTGCAGCGAGACCATGCGGCCCAGCTCGCGACGCTCCACCAGCCGCACGGCGTGCTCGCCCATGCGCGTCGCCAGCACGCGGTCGAAGGCCGTGGGCGTGCCGCCGCGCTGCACGTGCCCCAGCACCACGGAACGCGTCTCCAGCCCGGTGCGTCGCGCCAGCTCGCGGGCCACCGCCTCGCCGGCGCCGCCCAGCCGGTCCCCGATGGGGTCCTTGCCCCTGCCCCGGGTCCACGTCAGGCGGCCGCCCTCGGGGCGGGCCCCCTCGGCGACGACGACGATGCTGAAGGTCCGCCCGTGGCGCGCGCGGTCCTGCAGGCGACGCGCGACGCGCGCGAGGTCGTAGGGGATCTCGGGCAGCAGGATCACGTCGGCACCGCCGGCAAGGCCCCCGTGCAGGGCGATCCAGCCGGCGTGGCGGCCCATCACCTCGACGCACATCACGCGGTGGTGGCTCTCGGCGGTGGTGTGCAGGCGGTCGAGGGCCTCGGCCACGATGGACACGGCCGTGTCGAAGCCGAAGGTGAGGTCGGTGGCGGCCAGGTCGTTGTCGATGGTCTTGGGCACGCCCACGACCGGCACGCCCATCCGGTGCAGCCGCAGCGCCGCGCCCATGGTGCCCTCGCCGCCCACCATGACCAGCGCCTCGGCGCGATGGCGTCGCAGGGCGCGCGGCACGCGCGCCGACTCGTCGCGCACGCGGCCGCGCGGGCCCTTCACGGCAAAGAGGTCGCAGCGGTTGCTGGCGCCCAGGATGGTGCCGCCCCGCGGAAGCAGGCCCGACACGAGGTCGCGCGTGACCGTGACGAAGCCCGCGTCACGCGGCGCGAGGAAGCCCTCGACCCCGTTCCTGACGCCGATCACCTGCCCGCCGTGCTGGTTGTGCACGGTCTTCACCACGGCCCGCAGCACCGCGTTGAGGCCTGGGCAGTCACCGCCGCCGGTCAGGAGCAGGATGCGCATGCGCGCGAGCCTACCCGCCCGGGTGCGGCCCTGCTCAGGTGCGGCGGAAGATGGCCACGTGGATGCCCCACGAGCGCTGCAGCGGGATGAGGCGGCTGGCCTCGAAGCCGCCCGCCCCGGCGGCGTGCCAGGCCGCGCCGACCACCTTGTAGATGCGCTCGTAGACCGCCTCGGGCGGCAGCGAGGGTGCGTGCGACACCACGAGGAACACGCGCTTCCTGTCGCGCAGCCGCGGTCCCAGCGTGTCCAGCAGGGCTTGCTCGCCGGGCACCTCGGCGGGGAGGGTCGCGGTCTCGAGCGCGCCGCCCGTGCGCGTGCGGCCGTAGTAGTCCCACACCAGCCGCAGGAAGGGCGGGTGCAGCAGCACGAGGTCGCCGTCGGCGCTGTAGGCATGCACCAGCTGCGCCGCCTCGCGCCACGGCTCCTTGCCGTAGGGCGTGCCACGGTGAAGCACGCGTGCCGGATCCTGCGGGTCGGGCACCACTGCCGTCGGCGTGGGGTAGCCGCCCACCACCGGGCCGCCGCCCACGGCCACCATGCCGGTGCCTGTCAGGTGGTAGGCGCACAGGCCCAGCGCGCACAGCAGGCCCAGCGCAGCGAGCCCCAGCGCGCGCAGGCGCGGGCCCAGCGACCAGGCGCCCAGCAGGGCCAGCAGCCACAGCCAGGGCGCCACGAAGCACAGGTAGCGCTCGTGCACGAGCATGAACCACGGCAGCAGCGCCAGCACGCCCAGCACGGGCACGGCGAGCATGCATCCCGCCAGCGGCCCCACGCCCGGCCGCCGGCGCAGCGACCAGGCGCCGCGCAGCACCAGCGGCACCCACAGCAGCACGCTGGTGGCCACCCAGAGGCCGTCCTGCGCCCACACCCCAGCCACGCCCTGGCCGGCGCGCCCCGCGTCGAAGGCCACCAGGGCGGGGCCGATGCCCACGCGCCAGGCCAGCACGGCCAGTGCGCCCAGCACGCTGTGCGTGGCGCGATGCATGCCCTCGTAGTGCCCCAGCAGGAAGGCAACCCACGGCGCGAAGAGCAGCGCGGCGACAGCGTGTGCCACCACCACGGGCCGCAGCGGCACGCGCTCGCCCGGCGGGGCCCGGCGCGTGCGCCAGGCCAGCCATGCCGCGTGGGCCGCCACCGACAGGATCGGCCACAGCGCGAAGTAGTGCGTGTAGAGCGCCACCGCGGCCAGCAGTGCGTAGGCCACGAGCGTGCCGCGCGAGCCGCGGTCGAGCCAGCGCAGCCACAGCAGCACCAGGCCCAGCGACTGCGCCACGAGCAGCGCGTACATGCGTGCTTCCTGGCCCAGCTCGATGAGGAAGGCGCTGGCTGCGATGAAGCCCGTGAACCAGGTGGCGGCTCGCTGGCCGTCCGCGTCATCGCCGGGTGGCAGGAAGCCCCCGCGACGGGGCGCGTGCGACGGCATGAGCAGGCGCCGCCCGAGGCACCATGCCAGCCAGATGGTGAGCACGCTGCACAGCGCCGCCGGGAGGCGCAGCACCTCCTCGCTGTCGCCCAGCCACGAGGTGAAGGCGCGCGTGACCAGCCACCACGCCGGGGGGTGGTTGGCCTCGGCCAGCGCGGTCTCGCCCCAGGTGGGCAGGCGGGTCCACGACCAGGTGGCCCCCTCGTCCAGCCACAGGCCCAGCCGCTCCAGGCCCATCCAGCGCAGCGTGAAGCCTGCGAACAGGAGGTTGAGCACGGCGCGGGGGGGGAGGCGGGGCGCCATGGGGAGCCGATCGAACCACCGCCGGCCGCCTGCGTCCAATGGGGAAGGTCCGCACGGTCCGCCCCGGCACGCGGAGGGGCCCGCTACCTCGGTAGGGTGGTGCGTGGCCGTGCCAATCCCGTCCGAGGAGTGTCCATGCGTCGTTCCCGCCTGATCGCCTGCATCCTGGCCATCGCCTGCGTGGCCGTGGCCCTGCGAGCCACGGCTGACCCGCTGGCAGGGGAGCGCAAGACGGCGCTGCGCGAGGCGCAGGAGGGGCTGCGGGACCGCCGCTGGGCGGCGGCAGCGGAGGCGCTGGCCGCCGTGCGGGAGCGCTACCCCGGCAGCGAGGAGGCCGTCGAGGCCTGGGTGCTGGAGGCACGGGCGCTGCTGGCGGCGGGCAAGGCGCGCGAGGCGCTCGAGAGCACCACCGCCTTCCTCGCCGCGCACGGTGAAGACGCGTGGTCGGGCCGCGTGCGCCACACGGCCGTCGAGGCCTGCATCGCGCTGGGCGATCCGGCGCAGGCCTCCGAGCGCATGCAGCGCCTCGCCGATGCTGCGGCGGCCCCGGAGGCGCGTGCGGCCATCGGCGCGCGCCACCTCGTGCTGGCTGACGGCGACTTCGACGGCGTGCCGACGAAGGACGACCTGGGCCGCGAGGTGAAGAAGCGTGACGTCGCGCGCGCGCTGGCCTCCTACCGGCAGGCGCTGGAGGTGGGCCTGCTGCCCGAGCGTGCCCTGCACGCCCGCGAGCGCGTGGCGCTGTGCCTGGAGGAGACCGGCGATGCCGCCGGCTCGCTGGCCACGTGGTCGGCGCTGGTGGAGGAGGACGAGAAGGCCAAGGCGCCCGCAGCGGCAGCCGTGGCCGAGCGCTGGCGCGTGGGCCGGGGCCGCGCCGCCCTCAAGGCCGGGCAGGCCGACCTCGCGCGCACCACGCTGGCGGCGGCGCTGGAGCGCTTCCCGCAGGGGGCGCTGCGGCTGGAGACGCTGCGCCTGCTGGGCGAGGAGCGCCTCACCCCGCGCGGCGGCAAGGTGGACGACCTGGCCTTCGAGGAGGGCGTGTCGTGGCTGGCGCGTGCCGTGCGCGAGCATCGTGACGACCCGCGCTCGATGCAGGCCCAGCGGCAGCTGGCCGCGGCCTTCGAGTCGCGTGGCCAGTCGGAGAAGGCGGCGCGCGAGTGGGCCGCGCTGGTGGACCGTGCGCCGGAGGACGCCGGGGCGCCCGAGGCCCGCGACCGCGCGGCGGCTGCGCTGGCCAAGGCCGGACGCTTCGATGACGCCATTGCCGAGTGGAACCGCTTCCTCGTCGCCTACGCCAACCACCCGCTGTGGCCCGGCGTGCGCGAGAAGGTGGCCGCGGCCGCCTACGAGAAGGCCGCGTCGCTGCTGGCGCGAGGCGACACGGCCGGGGCCGTGGCGGCGTGGAAGCAGTTCGCCGAGCAGCGCCCCGACGACCGTCGTGCGCCGGAGGCGCTGGCGGCCGCGGGTGCCGCGCTGGCCGGCATCAAGGACCACGAGGGCGCGCTGACGCTGTGGCGTGCGCTGGCCGGTCGCTACGCCCAGACGCCGTTCGCGCCTGCGGCGCGGCTGGCGGTGGCCCGCACGCTGGAAGATGCGCTGGGCCGCCTCGAGGATGCCGTGGCCGCCTACGAGGAGCTGGTGCGCCTGCATCCGCGCACGCCGCAGGCCCAAGAGGCCCGCGAGCGGCTCGCGCGCCTCAAGGGCAAGCACCTCGAGCTGCGCATGGAGCGCGTGCAGGGCACGGC
Organism: Planctomycetota bacterium; assembly: GCA_964228555.1. Taxonomy (GTDB): domain Bacteria; phylum Planctomycetota; class PLA2; order PLA2; family JAEUHO01; genus CAXQZU01. The sequence goes on from CAXQZU010000026.1 coordinate 17,812, forward strand.
CGAGCCGGCCACGGTGCGCGTGGTGTCGCGCAACATCGAGGCGCTCAAGGTGCGGGTCTACCGCCTGGGCCTCGAGGAGTACTTCCGCCGCAAGGGCACGCTGGAGGGCGTGGAGGCGCTGCAGCTGGAGGTGGTCAAGGCCGACATGAGCAGCGAGTGGCGCCTGGAGGGCTACAAGCCCTTCGTGCTCACCGAGGCCGACCGGCCCCTGCCGGTCACGGAGGCGGGAGCCTACGTGGTCGTCGCGGGCGACGACGACCTCACGGCCACCGTGCTCACGCTGCGCAGCGACATCGAGTGCATCGTCAAGCGCGGTGCGGGCGGCGACCTGCTGGTGTGGGCCTTCGAGCGCAACGGGCAGGCCCCCGCAGCGGGCGCGCGCGTGCTGGCCGCCACGGAGGCGGGCGTGCGCGAGGCGGGCGTCACGGGCGCCGATGGCGTGTGGCACGGCGACGAGCCCGAGGGCTTCGCGGGTCGCGTGCTGGTGCTCGCGCGAGGGGGTGCCGCAGGCACGGACATCGAGCGTGGCCCCGCGTTGGGCAGCGGCTTCAGCGCGCGCGCGTTCGTGAGCACGGACCGCCCGGTGTACCGGCCGGGCCAGGAGGTGTCGTGGCGCGCCATCCACCTCGACGTGCAGGGCCAGCGCTACGCGGTGGCACCCGGCCTCAAGGCGGTGGCCCGCCTCGTGGACCCGCGTGGCCAGGAGGTGGAGCGTGCGGAGGTGGTGGCCGGCCCGCTGGGCACCTTCGAGGGCCGGTTCGCCATCGACGGCGAGGCCCCGCTGGGCCGCTGGTCCGTGCGCCTCGCCATCGGCCCGCGCGAGGTGGGCGCCGAGGGCGCCTTCGAGGTGCAGGAGTTCCGCAAGCCCGAGTTCACGGTGGACGTGCTGCCTGCGCGCAGCGTGGTGCGCACCGGCGAGGGCATCGAGGCGCGCATCCGCCTCGCCTACGCCTTCGGCGGGCCCGTGCCCGGCGCCGAGGTGGAGTGGACGGCGCGCCGCCAGGCGCGCACCTTCGAGGCGCCGCCGGCCGAGGACCTCTCCTGGTACGTGCGCTCGGCCAGCGACGCGGCCGATCGTGAGCGTGCCGCGGCACGGCAGGGCGCGGAAGTGATCGCACGGGGCCGCGGGCGCACCGACGCCGCGGGCTTGCTGGCCATCACCCTCGCGGCGGGGGACCGGGACGAGGACGCCGAGGTCGTGATCAGCGCGCAGGCCGAGGATGTCACGCGCCGCTGGGTGCAGGGCAGCGGTCGCGTCGCGGTCTCGCGGCAGGACCACCTGGCCAGCGTCGGCACCGACGTGGCCGTCGCCCGCCCGCGCCAGCCGGTGAAGGCGGAGGTGCGCACGCTGGACGCGCTGGGCAGCCCCGTGGCCCGCAACGGCGTGCTGCTGCTGCAGCGCGTGCGGCGCGTGCCGGCGCCCCTGCCGCCCGGGCCGGTGCCGCCGGGGGGCTTGCGTGATCGCGAGGGTGGCCTGCCGCGACCGATGGTGGAGGAGGAGACGGAGGTCACCTCGTGGCCCCTGTCCACCGATGCCCGGGGCCGGGCCGAGCTGCGCGTGGAGGTGCCCGAGGCCGGCCGCTTCCGCCTGCGCTGGCGCGCGCAGGACGGGCGCGGCGGCGTGGTGACCGCAGCCCGCGACCTCGAGGTGGCCGGCGAGGCCGAGGACCTCTCGCGTGATGCGCGCCTCGTGTCCGCGCGCACGCTGCATGTCGAGGGCGAGGAGGCCGAGCTGCTGCTGTCCACGCCCGTGGGCCAGGGCCGCGTGCTGCTCACCTACGAGGTGGAGCGCGTGCTGGAGCACCGTTTCGTGCAGATCACCGGCACGAGCACGCTGCTGCGCGTGCCGCTCAAGGGCGAGCACGCGCCCAACGTGACCGTGGCGGCCGCCCTGCCGGGCAAGGAGGGCCTGCTGACGGCCTCGTGCGACCTCGTGGTGCTGCGGCGCCTCGAGGTGGCGCTGCGCTTCGCGCGGGCCGAGGCCGGTCCTGGCGACGAGGTGGAGCTGGAGGTCACCACGCGCGACGCGAGCGGCAAGCCCGTGGCGGCCGAGGTGGGCGTGAGCGTGCTGGATGCGGCGCTCTACGAGATCGTGCCCGACCTCACGCCGCCCATCCTGCCCTTCTTCCTGGGCGACCGTCGCGGGCACGCCGTGAGCACGGCCTCGAGCCTGGGCTGGCGTACCTACGGCACCACGCGCGCGACCAGCGCCGACCTGCTGGCCGAGGCGGCAGCGCGCAGCGGGGACGCGCAGGAGGAGATGGCGCGCTCGGCCCTGCGGCTGGCGCGCGAGGCGCTGCGCGCGGGCGACATGGGCACGGCCGTGCAGCAGGCGCTGGCGGCGCAGGAGGCCGATCCGGGCTCGTGGGACGCGCGCGTGCTGCTGGGCGAGCTGCGCGCCCGCCCGGACGCCGAGAAGGAGCTGCGCAAGCAGGAGTACGCCGCCGAGGGTGGCGAGATGGCGCGCCGCATGGCGGACGGGAAGCCCGCGGGGATGCCGCCGCCGGCGCCCGCCTCCGCCGCGGCCCCCGGCGCGCCCATGAAGGACAGCGAGGACAAGTCCAACGACCGCAACGAGACGGCCGACGACGCGCCGGCGGAGTCCGAGCTGGCCGAGCTGGCCGGCACGGGCGGCGGGGCCGGCGGGGCCTTCAAGGGCCGGGGCGGCCGGCGTGCGAGCCAGGGCGGCGGCTCGATGGGCAAGAGCCTCGCGATCACGCCGTCGCGCAACGCGGCGTTCGGCTTCACGGGCGCCATGGAGCCCGGCCTGCTGGCCGGGGACGCGGCCCTCAAGTTCGACGGTGGCGGCCTGGCGGATGCCTTCGCGCAGATGCAGCAGGCGGCCGCGCCCTTGCTGCGCAGTGACTTGCGCGACAGCGCGCTCTGGCAGCCCCGTGCGGTCACGGGCAGCGACGGCACCACGCGCATCAAGGTGCGCCTGCCCGACAACCTCACCACCTGGCGCGCGGTGGGCCATGGCGTGTCCTCCACGGCGTTGGTGGGCGAGGGGCGTGCGACGCTGGTCACGCGCAAGGACCTGCTGGTGCGCGTGGACGCGCCGCGCTTCCTCGTGGCGGGTGATCGCGTGACGGTGCCCACGGCCGTGCACAACCACGGTGACGCCGGGCAGGCGGTGCAGGTGCAGGTGGCCGCCGCGGGCCTCGACGCACCCGGCGAGGCCACCACGCTGCAGGTGGGGGCGCAGTCCAGCGCCGTGCTGGACCGCGAGGCCTCGGCCGCAGTGCACGGCGCGGCGCGGGTCGAGGTGTCCGCCGTGGGCGAGCGCGGCGGCGACCGCACCGAGGCGCGCCTGCCGGTGCTGCCGCGCGGCGTGCGCGAGGTGCAGGGCACCAGCGGCCTGCTGGACACGGCCGCGGGCGGCCGCCAGCGGGTGGCGCTGGAGGTCCCGGCCGACACGGTGCCGGGCACCACGAGGCTCGTGCTCATGCTGCAGCCGGGCGTGGATGCCGCGCTGCTCGATGGCGTGCTGGCGCTGGATGCCTTCCCGTACGGTTGCGTGGAGCAGACCGTGCACCGCTTCCTGCCGGCGCTGGAGGCGCGCGCGGCCCTGCTGGCCATCGGCAGCCCGGCCGCCGCGCAGCTCGCGCGGCTCGACGAGCAGGTGCGCCGCGGCGCGGCGCGCTTGCGCAGCCTGCAGGCCGAGGACGGCTCCTTCGGCTGGTTCCGCGGCAAGGGCTCGCTGCCGATGACGGCCTACGGCCTGCTGGGCCTGGTCGGTGCGCGCGAGGCGGGCGTGGGCTCGCTGGAGGCGCCCATCGTGCGCGCGGCCGAGGCGCTGCGACGCCTGCTCGGCCAGGGCGACGAGGACGCGCGCGCGCTGGCGCACCTCGCGCTGGCGCGGGCCAAGCGCCTGCAGCCTGACGCCTATGCCACGACCTTCCGCCGCCGCAACGACGACCTGGGCATTGCGGGCCTGTCGTGGCTGGCGCTGGCGGCCAAGGCCGCCGGGCGCGACTTCGACGTGGAGGAGTGCGCGCGCCTGCTGGTGGCCCGTCGGGTCGAGGAGGGCACTACCACCTCCTGGAAGGGCAAGCCGCAGGACTGCTTCGTGGGCAGTGACCTGGAGGCCACGGGCCTCGCCGTGCGCGCGTTGCTGGAGGCCGGCGTGGCCGGCCCGCACGCGGAGCGTGGCATGGCCTGGCTGCTGGCCCATCGCCCGGTGGGCGTGCTCACGCCCACCAAGGACACGGCGGCCTTCGTGGGGGCGGCCGCAGCCTGGCTGCGCACGCAGCGCGTGCAGGGCTTCGGCGGCACGGTGACCGTGACCGTGGATGGCACCGAGCGCCATCGCCTTGCCACCGGCAAGGCGGCGCCCGCGCCCTCCGACCTGCGCGTGGTGCTGCCGGGCAGCGACCAGCTCGCGCCGGGCACGCACGTGGTGGAGCTGGCGCTGGCGGGCGAGGGTCGCCTTGCCTGGGCGTTGCGCCTGGAGGCGGTGCGTGCGCAGGACGGCCTGCCGGGCACCGAGCAGGGCCTCAAGGTGGAGAGGCGCTACCTCGCGCCCGAGAAGGCCCTCATGGCGGGCGAGACCCCGCCGGCCCGGCCGGGCTACGAGGTGCTGCGCCCGGCGGCGCGGCCCAAGTGGGAGCCGCGCGTGCTCTCGCAGGTGATGAGCGGCGAGCCCGTGCTGGTGCGCCTCGTGCTCGAGGCCCCGCGTGACCTCGACTACGTGCTGGTGGAGGACCCGCTGCCGGCCGGCTTCGAGGTCGTCGAGGCCAGCACGCGGGGCAGCTTCGACTGGCAGGAGCGGCGCGACGCGCGCCAGGTGTTCTTCGTCTCGCGCGTGCCCAAGGGCACCAGCACGCTGGAGTACGTGGTGCAGGCCACGCACCTGGGCCAGTTCACCGCGCTGGGCACCACCGCCAGCGCGCTCTACGCGCCGGGCATCCATGCCCGCGCCGCTGCGGGGCGACTGGACGTCTCGCCGCGCCGCGAGGCGGCGCCGGGCGGCGAGGTGGCGCCCACGCCCGACGAGGTGTACGCCGAGGCGCAGCGCCGCCTGTCGGCCGGCGACCGCAAGGGCGCGCGCGAGCTGCTGGCTGCGTTGCGCAAGGAGCAGCCGCTCACCGACGAGGTGATCGAGCAGGTGGAGGCCTGGCTGCTGGGCATCGCCATCGAGGAACAGGACGCGGCCGCCATCGTGCGGGCACGCGAGGAGCTGCTGCGCCGCAACCCCGGCCGCCTGCCGGGCGGGCTGGACGCGCAGCGCGCCATGGCTGCGGCCTACCGCAGCGTGGGCCAGCACGAGGCCGCGCTGGCGCTGTGGCGTGACGTGGTGGCGGCGGGGCTGGGCCTGGAGGCCGGCTGGTCGCAGGTGCTGGCCGCCCGAGGTCGCGAGGTGGAGGGGCTGGATGCGCTGGAGCGTGCGCTGCGTGCGCAGCCCGTGTCCAACGCGTCGATGCGCGCGGCCTTCGCGGCGGCGCAGCGCTGGCGCGAGCTGCGGCGGCCTGAGGGCCGCGGCGGACGCCCCGCGGGCAAGCCGATGGACGACGAGACCATCGAGGCCTTCTGGAGCATCACGGCGCATGGCGCCGACCAGCCGGTGGCCGACCCGGCCGGCTACGCGCTCGTCGAGGCGCTGCGTCGCACCAAGGACCTCGCGGGCGCCGACCGAGCCGGCGAGGCCTTCCTGCGGCGCTTCCCCGAGAGCCTGTTCGCCGACGACACGCGGTACTTCCTCTCCGAGACGCGCTTCCGCGCCTTCGAGGATGCGCCCAGCGCGGCGACCGCCGCTGCCGTGCGCAGCACGGCGGCGCCGCTGGTGGAGCGCGGCCGCTTCCCGCAGCCGGGCGGGGCCGTCTCCGAGTGGAGCGAGTTCCGTCCCCGGGCCCTGCACCTGCTGGCGCGCGTGGCGCACGTGCAGGGTGACCTCGCGCAGGCCGAGTCGCTCTACGAGCAGGCCGAGGGCATCGAGGACGCCCGCGAGGCCCTGGCGTGGCTGCGCGCCAAGGGGCTCTCGCTGGACGACACCGTGGTGCAGGTGGGCGTGGGCGCCGTGGACCTGCCCGTGCGCTACCGCAACCTCGCCAGCGTCGAGCTGCGCGCCTACCCCATCGACCTGCAGGTGCTGTTTGCCGTGCGCAAGACGCTGGAGGGGCTGCACGAGATCGACCTCTCGGGCATCGCCCCTGCGCGCCAGTGGAGCGCTCCGCTGCCGCCCGTGCCCGGCCGGCAGGCAGGCAGCACGCGACTGCCGCTGGGGCTGGCTCCTGACGCCTGGGGCGCGTGGCTGGTGGTGGCCAAGGGCGGCGACCTCGAGGCCAGCACGCTGGTGGTGAAGACCGGCCTCTCGGCCGAGCTGCAGCGCGTGGACGAGAAGGTGCGCGTGCACGTGCGCGACGCCTCGGGCCAGCCCGTGCGCGGCGCGTACGTGGCGGTGAGCGATGGCGAGCGCATCCGCGCCCGCGGCCTCACCGACGGCCGCGGCGTGTTCGAGGCGCCGGGCGTGGGCGGGGTGGCCTTCGCCGTGGCCAGCAAGGGCGACCAGGTGGCGCTGGCCCGCTGACCCACGGCCCCGGGGGCCGCCAGGACCCCGCCGCTCAAGCCGGGGGCCCCTCCCGTCCGATGGTGTCCGGCCCGGCCCTGTGCCGGCCCGGGATCCCCGCCATGCATGCCGACCACCTGCCCTTGAGCCTGCTGCACGAGTCCCCCGACCCCTTCGTGGTGCTGCGGGGCAACCGCCTGGTGGAAGCCCTCAACCCGGCGCTGGAGCGGGCCGTGCCGGGCGCCGTCGCCGGGGCCGACTTCCTGGGGCTGGTGGAGCCCTCGCAGCGCGAGGCCGTGCTCCCGGTGCTGGTGCAGGCCGCGGCTGGGCGTGCGCAGCGTGTCGTGCTGACCCATGCGGGCACCCTTGCGGCCCGTGCCGCGCGCGTGGAGTGGAGCCTGTTCCCGGGAGAGGGCGGGCGCGTCGTGGGGCTGGGCCGCACCGTCGTCGAGGGTGGCGAGGCCAGGCTCGAGCTGGAGCAAGCCCGCGCGCAGCTCTCCACGCAGCAGCAGCTGCTCGACCGCATCCAGCGCGACCTCCTGCAGGTGCCGTTCGTGGACCCGCTCACCGGCGTGTGGAACCGGATGCAGGTGCTGGATCGGCTGGCCGGCGAGTGGAGCCGCACCGAGCGCCACGGCGGGGCGCTGGCCTGCTTGCTGGTCGACGTGGAGACGGCGGCAGACCTGCGTGCCGGAGGCGAGCAGGACATGGCCGACCGCTTGCTGCGCGAGGTCGCGCAGCACCTCAAGGGCCTGCTGCGCGGGCACGACATCCTCGGCCGCTACGGTGGCGACCGGCTCGTCGTGGTGGCCTCGCCGGGTGACGCCGCCTCGGCGCAGGCGCTGGGCCAGCGGCTGTGCGCGTGCGTGGCGCGCGAGCCCCTGCGACCTGGCGGGCACGAGCAGCCCGTGCGCCTGCGCGTGGGCGCCGCCACCAGCCAGAGCGAGGGCGTGGACATCCTGGAGGACCTCCTGACGCAGGGCGAGGCGGCCCTGGCCAGCGCCCGTGAGGGCCGTCGCGACGTGCTCGTGGCGCCCTAGGCCGCCCCCAGCGCGGGCGCGCGTGCGCATTCCTTGCCGGCGGCGGTTTGCCTGCCGGGCGGTCCCGGCTTGCGCGTAGCATCGGGCGCGCCTGCGGCCAGACGGCATCGGGCGTGCACCCGACGGGGTGCCTGGAAGCTCCCGCCCCGATGTCCGACCTCTCGGTTCGATTCGCGCCGCCGCAAGGCAGCCCCTTCACGGTCGAGCTCAAGCAGGAGGTCACGCGCTACTTCGAGGAGCGCGGCCTGAGCGACAAGGGCGGCTGGCGTTCCTGGGTGCGGGCCGTCGTGATGCTGGGGCTGGTCTTCGGGCCCTGGGCGCTGGTGCTGGCCGGGGTGCTCACGGGCTGGTGGGCGCTGGCCGCCTGCGTGGTGATGGGCGTGGGCGTGGCCGGCGTGGGCTTCGCCGTGGGCCACGATGCGCAGCACGGCGCGTTCTCGTCGCGGCCGTGGGTGAACCGCGTGGTGGGCCTCTCCTTCGACCTGATGGGGGCCAGCGGCTACCTGTGGCGCTTCACCCACAACCGCATCCACCACACCTTCACGAACATGCATGGGCTGGACGAGGACATCGTGGTCTCGCCGGCGCTGCGCCTCTCGCGCGGCAGCAAGCACCGCGGCTGGCACCGCATCCAGCACCTCACCTGCTGGCCGCTCTACTCGCTCACCACGCTCAACTGGCTGGTGCTCAAGGACTTCGACTTCCTGCTGCGCGGCCGCGTGGGGCCCTACGCGCCCCCGACCTACCCGCGCCTGCTGTGGCCGGCCGTGCTGCTGGGCAAGCTGGCCTGCCTGTCGTGGCAGCTGGTGATCCCGTGGCTGGTGCTGCAGCCCTCGCCGTGGCAGCTGCTGGCCGGCTTCCTCGTCATGCACATGACCGCGGGCCTGATCCTGGCGCTGGTGTTCCAGCTGGCGCACGTGGTGGAGGGCATGGCCTTCCCGCAGCCCGGTGCCGGCGAGCGGATCGGCGACACCTGGGCCGAGCACCAGCTGCGCACCACCGCCGACTTCTCGCGCGACAACTGGCTGCTGGGCTGGTACTGCGGCGGCCTCAACTTCCAGGTCGAGCACCACCTGTTCCCGCACGTCGCCAGCGAGCACTACGCGGCGCTGGCCCCGATCGTGGAAGCCTGCGCGCAGCGTCACGGGCTGGCCTACCACCACGCGCCCTCGTTCGGGACCGCGCTGGCCTCGCACGTGCGCCTGCTGCGTGACCTGGGCGCGCCCGAGCGCGCGCCCGCCCACGCCGCCTAGGCCGGGCCCGGCCCTGCAGGCTCCAGCCGGCGCACGTCGTCGGCGTCCAGCGTCAGCGCGCCGTGGTCGTCGCGCACGCGGCCATGCACGAGGAAGGGGCCTGCGCCCACCAGCCGGTGGCCCACGCGCGCGTAGGCGCGCGGGAACAGCGTCACCTCCACCGTGCCGTGGCGGTCCTCCAGCATCAGGAACTTCATGTAGCGAGTGCGTGCCACCGGGCGGGGAGCGTCGCCTGCGGGTGGCGTGCGACGGCGCAGCCGCACGCGCCGGTCGGTCACCACCCAGCCCGCCACGTGCACGTGGCGGCCCACGTGCTGTGCCAGCTCGCTGGTGGGCAGGGCCCCGGCCATGCGCGCCTCGTGCTCGAGCAGCTCGCCCGGGTGCGCCGAGGCCGACAGGCCCAGCGCCTCGGCCTCCATCGCCAGCAGCTCGGCGGGCGTGATCGTGGGCGGCACCGGGATGTGGCGGGCCGGGGGCAGCAGGGCGGTGGGGCCGAACAGCGCCGTGCGCGTGAGCCCCGTGGCCTCGTCGCGTGCGCGTGCGTAGCGCTCGAAGTCGATGGCAAGGTGCCAGAGCAGCTCGCCACGCGGGCGGTCGAAGATGTCCAGCGCCCCGGCCACCACCAGCCGCTCGGCCTCCGCCTTCTCCAGCGTGGTGCGCAGCAGCAGGTCGGTGGGCGAGAGGAAGGGGCCCTGCGCGGCGCGCACGCGCACCAGCGCCTCGGGCGTGCCCTCGCGCAGGCCCTTGACCTGCCCCAGGCCCAGCCGCAGGTGCCCGCGCCGTCCCTCCGGTCCCACCTCGGAGCGGTTCACGCAGGGCAGCTCGATGCGACAGCCCAGCCGGCGGGCCTCCTCGACGTAGGCCCGCGCGGGATAGAAGCCGGCCTCGTTGCGCAGCACGGCCGCCAGCAGCTCGGCGGGCCGCCGCGCCTTGAGCCACAGCATCTGCCAGGCGATGCGCGCGTAGGTGGCGGCGTGGGCCTTGTTGTAGGCATATGCCGCGAACTGGCGCACCGAGGCCCACACCTCGGCGGCCACCTCCGGCGGCACGCCGCGCGCTGTCGCCCCGGCGTGGAAGTCCTGCTCCATGCGCGGCAGGTCTTCCGGCTCGCGCTTCTTCGACAGCGCGCGGCGCAGCTGGTCGGCCTGCGCGAGGTCGAAGCCGGCCACCGCGGCGGCCACGCGCAGCGTGTCTTCCTGGTAGAGCATCACGCCATGCGTGGAGGCGAAGAGGCGGTCCACCACCGGGTGCAGCGACGGCACCGGTTCCTCGCCCCGTCGCCGGCGCACGAAGGCGTCCTTCATGCCCGAGCCGGCCGGGCCGGGCCGGATCAACGACAGCGCCATCATGGCGTCGTCCTGCGTGCGTGCCTGCATGCGCACGACGAGGTTGCGCATGCCGGGCGATTCGACCTGGAAGCAGCCCAGCGTGGCGCCGGAGGCCAGCAGTGCGCCGGCGGCCTCGTCCTCGCCGGGCAGCGCCTCCAGCGCGGGCTCCTCGCCCTGCGCGCGCATGTCGCGGGCGACGTCGGCCACCACCGCCAGCGCGCGGTTGCCCAGCAGGTCGATCTTGACCAGCCCCGTGCCCTCCACGCCGTGCATCTCGTACTGCGTGATCACGCGCCCTTGCGCGGAGCGCGCCAGCGGCAGCGAGGTGCACAGCGGGCCGTCGCCCACCACGATGCCGCCCACGTGGATGGAGAGGTGGCGCGGCAGGCCGTCCAGCCCCAGCGCGCCCTGCAGCAGGTCCCGCCACGGTGGCTCGTCCAGGCGCCAGCGCGCCAGCTCGGGCGGCCGCCGCGCCGGGTCCAGCGCGGCCTCCATGCGCCAGGGCAGGTGGGCCACCAGCCGGTCCACCTCGGCGGGCGCCAGGCCCAGCGCGCGCGACGCCTCGCGCACGGCCGCCCGCGCCTGGAAGGTGACATGCGTGGCGATCATCGCCACGCGCTCCTCGCCGTAGGTCGCATAGGCGTGCTCGATGACGGCTTCGCGCCCGCGCCAGTCGATGTCCAGGTCGATGTCGGGGCAGTCGCGCCGCGCGGGCGACAGGAAGCGCTCGAAGGGCAGGTCCAGCCGCAACGGGTCCACCGAGGTGATGCCCAGCGCGTAGGCCACCAGCGAGGAGGCCGCCGAGCCGCGTCCCACGCAGGGGATGGAGCGCTCGCGCGCGAAGCCCGCCAGCCCGTGCACGATCAGGAAGTAGTCGGCGAAGCCGCAGTCGCGGATCACGCGCAGCTCGCGCTCCAGCCGCGACAGGGCGTCGGCACGGATGCGCCCGTGACGTCGCGTGAGGCCCTCGAGGGCCAGCGAGGCCAGCCGTGCGTAGGAGGCCTCGGCCGCCTCGGCGGGGTCGGCGGCTGCGGCCTCGAGGTCCAGCCGCGGCAGGCGCGGACGCGCGGGCTTCTCGAGACGGAAGGTGCAGCGTGCGGCCAGCTCGACGCCGGCGCGCACCGCCTGCGGCAGGTCGCGGAAGGCGCGCGCGGCCTCGACGGGCGGGCGCAGGCAGGCGCGTGGGCTCACGAGGTCCAGGGCCAGGCCCTCGCTGTCCCGCGCCCCCGGCAGCACGTCCCGCAGCAGCATGCGGTGCGCGATGGCCAGCCGCAGCCGGTGCAGCGCGTGGCGCCCGGGCGCGTCGAGGAAGGCGCGCAGCGAGGCCACGACGCCCAGCCCGTGCTGGGCCGCCTCCTCCAGCAGCCGGCGGCGCCGCTCGCGCCCGGGTGCGCCTGCCGGGCCCGGCGCCAGCGGGTAGGCCTCGGCCCACAGGCGCCCCGGCGGCAGCTCGCCAGCCAGCGCGCGCAGCAGGCGCGGCGAGGGCGTGAGCACGAACAGGCCCTCGCCGTGCATGCGCAGCGCGTCCACGAGCGCGAAGCGCGGGTCGAGGTGCCGCGCACTGGCCAGCCGGCACAGGCTGGCGTAGCCGCGCGCGTCTTCCACCAGCACCACCGCGCGGGCCAGTGCGTCGTCACCCGCCGCCGTCGGCGGGTCGTGCAGCTCGGCGCCGTGGATGGCCTTCACGCCCACCGCGTCGCAGGCGGCCTGGAAGGCCGGCAAGCCGTGGCAGCCGTCCACGTCGGTGAGCGCCAGCGCGGCGTGCCCGTCGGCGGCCGCGCGCGCCGCCAGCGCCTCCACCGACAGCGTGCCGCCGGCGAAGGAGAAGCCCGAGTGCACGTTGAGGTGCACGAAGGCGGCCGTGGGGGCAGGCTCGGGCGGCATCGTCGCGGCGGCGCGTGGCTAGGCGCGTGCGCGCAGCGGCGGGCTGCGCCGGTCGTGGGGTGCGCGCGACAGCAGGTCGATGGCACGCCCCCGCACCAGCGCACGGAAGCCGTGCCGCGCGCGGATGCAGTCGATGGCCTTGTCCACCGCCCGCGGCACGTAGGGCGCCACCGGTTCCCCGGCCTGCGCGCCGGCGGCCACGGGCAGCCCGGCGGCCCGCAACGGCGCCTCGGCCTGCTCGCTGCCCGGCGCGCGCAGCGCCAGGTCCAGCTGGCGCTCGTCGCTGGACACGAGGTCGTGCAGCACCACGCCCACCAGCCTCAGCCGCACGCGCCGCGTCCAGCGCGCGCGAGCCAGCGATCGCACGCGCTCGAGGATGTCGTGGTCGAGGTCCGTGGGCGTGGGGAAGCGCTGGCGCACCTCCACCGTGTCGAAGTCGCTGTAGCGCAGGCGCACGCCCACGGCGCGCGCGCGCAGGCCCTCGGCCCGCATGGCGCGCGCCGCGCGCTGCGCCAGCAGCGAGAGCGTGGCGTCCACCAGCTGGCGGTCGTCGGTGTCTTCCTGGAAGGAGGTCTCGCGCGACAGCGAGCGCGTGGCCGGCTCGTGCTCGCCCACCTCGCGCCCGTCGTCCTCGCCGCGCGCGTGCCGTGCCAGCGCGGCGCCGTGGCGCCCGAAGGTGGCCACCAGCAGGTCGTCGGGCATGGCGGCCAGGTCGCCGATGCTGCGCAGCTGGAAGCGCTCGAGCTGGGCCAGCGTCTTGGCGCCCACGCCCGGCAGGTGGTCCAGCGGCAGCGCGGCCAGGAAGGCGCGTTCCTCGCCCGGCCGTACCGCCAGCACGCCAGCCGGCTTGGCCAGCGAGGCGGCCACCTTCGCCACGCTGCGCGTGCCGCCGATGCCCACGCTCAGCGACAGCCCGGTGGCTGTGGCCACCGCATGGCGCAGCGCGCGCGCCGCCTCCATCCACGAGCGGTGGTGCAGCTCCAGCCCGGTGAGGTCGAGGTAGGCCTCGTCGAGCGACACCGGCTCGACGGCCGGCGTGAAGCGCTCGAGCACCTCCATCACCGCGCGCGAGGCCTCGGCGTAGGCCGCGTGGTCACCGTGCAGGAACACGGGACAGTGGCGCGGGCAGGGCTCGGTGGGGGCACCGTCGGCGCGCGCCTGCGCACGCACGCAGCGCGGGCAGCGCGCGGGCAGGCGCTCGGCGGCGTGCACCAGCGGCAGGGCGGCGTGCACGCCATGCGCGCGCGCCTCGTAGGAGGCGCAGGCCACCACGCCGCGCTCGCCGGGCAGGCCGCCCACCACCACCGGCCGGCCCTCCAGCCCGGGGTCGCGGCGTCGCTCCACGGCCACGAAGAAGGCGTCGAGGTCCACCAGCGCCAGCGTGCGGCGCACGCGCGGCGACGGCCCGGGCAACGGCTCGTCGAGGTCCACCTGCCATGCCCGCGCCGCGCGCGCGGCGGCCTCCCGGCTGGGGGCGGCGTCCGGGGCCGCCTGCGGGGGCGGCGGGAAGGGCGGGGTGGGGAGCGGAAGCGAGGTCATGGTGGGGACCGTCAGGGGCCGCGGGTCTTGGCCCCGCATGCCTGCCAGCATACAAACAAGATACGAACACGCACGGGGGCGGTCGCTCCCACCCAGTCGCTTGGAGGCCTTCCAAGGCCATAAATGGCCTCCGCATGGCGTTCGAGGACCGCCGTCCACCCTCCCCCGGGGGCCTGGTGCGGGCCCGGCTCCTAGACTGCGCCGATGGCTGCTGCCGCCTCGTCCGCGTTGCCGCCGCCGCCGCGCCGCGTGCCGGGGTCGCTGCGCCTGGCGCTGGTGTTGCGCGGGGGCCTCGCGCTGGTGGGCTGGCTGGTGCTGGGCCTGGGCGGCGCCATGGTGCTGGTCTTCGTGCAGCTCTCCGAGCCGTGGGATGACCCCTTCGTGGGGGCTGCGCGCGACGAGGCGCGCGTGACCGAGGTGCTCGGCACGCATACCAAGGTGCAGTCGCAGCCCGTGGTCGAGGTGCGCTTCGAGTGGCCGGCCCGCGCGCCCGTGCATGCGGGCCGCTCCTTCATCGAGGGCCGCGCCCTGTCGCCGGGCGACGTGCTGCCGGTGGAGTGGATCCCCGGCGAGCCGCCGCAGGCCCGGCTGGTGGGCATGCGCAGCGCCCCGATGCCGGGCATGGTGCGCCTGGTGCTGGTGCTGCCTGCCACGGGCGTGCTGCTGCTGCTGGCGGCGCTGCGCGGCGGCCTGCGCCGTGGCCGGCTGCTGCGCTTCGGGCGGGAGGCGCAGGCCACCTGCGTGGCGCGCCGGCCCACGAGCCAGCGCATCAACCGCCAGCCCGTCGAGGTGCTCACCTTCCGCTTCGTGGACGCGCGCGGCCAGCCGCGCGAGGCCGAGGTGCGCACGCACCGCGCGGACCTTGTCGCCGACGGCACCACCCGGCGCGTGCTCTACGATCCCGACGGCACCGGCCTGCTGCTGTGGGACACCCTGCCCGTGGAGCCCGTGCCCGACGGGCAGGGCGGCCTCGAGCCCGCCACGCTCGCGCAGCTGGCCCCCGGCCTCGTGCTGCCCACGCTGCTGGCGCTGGCCTGGTCGGCGGTGCGCCCGTTGCTGGGCTGAGCGCTAGGCGTCCTTGCGCAGCACCGCCACCACCACGCCGTGGATGGGGGGCGGGGGCGCGAGGCGGCGCTCGTGGCCGGGACGGCCGGTGGCGAGGCGCAGCGCGCCCTCCTCGGGGTAGGCCTTCCAGAGCGTGACCTGCCCGTCGAGGTCCACGATGGCGGCGATGTCGCCGTGCTCCACCTCGCGGCGGCGCGCGAGCACGACGTGGTCACCGTCGTGCAGGTCGAGCGCGGCGAGGCCGTCGCCGGCCAGGCGCGCGAAGACCGTGTCGCGGCCCGCAAGGAAGGGCGAGGGACGCGTGGGCTCGACGAGGCGCACCGGCAGGCCCTCGGGCGGCGGCGCGGGCCGGCCCGGGCCGGCGCCCGGCGGCGGATCGGAGGCGGGTCGGCGGGGCGGGCGGGGCATGCGGCCACGCATGAGGCTACCTCGCGTGCCGGGCTGCTGCGGGTGCGCGTAGGCTGCGCGCATGCGCACGGCTGCACCTCGCCACCGCAGGCTCGCTCGCGCGGGGCTCGTGGCGCTGCTGCTGGCGTGGCCGGCCTCGGCGGCGCGCGGCCTGCAGGCCGACGGGCCGCAGGCGCAACCGCCCGCCCCGGCGGCGGCGCCCGAGCCGCGGCTGTCGGTGGAGCGGCTGTTCGGGGGCCCGGCGCTGACGGCGCCGCTGCCGGACTGGTCGTGGCGGCCGGGCCACGCGCAGCTGGTGCGCGTGGTGCGGCGCGAGGAGCGCGACCTGCTGCTGGCGGCCGAGCCGGCGACGATGGCCGAGACGGTGCTGTGCGACCTCACGGCGCTGGAGGCCACGGTGGCCGGTCCCGCAGGCGCGGGCGAGCGCGGGCTGGGCCGCGGCGGGCCGGCGCGCCTGCTGTGGGCGGCCGACGGGCGCGGGCTGGCGGCGCTGGTCAAGGGCGAGCGCGTGTGGGTGGACCTCGCCACGGGCGCGGTCCGCCGCCTGACCGAGGGCGGCAGCGTGCGCAGCGACGTGCAGGTGCTGCCCGGCGCTGCGCACCTCTCCTTCGAGGCCGGCAACGACCTGTGGGTGGTGCCCACCGCGGGCGGGCCGGCCTGGCGCGTGCTGCTGGGCAGCGACCCGCAGGTGCTCACCGGCACGCTGGACTGGCTGTGCCCCGAGGAACTGGGCATCGACCACGCCGCGTGGGGCGCGCCCGACGGCCAGCGGCTGGCCGTGCTCACGCTCGACCAGCGTGGCGTGCCCACCTACGCCGTGCCCGATGCGCTCGACGCGCGCGGTGCCAGCGAGCCCATGCCCTACCCGCGCGCCGGCGAGCGCAATCCCGTGGCGCGCCTGTGGGTGGTGTCCGTGGGCACGGCGCAGGGCCCGCGCGCAGCCCCGGTGGAGCTGCCGCTTCAGGACGAGTACCTCGCGCGCGTGGCGTGGACGCCCGACGGTGCGCGCGTGCTGGCCGTGACGCTGGACCGGGCGCAGCGGCGCGTGCGCCTGCAGTCGTTCGACCCGCAGGGCGGCCCGGGCCACGTGCTGCTGGAGGACGTGGACGCGCACTGGCACGAGCCGCCGCCGGCGCCGCGCTTCGTGGACGGCACGCGCCTGCTGTGGCGCAGCCTCGAGGCCGGCGTGGAGCGCTGGCAGCTGCTCGTGCTGGACGCCGCGGCCACGCGCGTGCTGGAGCGCCGCAGCCTGGGCGCGGGCGAGGTGGAGCTGGGCGGGCTGCTGCACGTGGACGCTGCGCAGGGCCGCGTGCTGGCCTCGGGCCACGTGCGCGGCGCGCGCCAGCGCGCGCTGTGGCGCGTGGGGCTGGCGCCGGGTGCGGCGCTCGAGGGCGTGGTGCCGGCGCAGGGCCTGGACGTGGCCGGCGAGGTGGATGCCGGCGGCCGCTGGCTGCTGCAGCGCAGCAGCCGCTTCCTCGCCCCGCCGCGCCTGCACCTCGTGGACCTCGTGGGCGGTGGCGAGCCGCGCCAGCTGGGCGATGCGCGCACGCCGGCGTGGGATGCGCTGGTGCAGCCCGTGGTGGAGCAGGGCGAGACCGTGCTGGGCGATGGCGTGACGGTGCCGTGGCGGCTGCTGGCGCCGCGCAAGCGCAGCGGGCGCATCCCGCTGGTGCTGCTGGTCTACGGCGGGCCGGGCTCGCGCACGGTGGAGGACCGCTTCGGCGGGCTGTGGCCGCTGCTGCTGGTGCACGAGGGCTTCGCCGTGCTGCACGTGGACGGGCGTGGCACGGGCGGGCAGGGCGCCGCGCACGAGCGGCTGCTGCGCGGGCGGCTGGGCGACGTGGAGCACGCGGGCCTGCCCGAGGTGCTGGCCGACCTCTGCGCCCGCGACGCGTGGCTGGACGCCGCACGCGTGGGCATCTGGGGCTGGTCCTACGGCGGCACGCTGGCCTGCGACGCGCTGCTGCGCCGGCCCGACGTGTTCCGCTGCGCGGTGGGCATCGCGCCCGTCACCGACTGGCGGCTCTACGACACCATCTACACCGAGCGCTACATGGGCCTGCCGGCCGAGCAGGCCGCGGCCTACGACGCCACCAGCCAGCTGCTGCTGGCGCGCCAGCCGGCGCAGGCCGGCACGCCCTGCCGCCTGCTGCTGCTGCACGGCCTCTCTGACGACAACGTGCACCCGCTCAACACGCTGCGGCTGGTGGAGGCGTTGCTCGCTGCGCGCCGCACGGGCTTTGCGTGGCAGCTGTACGCCAACCGCGGCCACGGCCTGGGCGACGCGCAGCTGGACGTGCACCGGCGTTCGCTGGCCTGGATGCGCCAGCACCTGCAGGCGGGGGAGCGCTGACATGGCCGCGCGCGCATGGTGGATGGGGGCCGGGCTGGCCCTGCTGGGGCTGGCGAGCCTCGTGCGTGCCGAGCCACCTGCGGCTGGCCCTGCGGTGGTGGAGCCTTCGCTGGTGGAGGAGGGCCACGAGGTGATCACGCTGGCCTCGGGCATGGGCTTCACCGAGGGGCCGGTGTGGGATCCCGTGCACCGGCGCGTGATCTTCAGCGACATCCCCGCCGGGCGCCTGATGCAGTGGGATGCCAAGGACGGGCTGCGCGTGCTGCGCGAGGCCGCGCAGCCCAACGGCAACGCCTTCGACCGCGAGGGACGGCTGCTCACCTGCCAGCACGGCGCGCGCAACCTCGTGCGCACGCGTGCGGGCGGCATGCAGGCCACCGGCGAGGTGGAGGAGCTGGCCGGGCGCCACGAGGGACGGCGCCTGAACTCGCCCAACGACCTGGCGCTGGCCGACGACGGGAGCATCTGGTTCACCGACCCGCCCTGGGGCCTCAAGGAACCGCACGAGCTGCCCGGCCACTTCGTGTTCCGCTGGCGGCCGCCCGCGCCTGCGCGCGCAGGGCAGCCAGCGCAGCCTGCCCGGCTGGAGGCGGTGATCACCGACCTGGCCATGCCCAACGGCATCGCGTTCGCGCCCGACGGCACGCGCCTGTGGGTGGCCGACACCGGCGGCCTCGAGCGGCATCCCGACCCGGCGCTGCGCCGCACGCCTCCGGCCATCCATGCCTACCGCGTCGGCGGGGACGGGGCGCTGGGCGAGCGCCTGCTCTCGATCCCCGCCCGCAGCGACGGCATGAAGGTGGACGTGCAAGGCCACCTCTACACCACCGACCGCGCCGTCGTGGTCTGGCGCCCCGATGGCACGCTGCGCGAGCGCATCGCCGTGCCCGAGCCGCCCGCCAACCTCTGCTTCGGCGACGCCGACGGCCAGACCCTCTTCATCACCGCCCGCACCTCCCTGTACGCCGTGCGCCTGCGCGTGGCCGGCGCCCGCCTCCTCCCCGCGCCCGCTGCCCCTGCTGACTCGCCCTCCACGGCGCCCATCACGCCCCGCTGAGCGCGTCGTCTCCTCGCGCGCCGCGGCCTGCCCCTCGCTCGCCCCACCCTGCTCCCGCGATCCAACCCAGCCCGCGACCGGCGCGCGCCCCTGCCCTACCTCGGCTCGGCGCGGTCGCTGAAGTGGACGGCGGCCGCCTTGCAGGTCGGCACCACGCCCTTGTGCCACGCCAGCAGGTCAGCCGACGTGGCGGCCAGCCGCGAGCGCCCGTCGGGGCCGCGGGGCACGCCGTGCCACGTCGCCAGGATGCGCTGGCAGGAGGCGCAGCGTGCGGTCACCGTGACGGTGGAGCTCATCGTGCGGCGAGCAGGCCCTGGCGCCGGGCGCCGGGCCGGTGGCGCGCGCCACGCAGGGCGCGCGGGTGGCTCAGAACTCGACCACCAGCTGCATGTTGGCCTCGAAGGGACGGAAGATCTCGTCCGGCGTCGGCAGGCGCAGCACCTTGATCGTGCACTCGTCGCGGTTGACCTCGATCCACGAGGGCACGATCGAGTTCTGGTCGGCCGTCTCGGCCATGGCCTTCATCACGTCCTTCTTCTTGGGACGGAAGGCGATCACGTCGCCGGGCTTGACCTGGCACGACGGACGGTCCACGCGGTGGCCGTTCACGTTCACGTGCCCGTGCACCACCATCTGGCGGGCCTGCCAGATCGTGCGCGCGAGCGCCGCGCGGCGCAGCACGTTGTCCAGGCGGCGCTCCAGCAGCTCGTTGAGCTTCTGGCCGGTGTTGGTCTTGGTGCGCGTGGCCTCGGCCATGTAGCGGCGGAACTGGCGGTCGCCGATGCTGTAGAAGAACGCCAGCTTCTGCTTCTCGCGCAGGCGGTCGCCGTAGATGGTCGTCTTGCCGCGGCGGCGCGCGCCATGCACGCCCGGGCCGTTCTCCAGCTCCGCCTTCATGTGCTTGGTCGTGTCGGAGATCGGCGCGCGGACGCGCTTGGACTTCTTCAGCTTCGGACCGGTGTAGCGACCCATGGCAGTGCGAGAGGCTCCGGGACGTCGGGATGGGGCCGGGCGCAAGGCGCGGCCGCAACGGGGGGAAGCGACCGAAGGTAGGCCCGCGGGGGGCGGGAGCCAAGCCAAGGCGCGGGAGCGAGGGGCGCGACGGGCGGTGCCGGCCGCCGGCCCGGCACGGGTGGGGGCCACCGTAGGCCCTTGTCAGACCAGCGGGTCGGGCTTGCCCGGGGCCCGGCCATCGGGCCGCAGCCCGCACGGGCTGGCGTAAGGTGGACCCTCCGCCGGAGCCTTCGCGTGCGCTTTCCTGTCCCGTGGTCCCTGCGTGGCCTGCTGCTGGCCGCGATGGCCACGCTGGCCTGCCTGCCCGCACCGGCCGGTGCCGACGAGGAGCCGCAGGCCCCGCCCCCCCGGCCCCTGCTGTCGGTGGCCACCCAGTTCCGTGCCTACGCGGGCTTCCAGCCCCGTCCCGAGGACCCGCTGGACCGCATGCCGGCGGGCCGGGCCCTGGCGCTGCGCCTGGGCGATGCGGCCGCTGCGGGCCTGGCCAAGGGCCTCGAGCGTGATGACGGCGCCTTCGGTCGCGTGCGCTGGGCACGCCGCGACGTGCTGGTGGCGCTCTATGCGCCGCCGCCGGGCAGCCTGCGCATCCCCTTGCTGTGCGTGGACCAGGACGGTGACGGCGCCTTCGACAGCGCCGGCGAGCAGCGACGCGTGGCCACCTACGCCAGCGAGCGCGGCCAGCGCTGGAGCGCCGAGCTCACCGTGGGCGGCGTGCCCGGCGTGCTGGAGGTGGAGCGGGCTGCGCGCGCGCGCCGCATCGCCGTGCTCGACCGGGGCGGCGTGCGGCGCGTGCTGCCGCCGGAGCTGCCGCCGCCCGGCGGCGTGCTGCTGCCGGGGGGCGGCACGGCCGACCTGCTCGCCCGGCTGCGCATGTCGGGCCGGGACGTGCTGGTGGGCGTGGCCTTCACGGGTCGCGGTGCCACGGCGGGCGCCACGGTGCACGTGGACCTCGATGGCGACCGGCGCCTCGATGCCCTGGCCGAGGCCTTCGTCGGCCAGCGCGTGGAGGCCGCCGCGGAGGAGTCGGCCTGGCGCGTGAGCGTGCCCATGCTCTCGGGCGACCTCGTGCTGCAGGCCGAGGAGCGCCCGGAGCGCATCGAGGGCACGCTCTCGCCGCCCGGCGCGCTGCGCGGCACGGTGAACGCCGGCGGCCGCACGCTGGCGCTGTTCCTGCTCGATGGCGACCTGGACGGCGCGCTGGACTCGGCGGACGACCTGTGGTGGCTGGGCCCGGTGGAGCGCCTCGCCCGCGTGCAGGAGCTGGCCTCCGAGACCATGTCCGCGGGCGACGATCCCATCTTCGTGGCCGGTGCCGGCTGGCGCGTGAGCGCGCTGGAGGCCGACGGCACGGTGCAGCTGGTCGTGGATCCGCAGGCCCGGGTGGACGAGGTGATGGCCCGTCGGCACCTGCGCAGCCAGCGCGCGTGGGCGGCACGCCTGGAGGCCGAGGCCGCCGACCTGCGGGCTGCCAACGGCCTCGACGTCACGCGACCTCGCGCGCCGGCCGAGCCCGCGTGGCGCTTCGCCACCGCGCTGGCCGGCCCGCTGGAGCAAGCGCGCCAGGAGCAGCGGCCGGTGCTCGCGTTCTTCGAGTCCGACTGGTGTCGCTGGTGCAAGCGCCTGGACCTGCACACCTTCCTCGATGCCGAGGTGTCCAGCCTGATGGCTCGCTTTGCCTGCGTGCGCCTCAACTACGACTTCCTCACGGCGGACGACTACGAGCGCTGCGCCGGCCGCGGCCTGCCCCTGCTGCTGCTGCTGGATGCAGAGGGGCACCCGCTGGACGCGGTGGCGCGCAGCCCGCGCGAGGCCTGCCGCACGGCACGGCTGGAGTGCTTCGAGGCCCCGCAGGTGTTCGCCCGTCGCCTCGAGGCGGCGCTGGCGCTGTGGCAGGCACGGCAGCAGGTGGGGCAGCAGGGCGGGCGCTAGCCCGCCACGGGAGGTGGGCATGGCGTGGTGGCTGGTTCCTGCCCTGATGGGCGTGGGCTTCGTGGCCGGCGGGCTGGGCGCGCTGGTGGGCGTGGGCGGCGGCGTGATCGTGGTGCCTGCGTTGATGGCGCTGGCGGGCCTGGACATCCGCATGGCCACGGGCACCTCGATCGCCGTGATCGTGCCCACGATGGCCGTGGCGCTCTGGCGCCGCGGCCTGCAGGGCCACGTGGACTGGCGGCTGGCCGCGCTGTGCGCCGCAGGGGCCGTGGTGGGCGCGCTGCTGGGGGCGCACCTGGCCGGCGTGCTGCCCCCGCTCGTGATCCGCCGCTGCTTCGCCGCCTTCCTGGCGCTGGTCAGCGCCTGGCTGTTCCTCGGGCGCTAGCCGCGCGTCGCGGCCCTGCGCGGCCCAGCGCGGGGCGCGGGCGCGCCCCTAGGCGTGCACCGGGATGTCGTGGGTGGCCACGAGGTGGCGCATGCGCGGCAGGAGGTCGTCCACCATCGCGCGCAGGTCGTACTCGTGCTTCCAGCCCCAGTCGCGGCGGGCAAGGCTGTCGTCCAGCACCTTGGGCCACGAGTCGAGGATGGCCTGCCGGCGGGGGTCGCTCTTGAAGGTGATGCGCGCCGCGGGGATGGTGCGGCGCACCTCGGCGGCGATCTCCTCGGCGGTGGGGCTCATCGCCGCGATGTTGTAGATGCAGCGCGTGAGCCTCGCCTTGGGCGCGTCCATCAGCTCGATCACCGCGCGCAGGGCGTCGGGCATGTACATGAAGGGCACGCGCGAGCCGGCGGAGACGAAGCACTCGTAGGCGCCCTTGCGCAGGCCGTCGATGAACATGTACAGCGCGTAGTCCGTGGTGCC
This sequence comes from Planctomycetota bacterium, assembly GCA_964228555.1. GTDB lineage: Bacteria > Planctomycetota > PLA2 > PLA2 > JAEUHO01 > CAXQZU01. Next base: position 40,049 of record CAXQZU010000026.1, read on the forward strand.
GCCGCCGGGGATGCCCGCGTTGATGAGGCCGGGGAAGCGAACGCCGCGGAAGTCCAGCCCGTGGGCCTTCTGGTACCACTCGCCCAGCAGCTCGCCCGCCACCTTGGTGACGCCGTACATCGTGGTGGGGCGCATCGAGACGTCGTTGCCCACGGGGTCGGGCAGGCCCGGGCCGAAGGCGGCGATGGTGCTGGTGAAGAAGACCTGCTTGACGCCGAAGAGGCGCGCCGCCTCCAGCACGTGGCAGGTGCCCTCCATGTTCACGGCCCACGCCTTGTGCGGCACGCGCTCGCCCGTGGCGGAGAGGATGGCGGCCAGGTGCAGGATGCGATCGGGCGCCGACTGCTTCACCGCGTCGTACACCTCGCCGGCCACGGTGATGTCGCCGCGCAGCCAGGCCACCTGCTCGGGGCAATCCTTCGGGCGCGCGGAGAGGTCCAGCACGGTGACCCGGTCGCCGCGCGCCACCAGCAGGGGGATGAGGTCCGTGCCGACCTGTCCGCCGGCACCCGTGATGAGGATCTTCATGCCCGCATCATCCCCCGCCGGGGGCCCGCGGCCCACGCCGCGCCGGGGTGATGCGCCCCGGGCGCAGCCGCGCTAGGCGGGGCCAGCGCCGCCGCCACGGCCACCGCCGCGTCCCTCGAGGCGCAGGCGCACGCGCTCCATCATCCCCTCCGGGATGTCCACGGGCTGCAGTCGCTGCACGACCTCCACGGCTTGGTCGTAGGAATCCAGCAGCGTCAGGCAGTTGGGGCAGGCATGCAGGTGCTGGCGCAGCCACTCGTGCTCGGCCGGAGGCAACGAGCCGTCGCGGAACTCGAGCAGGCGCTCGCCCACGTTCTCGCAGGTCGGGTCAGGGTTGGTGGGCGTCGTCATGCGCGGGTCCTCAACGGTGGCGGGGCTTGCGCCCCTGGCGTGCGTCCCAGAAGTCCTGGAGCCGGTTGCGCAGGTGCAGCCGGGCCCGGTGCAGTCGCGTCTTGAAGGCGTTGATGTGCAGGTCGAGCAGCTGGGCCGCCTCGGCGTAGCCCAGGCCTTCCAGGTCCACCAGCACCACCGTCTCGCGGTAGCCGTCGGGCAGCTCCTCGATGGCCTCGCGCACGCAGCGCTTCACCTCGTCGGTGATGGGGCCGCTGTCGGGCGGGGTGGGCAGCGTGCGGAAGGCCGTGGCGAAGTGGCCGTCGTCTTCCACCTCCATCGGCAGGGCATCGAGGCTCACGGCCGGCCGGCGGGCGCGCCGGCGGAACACCTCGCGCGCCTCGTTGAGCGTGATGCGGTAGATCCAGCCGAAGGGATCGCTCTCGCCGCGGAAGTCGCGAGCGCGCTCCAGCACCTTCACCAGCGTGGCCTGCAGCACGTCCTCGGCGTCGACATCGTTGCCGGTCAGGCGGCGTGCCAGCCCGTAGATGCGCTCGCCGTAGCGCTCGAGCAGCGTGGCCGGCGCGAGGGCCTCGGGGACGTCATTCGCCATGGGGCTCGCGCGGCTCTCCGGGGGGTCGTCCAGCAGGCAACAGGGCATGCAGGGTACGACGCGGGGGCGGCCTGTCCGGTTTCGCCCTGCCGGCGGAGGGCGGCCCGCCGCCTGTTGCGGCGCCTGCCGGCGGGGCCTAGGACTCGTCGGCGCCGCGGAACTCGCGTGCCATCAGGGCCAGCAGCGTGGTGACGAGGGCCCCGGGCGCACGATCCTTGCGCCGCACCACGCTGATGCGCCGGGGCGCCAGCCCGGCCGGCAGCGGCAGCACCGCAAGGCGCTGGCGGTCGGCCTCCGTGATGGCCAGCTCGGGCACGATGGACAGGCCCAGCCCGCTGGCCACGTAGGCCTTCACGACCTCGAGGTTGAGCGACTCGAGCGCGACCCCGAGCCGCACGCCTGCGGCCTCCAGCCCGCGGTCCACGAGGCCGCGCGTCTCGGTGGAGCGGGCCAGCAGCACCGCCGGCTCGCCGTCCAGCTCCCGCAGCGAGCGCACGCCGCGCGCGAGGCGATGCCCGCGGGGCAGGGCCAGCACGAAGGGATCCCGCACCAGCGTGCGGGACCACAGCGCGGCGTCCATGCGCGGCGGGCGTGTCACGATGCCAAGGTCGGCCTCGCGCGACAGCACGAGATCGAGGATGGTGCGGCTGCCGTGGTTCTGCACGGCCACCTCGGCCCGCGGGTGCGCGGCCCGGAAGCCGGTGATCACGCGTGGCAGCAGGTGCAGGGCCACCGTGTCGCCGCACGCCAGCACCACGCGAGCCCGCTCGGGGTCGAGGCTCTCGCGCACGCGACGGCGCAGCTCGTCCACCGCGCCCAGGGCAGCCTCGGCCGCCTCGAGCACCAGCCCGCCCTGCGTCGTGAGCCGCACGCCCCGGCCGTCGCGCTCCAGCAGCCGCGCGCCCAGCGCCTGCTCCAGCGCCTTCACGTGCGCGCTCACGGCCGGCTGCGACATGTGCAGCGCGCGCGCTGCAGCCATGAACGAGCCCTGGCGCACGACCTCGCGGAAGGTCTCGAGCTGGTGGAGCTCCATGCGGGGAGCCTCGCCTGCGCGCGGCGGCCTGCCAAGGCGGGCCCCAGCCGGCCCGGGGGCTAGCCGCCGCCCTTGAGCCGCACGGTCACCTCGCTGGTGGCCCCGGCGGCCACCTCCACCGTGACCGGCTCGCTGGGCAGCTCCGTGCCCCCGAGGTAGATCGCCAGCCGGTAGCGACCGGGCGGCACGTGATGGCGCAGCAGCGTGCCCGATTCGTCGGTGACCGTCACGCGCTGCCAGGAGTCCTGGACGCGCGGGTCCACCAGTCCCTCCTGCTGCATGCGCTGCCAGTTGGGCTGCACCTCGCCCTGGTCGCCCAGCAGCACGGGGCGCGTCTTGGCCACCGGAGAGCCCGCCGCGTCCAGCACCAGCACGCGCACGCGGCCCGGCACGCGCTCGACCGTGCGCAGCGTGGCCTCGCGCCCGCGCGCGAGGTCCACGGTCTCGGTCCAGCTGTCACCCATGTTGGTGTTCACCGTCACCCGGTAGGTGCCGCTGCCCAGCCCGCGCAGGAAGGCCTCGCCGCGCTCGTCGGTGGCGCCCCCGGAGGCTGCCCCGCGTCCCTGCCCGGCCACCGGGCCGGCCCACACCCACGCCTCGCGCAGCGGCGCCCCGGAGGAGGTCTCGCCCAGCACGCGCAGCGTGGCCCCCGGCTCGAGACGCAACTGCACCGGGCCTGCCGCCTGGCCCGCGGTCACGCGCACGACCGTGTCCTCGGCGGTCACGAGCCCATCGCTGGTGGTGGCCCCGATGCGGTACTCCCCCGTGTCCAGGCCGCGGCAGGTGAAGCGGCCCTCGGGATGGTTGAAGGTCTGGCCCTCGTCGCCGTTCCACATGCCCTCGTTGGGTTGCTTGTCCGTGGCCTGGCGGGCCACGCTGACATGGAAGGTGCCGGCGTAGGGGCGCTCGTCCAGCAGCACCTCGCCCTCGAGCCAGGCCAGCAGGCGCAGGCTGATGGCCACGTCCTGCGCACCGACCTCGGCGCGCACCTGCTGGGCGACGGCATGGCCAGCCGCGTGCGCCTGCAGCTCCCACGTGCCCTGCCCGGACACGCGCAGCTCGAAGCGGCCGTCGGCCTGCGTGCGCGCATGCGCCTGGCTGCGAGAGCCCTGCGGGGGGATGGCCTGTCCCCACACCTGCGCCCCGGCGATGGGCTGCCCGGCCTCGTCGCGCACCATGCCGCTGATGCGTGCACCGTCGGAGAGCACGATTCGCGTACGGGCAGTCTCGCCGGGCAGCACGCTCACGGAGGCCTCGGAGGTGCCCGTGAGCGCACCCCACGTGGCGGCGCAGAGGAACACGCCTTGCGGCACGGCCTCCAGCAGGAAGGCCCCGGTGGCATCGCTCACGGCGGAGAGTCGCTCCTGCGCGAGCGGCTCCTGCAGCACCTGGATGTCCTGCTGGTTGGCGCGCCGGGCATCCCGCCCCTCGCGCGTGGCCCGGCGCATCGCGTTCCAGTCCGGCGACAGCACCACCGTGGCGCCTGCCACCGGCTGGCCCGAGGCATCGGCCACCGTGCCGGCCACCTGGCCCTGGCCGCCCAGCCGCAGCACCACCTCCTTGGGTCGCGGCTCGCGCTGCGCGACGAGCGCGCCCGTCGCGTGGCCCGTGCCCTCGCGCGGGTGCACGGCCACCACCCATGCCCGGCCTGCCTCCTGCCATGGCGTGGGCGGCAGCTCGAAGCGGCCCTCGCCATCGCTGGTGGTGCGCGGTGCCTCCATGTGCGGGCCCGCCCCTCCGTAGGTGACGGTGGCGCCTGCCACGGAGTTGCCGTCGCGCCCCTGCACGCGCCCCACGATCGGGTGCATGGCCTTGGCCAGCACGATGTCGTGCTGCATGACCCGCGGCCGGGACTCGTTGAAGTTCAGCCACACCGTGCGCGAGGCGTAGTCCTGGTGGGCCACGCCCAGCTCGAACTGCTCGCCCACTGGCACGATCACCGGCAGCGTGTAGCGGCCCTCCGCATCGGTGCGCACCGCCTGCGCGCCCGAGATTGCGGCCAGGAAGGGATAGGCGATGGCGACCGCCGCGCCGGGCACGGGGCGTTGCAACTCGCCATCCAGCACGCGACCGGTGATCGAGAAGCCACCCTGCAGCACCACCGTGGCCTCGGTGAGCTTGCCCGGCGCCACGCTCACCTCGGGCAGGCGCACCATGCCCTTGCCCGCCTTCACCACCACCACCTGCGCGCTGCCCGTGCCCACGTCGGCCAGGCGCGCCACGCCGTCCTCGCCCGTGGTGGCCTCGACCACCGGCGCCACCACGGCCCACGCCTGGGCGATGTGCTGCACGGTGGCGCCGGGCACGCGTGCGCCAGCCTCGTCCACCACCGTGATCGCCAGGGCGCCCCCGGCGTCGAGGATCACCTCGATGCGCCCGCCGCGGGCCGGCACCACCACGATGGCGGGGGCCATGCCCTTGGCCTCCGCCCGTACGCGCAGCGGCCCGGCCGGTGCGGGTCCCACGAGGAAGGTGCCGTCGGCGGCGCTGCGCCCCTCGGCCAGGGGCGTGCGATCAGGCAGCGGCCACCACGCTCGCGCCGCAGGGAAGAGCATGACCCGCGCCTCGGCGATGGGCGTGCGCCGGCCGTCCAGCACCACGCCCGAGACCCCCTCCTCGGGCTTGCAGGGCGGCGTGGCTGGGCCCCCGGACGGGCTGCCGCCGGGCGTGGCGGGGCGGGGTCGTGCCTCGCCGGGCAGCAGCGCCGGGCCGCCCGCCGCACCCGAGGCGCTGGCGTCGGGCCCGCCGGCCGTGCCCGGCTCGTCGCGGCTGCCGTCCAGCAGGTCCTGCGGCCCCGCATCCTGTCCCAGCAGCACCCACGCCGCCGCGCCCGCCGAGGCCAGCGCCAGCAGCAGCAGGCCCACGCGTGCGGCGCGGCCCATGGCTAGAACGCCCCCGTGATGCGCACCTCGTGCGTCGAGGTCTCGGGCGGCAGGTCGCAGCCGCTCACGCGCACCTTGAGGCGCAAGGTGACGTCCACCAGCCCGCGCAGCGCGGGTCCCGGCTGCATGCGCAGCAGCAGGTCGAGTCCGCCCTCCGCAGGCTCGGGCGTGAGCGCGACCAGTTCCGGTCGCGAGAGGAGCGCCTCCTGCACCTCGGCCTTGCAGCCGGGTGGCGTGCGCAGTCGCACGCGACGCGGCTCGCCCCGCCCGGCGGCGTCGTCCGGGCCCACGCGTACCTGCGCCGGGGTCACCGTGAGGCGGTCCACGATCTCGCCGTGCAGGGCCACGAGCAGCGCCTGCACCTCGGTGTCGTCGCTGCGCACGTCGAGGTACTTGCCCGTGAACTTCTGGGCGGGCACCACCCACGACTCGAGGCGCACGCGCAGGGTGGTGGACTCGCCCGGCTGCAGCGAGCGCTGGAAGGAATCGTCCACCACGAGGCAGGTGCACGAGGGCTTGGCCGCGGTGAGCATCACGGCCCGCCGGCTGCCGTTGGTGATGCGCACGCTGCGCTCGACGGCCTGGCCTTTCACGACGAGCCCGAAGTCCAGCGCGCGCTGGTCGGACTCGAGGCGTCCGGGCCCGCCGCAGCCGGCCAGCAGCAAGAGCAGCGTTGTCGCCAGCGCGGCGCACCGGCGTACACCCGGGGCGCGCTCCGGCAGGCGGGCCCGGGCGCGGTGCAGGCGGCCAGGCAAGCCACGTCGACGGGCGCGCGCGAGCGGGGACCTGCAGGCCATGGGCGGGCGTCCGTGGAGGTGCGTGGCAGGGCAGCACGCCTACGCTACTCCCTCGGCGGCGAGGCATGCGCGTGGGCCTTCGGTCGCTCAGCGCTCCGGGACGATGGGCGGTGGCAGCGGCCCACGGGGCAGGGCCCCGGCCGGCGGCGCGCCGAGGCTGGCCGACTCGTCGGGTGCGGCGGCCGGGTCGGCCGCGCCTTCGGGCAGCTGCACGTAGCGCACGGGCAACGGCAGGGCGTCGGGCGCTGGCTGGCCAGGGGTCACGGTCTCGGGCGGGGCCGCGGGGAGCCCGGGCGCAACCTCCGGTGCGGGCAGGCTGCGCGCGGCCCGGGCTGGCCGGGCGGCTCCCGCGCGCGGCGGCGTCTCCACGACCAGCGCGCCCAGGGGCTGGGCGCCCAGCCAACGCGAGCCGCTGTCGCTGCTGCCGGAGGCGCGCGGGGGCGCTGCCGTCCTCCCACCCTGCGCGCCGGGGGAAGC
>CAXQZU010000027.1:0-39762 GCA_964228555.1 Planctomycetota bacterium
ACGTGATCAGCTGCCTGCCTGTCTCTCCGCCGGCCACGCCCTCGACCCCGCCCCCGGACGACACGGCAGCCCAGCCGGACGCCGCCTGAGGCGCGGCCGCGAGGGAACAGAGGCCGCCCATGTAGAACAGGGTCCCATGCGCCGCATCGCCCTGCGCCTGTGCCTGGCGTCCATCACGGCCAGCGCGGTCGTGGGCGTGGTGATCCTGCTGTCGGCCGGCGAGATGGGCGCCACCGAGGGCCGCATCCTGGCCACGACGCTATGCCTCTCGGGCGCCAGCGTGCTGGGCATGGCCTGCGTGCCGGCCGTGGAGCGGCGCAGGCTGGCCTGGGTGCCGCGCGCCGGGCTCGCCTGCGCGGTGCTGGCCGCCGTGCTGGGGATCATCAGCGTCTGGGTGGAGGGCATCCGGGCCGAAGCCTGGTGGAAGGCGCTGGGCAGCCTGTGCGTGCTGGCCTGCTGCGGTGCGCACGCCAGCCTGCTGGCGCTTGCCGCCCCGCCCGCGCGCCAGGCGTGGCTTCAGCCTGCAGCCTACGCCTGCAACTCCCTGCTCTGCTCGTCGGTGCTGGGCATGATCTGGACGGAGGCCGAGGGCGACCTCGGCTGGCGCATCGTGGGAGCGCTCGCCATCCTGCTGGCTGCCCTCACGCTGCTGGTGCCATTGGTGAGGCGCATGGCGCCCGCGGCACGTGAGACGACCGCCCACGCGGCGGACCCCACGGGGCGCCTCCCCCCGGGCAGCCCCCCCACCACGGCATCCCACGGGAACATGCCCCGGGCACGCCACTGCCCCGCCTGCGGGGCCTCGCTGTCGCGGCCCGACGCCTGCGGGGCGTGCGACGCTCGCTTCACCGTGGACTTCACGCCCCGCTGACCGCACCCCCCGCCCTCCAAGGCGGGGCCTCGGGTCGTCCATGACCTGGGGTCCCGTGTCATCCGCGCTGCGTCGGCTCGCGGGCGAGGCGTCGGCACGGCCGACACGCATGGAAGGGCTGCGCGGGCGTCGCTCGTCGGGTCCGCGTGGTAGCCTGCCGCAGCGCAGGACCAGGGGCTCGTGGGGATGCAGCCAGCACCTCGCGCGACCGTCCCGCTGGTGCGCGCCAGGAGCAGCCACCATGTTGATCCGCATCCCCGACCTCCGCGTGCTCGCCACGCTGGCCAGCCAAGGCGGACACGCAGACGCCACGGGCTGCCGCAGGCCGGGCGAGGAGCACGTGCTGGGCACCGCCTCCTTCGCACAGGCGCTGGCACTGCCACGGCGCGAGACGATGCCCATGCGGCCCCTGATCGCGGCCGTCTTGGCAGCAATCCAGCCCGCGCTGTGCGAGGCGGCGCGGGCCGCCTCGATGTGCCCGCTGCCGCAGCAGGTCACGCTGCCGGGCACCGACTCCAAGCCCGAGGGGCTGCGCATGCCGGAGGGCTGGGGCCCTGCGTCCGAGGCGCCGCCGGGGCCGCCGCCCCGCTTCGTGAGGCTGCTGGCCGACCTCGCGGGAGGAACACGCGTCAGCGACGACGACCTGCACGCCAGCGCGGCCGCACTGATCGCTGCCGTGCAGCTGCTGGAGATGGTGGGCTGCCGCGTCGAGGTGGCCTGCGGCATGGCGTGGGCGCAGCCAACCCTCGACGCCGAGACGGTGCTGGAGGTGCAGGTGAAGCTCAAGGATGTGGGCGAGCGCCTGGTCCCGGAGCGCTTGGCGCTGGGGCTGGCCCACCGGGCCATCCCGCAGCGACTGATGGCTGCCGTGGCGGAACAGCACGGCTGCCACCCCGGCACGGCATCCCCCACGGAGCTCGGCGAGCCAGCAGCCGCCGACTGGGTAGCGATGATCGAGCGCCACGACCATGACCGGCTGGCCGCGTCGGTGCTCGAACAGGCCCTGCGCATCGCCGTCGAGGCAGGCCTGGACATCGCGCCGGAGGTCTTCCGTCGCCTGGTGTAAGCCGTCCTGCCCGTGGGGCCGCCTGCGGCGCCGGGCGAGGCGGCCCGGGGCTGGCCGAGCAGGCCCGACGCGCTAGGCTGCGCGGGCCCCGGGAGGCCTGCCATGGCGTTGAACACGCGCGTCCTGTCCTTCGTGCCCGTGTTGCTCGTGCCCGTGCTGCTGGTGACGGTCCTGGGCTTGGCCGGCTGTGGCAGCACGCCGGAGCCTGAGGCCGGCGGCAGCGGCGCGCTCCCCGGCCGGCCGGCGCCGCTGCGCGTGGGCAACCCCATCGCCGAGGCTGACGAGTTCATCGCCGCGCGCCACCTCAAGCCCGGCGGAGGCGCGTGGCGCGAGACGCTGCCGGCGCCCGTCCAGTTCGGCTTCCCGGAGAAGCAGCGGGTCACCTGGCGCCTGGAGACGACCAAGGGCGTGATGGAGTTCGGGCTGTGGCACGAGGTGGCGCCTCTGCACGTGAGCATGATCGTCTACCTCACGCGGCTGGGCTTCTACGACGGGCTGCGCTTCCACCGCGTGATCCAGGGCTTCATGGCCCAGGGCGGCTGCCCGCGCGGCAACGGCAGCGGCTGGCCGGGCTTCAAGCTGCCGCTGGAGCTCAAGCCGGGCGTGGGGCACGGCAAGATGGGCACGCTGAGCACGGCGAACATGGGCCCCAACAGCGACGGCTCGCAGTTCTTCATCACCTTCCGGCCCACGCCCGAGCTGGACCGCCAGTACACGGCCTTCGGCGAGATCACGGCCGGGCTGGACGTGCTGCGCGCCTTCGAGGCCGTGGCCGCCCCTCCGCGTGCGCGCAGCAGCGAGCCGCGCGAGCCGCTCCTGATCACGAAGGCCAGCGTCGAGCTGCGCTGACAGGCATCGGGCGCGCGCTGCCGTCCGCTCGCCTCAAGCCCACAGCGAGGCCAGCTCGACGTAGAGCGGGATGCCCAGCGTGAGGTTGAACGGGAAGGTGATGCCCAGCGAGGTGGTGAGGTAGTAGGCCGGGTTGGCCTCGGGGAGGGCCATGCGCACGGCCGCGGGGGCCGCGATGTAGGAGGCGCTCGCGGTCATCGCCCCCAGCACCGCGCAGCCCCCCACCGAGAGGCCGGCCAGCGAGCCCGCCAGCACGCCCAGCGCACCATGCAGCACGGGCGCCACGAGTGCGAAGGCGCACAGGAACGGTCCGGCCTCGCGCAAGTGGCGCAGGTGCTGGCCGGCCACGAGGCCCAAGTCCAGCAGGAAGAGCATGAGCACGCCCTGGAAAGGCTCCACGAAGAAGGGCTCCACGCGGTCGAGGCCCGCCGGGCCGCACGCCAGTCCCACCGCCATGCCACCCAGCAGCAGCAGCACGCTCTTGCCGCTGAGCACATGGCCGACGACGACGCGCGTGGGGCGGTCTTGCCGTCCCCCGTGCGCCAGCGCGAGGGCCACGAGGATGGCCGGCACCTCCAGCAGGGCCACCAGGCCCGGGAAGAAGCCCTCCACCTGCCAGCCCAGCGCGTCCACGTACGCGAGCGCGGCGAGGAAGGTGACGGCCGACACCGACCCGTAGTGTGCTGCCACCGCCGCGGCGTCGATGCGCGAGAGCCCGCCCAGCCGGCGCAACGCCCCGTAGGCCGTGAAGGGCGTCAGCACGCCGAGGCCGACCGTGGCCAGCGCAGGCAGCACGAGGCGGCCCAGCGGCGCATCCGCCAGCGAGGCCCCGCCCTTGAGGCCGATGGCCAGGAGGAGGTAGATGCTCATGGCCGAGGTGGCTGCCTCGGGGAAGCGCAAGTCGCTGCGCACCAGCACGGCCAGCAGGCCCAGCAGGAACGCCAGCGTCACGGGCGAGAGCAGGTTGGCCAGCATCAGCGCGCCGGGGTCGGCCTGGGCGAGCAGGGACAGCATGCGGGGCGACGCTCCCGGGGTGGCGGGCCCCCGGGGCCCGTATGAGGCTTTTTGATACCTGAAAACTATGTCATGTGACAGGGGACGGTAGGGTGAGGGGCATGCCCATGCGCCATGGCCCGCCCTCCGAGCGCAACGCCCCGCCGGGCGGCTGGACCTTCCTCACCAACCACGCGCACGTGCTCTTCGTGCTGGCACAGGACCCGCTGGCACGGCACCGCGACGTGGCGGCGAAGGTCGGCATCACGGAGCGCGCTGTCGTGCGCATCGTGGGCGAGCTGGTCGCGGCGGGCTACGTGACGGTGAGGCGCGAGGGCCGGCGCAACCACTACGCCGTCCACGGCGAACGGCCCCTGCGCCACCCCATCGAGCGCCACCGGCGGGCGCAAGACCTCGTGGACCTCGTGCTCCACGGCGCGGCGCTGCCCGCCGGGGCGCGCAAGGCGCGCCGGGCCATCAACGCGCGAGGCGGCGGTTCACGTACGCGTCCTCGTCGGTGACCTCGCGCACCACGAAGGGCGCCAGCCAGGCGGGCAGGTCCACGGCCTCGTCGGGCGAGGACAGCTCGACCTCGGCCAGCACGAGGTCGCGATCGAGGAACTCGTCGAGCTCCCAGCGCCGGGCGCCTTCCGCCACGACATGCCGGCGCTTCGTGACCCGGCGCCCTTCCGTGAGCGGCCACAGGCGCTCGAAGAGGGGCTCGCTGCAGGGCTCTTCCAGCTCCGTGCGCACGAGGCCCCGGCCCAGCTTCACCGTGCGCCAGCACTCGACCGCGGCGCCCCGCCGCACGCGACGCACGCGTTCCTGCAGCACCTCGCCGGGCAGCCAGCCCTGCTCGACCTCCACGCAGGGCGTGCCGGGGGGCAGCGCGGGCAGGGCCCGCAGCAGGTACTTGCGCTCCACCTCCACGCCCTCGTGCGAGAGCGCCAGCGCCTCCCCGGCAAGGGACTCCACGGCCGCCGCCAGCGCGGCCTGGCCCGGCCCTGCGCGCCACGACTCCAGCACGCCCTCGGCGCGCGCCAGGCGCTGCTGGGCCACGCGGTGGGCCAAGGCGCCGAGCGCCTCGGCGTGCGCGGGATCGCCCTGCGCGCGGGCGGCCATCACCTGCGCCTCCAGCGCCACCGCATCCTGCAGGGCGCCCAGCGCGTCCTGCACGCGCTTGAGGGCCGCGAGCGCCTCCTGGGCGGAGGGCAGGCGGCCCACCATCGGCTCCAGCAGGTAGCGCAGGCGCTTGCCCTCGATCCGGGCCGCGTGGGCGCCCTCGGCATCGTGCGCACCCTCGATGGCCTCGAGCGCCGAGACGAGGGCGGCGGCGTGCTCGCGCAAGCGCGCGGCCAGCACGGGCGCGAAGCGCTCCCGGGCCAGGGGGCCGCGCGCAACCGGCAGCTCGTAGGTCGAGAGCCGGCGCTCCAGCCGCGCGAGCTGGCGCGCCAGGGGCCGCAGCACCTCGCGCGCGAGGCCGGAGAGGGAGGCACGGGCGCGACCCTCGAGGTGCAGCGCCAGCCACTGGGCGGCAGCCCGGCCCGCGGCGTCGAGGCCCGAGGCGAGGTCACGGACCTGCGCGGCCCCCACCTCGGCGTCACGTGCCTCGCCCGTGGCACGCTGCAGCCGCGAGAGGCGGCGACGGTGGCGGCGCCGCACGCGGCCCTCCAGCCAGGGCGCCCACGAGCGCAGCGCGCTGCGCACCCGCCGCAGCTCGACGCGCAGGTCGTGCAGGGCCTCCTCGCTTCCCTGCGCCGCGCCGCCCTCGCCCGAGCCCTCGCACGCCCGCATGGCCGTGCGCAGGCCGTCGATGCGGGCCAGCACGAGCAGGCGCACGGCCTCGGCCGGCGGGCGCTGCAGCAGGTCGTCGGGCAAGGGCATGGGCGCGAACCTACGCCCGGGGCCCGGGGCGACACGCCTTGGCCGAGGCGTCTTCACATTCCTGCGGGGGGCTCAGCGCGGGGCGGCCCGGCCCGAGAGGCCCACGAGGCGCAGCTCGCGCTCCTCGGCCTCGAGCCCGTACTGCACGATGCCGCGCACCGCACCCCCACCCACCACGGCGGCCGTGCCCTGACGAGGCACGATCAAGAGCCGGTCGTAGGCCGTGCGGGCCAGTTCCGTGGCCAGCTGCTCCAGCTCGGGCAGGCGTCCAGCCAGCGCCGCGCGCGCCCCGGGCTGCGCGACGGCGGGCAGGTAGCCCAGCACCTCGCGCTCGGGCGCGAGGCGCAGGCCGCCCGCTCCCTGGCGGTAGGTGGCCGCGAGGCTGGCCTCCAGCCACACCCGCAGGTGCCCGGGCACGCCAGCCGCGAAGGGGTCGGTGGGCAGCGGCGGCAGCACGAGGTCCTGCGGGAAGGGCTCCACCACCCAGCGCGCGAACACGAAGGAGAGCGCGCCGCCGCCGGTGTAGAGCGTGGTGGCAACCTTGCCCACGACCGCGTTCTCGCGCACGAGGAACACGTCCAGCTGCAGCGTGGTGGGCTGCACGCGCTGCACCTCGGGGAACATCTGCTGCAGCGGCGTCACCTGCACCGCCAGCTCGCGCACGTCGCGCTCGCGCCGGACCATGAAGGCGGGCAGCGTGGCCACGCCCCGGAGCGCGTCCAGCAGGCTCTTGCCCAGCGCCTGCGCCCACGTCGCGAAGGCACGGTCGGAGGCAGCCACCGCGGCCGCCGGCGCTCCCTCGTGGCGACCGGCGTAGGTGGGCAGGGGCTCGACGCCGGCGGGCGCCGGGGTCGCGGTGCGGGCCTTGCCCTCGTCGATGTCCTCGAGCACCAGCTCGAAGGACCCGGGCTGGTTGGCGCCCTCGTCGCCCCACGCCGACTTGCGCGGCGCGATGGGCGCCAGCGCGGCGGCGGGCTCCCCCACCGGCAACGCACGGCCCTGCACCTGCACCAGCAGCAGGCGCGGCACGCGCGTGCGCTCCACGCCGCCCTCCATGGTGCGCCGGCCCAGCGTGGGCGCGCGGAAGCCCAGCTTCACGCCCGAGACGCCCCCGCGATAGAGCATGTCGAGGCAGGTGAGCACGTGCTGGGTGGGCAGGTTGGCGTCCAGGCTCACCTCCGCCACCACCGGGCCGAAGCGCTCCACCGCCTGCTGCGCCGCCAGCCACAGCCGACGCGGGTTGCTCTCCTCGGGTCCCTCGGTGCGGTCCAGCCGCACGGCCAGGCGGCGGGCCTGCGCCGGCGCGCCGGCGGCTGCGGGCTCGACCGCACTGGCAGGCAGGAAGATGGGGAAGCCCATCACGCTGCCGCCCTGCTCGGCGCGCACCTGCACGCCCACGCGGAAGATGCCGGCCTGCTGGCAGGCGATGTGCACGCGAGCCACCGACAGGAAGGGGTTCCAGGCCGAGGACACCACCCACACCTCGTGACGGCCGGGCCCCCCCTGCGTGGTGCCGGCCCGCTGCTTGAGCAGGGTGACCAGGGCCGGCTCGTCGATCACCTCGGTGCCGCCGTCCACGCGGTATGCGCCCAGCACGCCCACCTGCACCACCGTGGTGCTGCTGCCGCCGATCGGGGCGCACGTGCCCACGAGGGGCAGGTCTGCGGCCTTGACGTCCGGCACCCGGTCGTCCGCGCAGGCCGGGCGCAAGCCCCGGGTGAGCAGGCCCGGGAGCAGCAGCAGGGCAGCCAGCAGGGCCGGCACGACGACGAGGTTGCGGCGCATGAGGCCTCCAGCGGTGCGCGCAGGAGTCTAGCCGCCACGCCTGCGAGCCGGGCACCGGCCGCCGGCGGCCCCTGCCCAGCGCGGGTCCCGCGCCGTAGCATCCCCACGCCCCGCTGGAGCCCACGCATGGATCGCACCGCACCTGCCTCGTCCCTTGCCACGCATGCCGCGCAGGCGGCAGGGGGCCTGCGAGCCCGGCGCCTGCCCCGGCTGCGGGCCGCGCTGGCCGCCGCCCTGCTCGTGCCGCTGGGGCTGGTGCCGGCAGGCCGCCTGCCCGCCGCGCTGGCCCACGAGCCGCAGGGCGCGGCCCCGGCCGGCGCGCTGCCGCTGGACGTGACGACGCGCGACTACGACCAGCTGCACATGGACCTGAGCGTGCGGCCCGACATCGACCGGCGCAGCGTCGAGGGCACGGTGGTGCACGAGATCGCCTCGCTGGTGCCCGCGCTGCGCGTCGTGCGCATGCACAGCCTCGACACGCAGGTGCACGAGGTCACCGGCAGCGACGGCCTGCCGCTGGCCCACGAGCTGAAGGACGGCATCCTCGGCATCACCCTCAAGGAGCCGCTCAAGGCGGGCGCCAGCACGCGCCTGTCGATCCGCTACACCAGCACGCCGCACATGGGCCTCTACTTCCACGGGCCCACGCCCGAGGCGCCGGGCACGCCCCGATCGCTCTACAGCCAGGGCCAGGGCAACGACAACCGCCGCTGGGTGCCTTGCTACGACGAGCCCGACGACCGCCTGACGTGGAACGTGGCCGTGACGGCGCCCGAGGGCTTCCAGACGGTGAGCAACGGCCTGCTGGAGGCCGTGGAGCCGGGCCGCGACGGCACGGCCACGCACCGCTGGAAGTTCCCCTGGCGCAGCCCCACCTACCTGCTCACGCTCATCGTCGCGCAGCTGGAGACGGTACGCGAGCGCTGGCGCGACGTGGTGCTCGAGTACAGCGCGCCGCCCGGCAGGCACGAGGAGCTGGTGACCTCGCTGCGCGAGACGCCGCACATGCTGGAGGTGTTCAGCGAGCTCACGGGCGAGGCCTATCCCTGGCCGCGCTACGCGCAGACCTACGTGTGGGACTTCGTCTACGGCGGCATGGAGAACACCACCGCCACGACGCTCAACATGCGCGCGCTGCACGGCGAGCGGGCACGGCCCAACTACATGAGCGAGGGCCTCGTGGCCCACGAGCTGGCCCACATGTGGTTCGGCGACCTCCTGACCTGCAAGACCTGGGACCACATCTGGCTCAACGAGGGCTTCGCCACCTACATGACCGACGTGTGGTTCGAGAAGCGCTTCGGCGAGGAGGCCCTGCTGCTGCGCCGGCGCGAGCAGAACGCCGGCTACATGGCGGGCACGCCCGATGCCGCCGCGCTGGACCTCAAGAAGGAGCCGCGCGGCGACATCCCGCTGGAGCTGCACGGCGGCAAGCAGTACGACCGCGGCGCGGCCATCCTGCACGTGCTGCGACGCGAGGTGGGCGATGCGGCCTTCTGGGCGGGCGTGAAGGGCTACGTGGCCGGCCGGCGCGACTGCTCGGTCACCAGCGAGGACTTGCGCCGAGCGATGGAGTCGGCCGCCGGGCGCGACCTGCGCTGGTTCTGGGAGCAGTGGGTCTACGGCGCGGGCTATCCCGTGCTGGAGTGTGCCTACGACGCCGCCGGCGGCACGCTCAGCGTGCGGCAGGTGCAGGCCCAGAAGGGCGGCCAGGGCCTGTTCCGCCTCTCGCTGCCGGTACGCGCCGGCCCGGGCGGCGAGGTGCAGGTGCTGCCGCTGCACCAGGAGCGCCACGTCTTCCGCCTGCCCGCCGGGGCCCCCTACCTGCGCATCGGCGTGGGCGGCGACCTGCTGCTGAAGGTGCGCTACGAGCCCGGGCTGGAGGGCTGGTCACGCATGCTGCTCGAGGACCCGGACCTCAACGCGCGGGTCGATGCGGCTTATGCGCTCGAGGCCTTCGGGGCCGACGGGCTCGCGCCGCTGGCGCAGGCCGCGGGCGCCGACGCCTCCTACGGCGTGCGCGAGGAGGCGGCCCGCGTGCTGGGCCGCCTGCAGGCCGGCAGCCGCGGCGCGAGGGCCACCGAGGCCTTGCTGGCGGCCAGCCGCGACGGCGACGCACGCGTGCGCGAGACGGCGCTGGAGGCGCTGGGCGCCGGCCCGCGCGCCATGGTGTCCGAGGTGCTGGCGGCGCGCGCCCGCGAGGATGGCAACGACTACTGCCGCGCTGCCGCCGCCCGGTCGCTGGGCAAGGTGCATGCCGAGGGTGCCGAGGCGCTGCTGCTGGCGCTTCTGGCCGAGGACTCTCACGGTGACGTGCTGCGGGCTGCGGCCCTCGAGGGGCTGGGCGCGCTGGGCGGCCGCAAGGCCATCGCCGCCGCCAAGGAGCACCTTGGCTATGCCTGGGGCAAGGGTGGCACCCACCGCAACCGCAAGGCCGCGCTGGAGGTGCTCGTGGCGCTGGCGGGTGACGAGAGCGACACGCACGACCTGCTCGTGGGCCTGCTGGCGGACCGCTACCACAACATGCGCGCATGGACGGCCGAGGCCTGCGGCAAGCTCAAGGTGCGCGCCGCCGTGCCGGCCCTCACGGCCATGGCCAAGGACGACTGGCACGAGGGCTCGCGCAACGCGGCCAAGACGGCGCTGGAGCGCATCACGCCGCCCGCCGCGAAGTAGCACGCGCGGCCCGGGGGCGCGCAGGACCGGGCGGGTGGAGCACGCCGCCGGGCGGCGCGCAGCCGGCCTAGGAGGCCTTGCTGGGCTCCTTGATGTTCCAGCCCTTGGCCTTCTCCTCGGCCTGGATCTCCTCGATCAGCTTGGCCGAGTCGAGCGGGTCGGTGCCCTCGGTGACGTTCTTGCCGCTGGCGAACAGCGAGGCGTTCTTGGCCGTCCACTCGGCGTACTCGGCGGGCAGCTCGTGGTCGGGCCAGATCGCGTTGATCGGGCAGGCCGGCACGCAGGCCTCGCAGTCGATGCAGGTGCCCGGGTCGATCACCAGCATGCGGGGCGAGGCGATCTCCCAGAAGCAGCCCACGGGGCACTCGACGACGCAGTACGTGTAGCGGCAGTCCACGCAGCGGGAGGTCACGACGTGCGGCATGTCAGGGCTCCTGGGCCCCCACGTCGGGGGCGAGGCGCAGAACATAGCGGGCGGGCAGCCCGCCTTCCAATCCCTCGCGCCCTCACGGGTGCGCGATGTTGCGAACCGTTCTCAACAAGGCGGCGCGGCGAGCCCCGGCAGGGCTTGCGCAACGCGCGGCGCTAGTTGCAGCGCGGGCAGGAGCCCGTCACGCCGGCCGGCTTGGCGCTGGGCACCACGCGCGCGGGCACCAGCGTCGCCTGGGGCGTGCCGTGGTCGGTCGCGCAGGGCGCACAGCTGCCGGGGTTGGCCTGCCACACGTAGTGGCCGGGGCGGAAGCACTCGCGCTTCCACACCACGCGGTAGCCGCCCGGCACGTACTTCTGCTCGGTCACCGTCGTCGGGCAGCTGCGGGCCACCGTCTCGTACTGCGCGGGATCCTCGTTGCAGTAGCTGATGCGGTCTTCCTTCACCTTCTTGGCGCAGGTGGCGTAGGTGGGCGCCGTGTAGCAGTACTGCCAGCAGTCGCCGTTGACCTGCGACCACTTCCAGCCGCCGGGCGTCACCTCCACGGAGGTCATGTCCGCATCGGTCGGCACCTTCTCGACCCAGTACTCGCGGCGCGGCTGGACCTGGCGCTCGAAGAACTCGGTCTTCATGGCCGCGCGCGTCTCGGTGCGCATGTGGCCCGGCACCACCTCCAGCGTGGGCACGTCGCGGTAGACCGGCGGCACCCACACGCGGCAGTAGGTCACGCCCTGGCCGGGGTCGCGCGGCAGGTCCGTGGGCAGGCCGCCCGTGGCGGCGTTGACCGCGTTGAGCGGGGCCGTGCCGGCGATGTGACGCCGCGGCGTGCTGCACCCGGCCAGCAGGCCGAGGGCCAGCGTGGCCGCGAGCACGGGGACCAGGCGGGTGGCGAAGCGGGACATCAGGCCTCCTGCGGGGCACGGGCCGCGGGGCCCGGAACCCTCCCTGCGAGACCCCCCGGGATAGCACGGAGAGCCCCCCGGGGGGAAGGGTGCCGCTCCCCGCCCGAGCGACCCGCATGGGCGTCGCGGACGCCATGTCATGGATCCGTCACGGATGGGCGCCGCCTCCAGCCGCCCGCCGCCACAGCCGTAGGCTAGGGAGCGGCCATGAGTCCCAGCGAGACCACCTTCCCCTTTGCCGACCCCACGCCCACGGGGCCGGGGGCCGAGGGCACGGTGGTGGTCAGCATGGAGCTGCCCCTGGAGCGCCTGCTCACGGCCCGGGAGGTGGCCCTCACGCAGCGGGTGCAGCGCTTCCTGCCCGTGGCGGGCGAGGTGACGCCCGACCTGCGGCGCGCGCTGCACACGGGCCTCAAGGGGCTGGCCGGCATCGTGCTGGCCATGGAGGCCTACCCCTCGCTGCGCGAGCGACGCATGCTGGGCACGCGCGTGCGCTCGCTGGAGAGCCTCATGCAGGGGCTGATCGAGCGTGGCGAGCACGGGCTGGAGTGGGCGCTGCCCACCAAGGCTGTCCTCTCGCGCACCTACGCCATCGCCAAGGTGAACTTCTTCACCTCGATTGCCTACTGCGTGGACGCCTGCAAGCACGTGGCCGACCGCGAGCCGCTGCTGCGCGACCTGGCAGGCGCGGTGGAGGAAGCGGTCTACACGCGCCTCGCCGAGGAGCTCTACACCGGCTTCGTCACCAGCCGCACGACGCAGCTGGAGATCAAGACGCGCGCGGCCGAGAACCTCGTGGCCGTCTGGGAAGGCCGGGTGCGCTTCGCCACCGACCGCTTCTGCCCCCTGCTGCGCTCGGCGTGGGCGGCGCGCACGCACGCGCCGCGTGCCTTCGGCACCATGATGGGCGCCAGCGAGATGTTCCACCTGCTGTTCGCCGACTGCGACCCGCGTTTCGTGGACTGGTTCACGCAACACACCGGCAAGAGCGAGCAGGTGCAGGCCTTCGAGGAGTTCCTCTTCGACCTGCCCTACGAGAGCCTCGAGCGGGTGCGGCAGCGCATGAGCGAGGAAGGCCTGAGCGTGGTGGGCCCGCGCGAGGTCGAGCGGCTGCTGGGCATGAAGGACGGCGAGCTGCGCCCGCTGCTGGGCGACCCCAAGGCGCTCTACTCCTCCTACCGCCGGCGGCGCGTGAAGGCGCAGTACCGCACCTCGATGGCCAGCCCCGGCCCCAAGCGCACGGCCGAGTCCTACCTGCTGGAGGCGCTGCTCAGCGCCGAGTCGCGCGCGCGCGCCTTCGAGGCGCCGCCGGCGCCCACGGTGCCCGCGCCGCTGCCGCCGCTGCCGGCCGCCGTGCATGCCTCCCCTGCGCCGCCGGCCCCGCGGCCCGCCGGCACGCCGGCCTAGCGCATGTGCCTCGCCTGCGCGCTGGGCGGCGGGGGCGCCGCGCTGGGCAGCGCTCGCTCGCCCTTCCCCCTCGCCGCCGAGCCCTGGCCGATGGCGGGCGAGGCACGGCTGGGCGTGACGGCCACGTGGACAGGCGTGGCGGGGCTGGTGCTGGAAGCGCAGGGCACGCGCATCGCCTTCGATCCCTTCGTCACGCGCCCGGGCCTGTGGGCCACCTTGCTGCGCGCGCCGCGCATCGACCGTGCGGCGGTGGCACGGCACTTCTCGGGCCTCGCGGCCGTGTTCGTGGGCCACGCGCACCACGACCACGCGCAGGACCTGCCCGCCGTGGCCGAGTCCTCCCCTGCGGCGCGCCTCGTGGGCGGCCCCACCGTGGTGGAACTGTGCCGCCGCAGCGGCGTGGCGGCCACGCGCCTCGTGGCCGCGCAGGACGGCCTCGTGGTCGAGGCCGGCCCCTTCCGCGTGGAGGCGCTGGCGGCGCAGCACGGCCACGTGCCGGTGCTGGGCGCCATCGACCGGCTCGCGCTGGACGCCCCCGGCCTGCCGCGCACGCCCTTCCGCTACCCGCGCGGCGAGGTGCTGGCCTGGCGCGTGGAGGTGGGCGGGCGCGCGATCCACGTGCAGGGCAGCGCCGGGCTCGACGACACCGCCCTGCTGCGGCAGCGGCCCGCCGACGTGCTGCTCGCCTGCCTCGCCGCGCGCAAGGGCACGCCGCGCTACCTCGAGCGCCTCTGCGAGCGGCTGCAGCCCAAGGTGCTGGTGCCGCTGCACCACGACGACTTCTTCCGCCCGCTCGCCGAGCCCCCGCGCCCCATCGCCACCCTGCGCTGGCAGGCCTTCCTGTCCGAGGCCGACGCGGTCCAGCGCGCCCACGGCACGCGCCTGTGGTGCCCGGCGCGCATGGCGCCCACGGCCTGGTAGGGCCGCTGCGCGCGGCTCGGGCGCGCCCGCCTGGCGCAGCCGCTCGGCCAGCTCGCTGAGCGCCATGGCCGTGGCGCCCCACACCTCGAGGGTGCCCAGCAGGAACGCAGGCACCTCGAGGTCGGCGCCTCGCAGCGGCCGGATCCGCATCGCGCGGCGCGCGGGATCGAGCAGGCTGGAGAGCGCCACCACCTCGATGCGGGCAACCTCGGAAGCCTGCGGCTCCCACACCGGCTGCGCGGGGCCCAGCGCCACGTGCACGTGCAGGTGGGTGTGCGAGGCCGGGATGTAGAGCGTCTCCAGCACGCCCACGCGCTCGACCTCGGTGGCGCGCAGCCCCACCTCCTCGCGCGCCTCGCGCAGCGCGGCCTCCCACAGCGACTCGCCCGGCTCGGGCCGGCCGCCGGGCAGCGAAACCTGCCCGCGGTGCTCGGCCAGGTCCTCGCGCCGCAGGGTGAGCGGGAACTCCAGGCCGTGCGGGCCCGGGCAGGCGTAGAGCAGGGCGGCGCCCGGCCTCGGAGGCTCGCTGCGGCGCGCGGGCGGCGGCAGCCCACGGAACAACGGCTCGAGCAGCCGCTGCGCCGCTCGGGCATCGAAGGCCGGCAGGGCCAGCGCGGCGCGCAGGCGATCGGCGTCGAGGACGGGGGGTGCGCTCGTCATGCGGAGGGCGACGCCACGCGGCGGGACGCGGCGTCAGCGGCCAAGGGTACGCTGCCGCGCCCCGCCCCTCCCGTGGAGTCCACCCCATGTCGCGACTGTCCTTCGCCGCCTCGCCGCAGCAGGCCATGGCCGGCACGCGCGGGGCCCCCATCGACACGCTGGTGCTGCTGGCGCCCCAGCGGGCCTTGCGCGCCGGCTGGATGGAGAAGGCGCTGCGCGACGCCTCGTGGACGCGGCTGCTCAAGGCGGCGGCCCGCGAGGCCGAGGCCGGCCCGCGCGGGACCACCGTGGCCACGCTCACGGGCAGCAGCAGCCCGCGGCGGGTGGTGCTGGGCGTGCTGCCCGACGAGGTCTCGCGCCACAACTGCCCTGCGCGCGCTGACTTTGCCGCGGCGATGGTGGCCGGGGCGGGGCTGGGCAGCAAGCCGGCCGCGGTGGTGCTGTGCCTCGAGGACGCCGCCCATGCGCTGCCGCTGTCGGTGGCCGTGGGCCGTGCGCTGCCGCGCTTCACGCGCGCCGGGGGCAAGCGCGAGCGCGACGGGCAGGTGGCGCTGGCCGCGGCCGCGCTCGACGGCACGCCGCGCCCGCTGGGCAAGGCCGAGCGCGCGGTGGTCGAGCAGGTGCGCTGGGCCGCCGAGCTGGTGGACACGCCCACCTGCGAGCTGCACACGGACGGCTTCGAGCGGCGCGTGCGCGCCGCCATGCGCGGCATCCCGGGCCTGCGCCTCAAGGTGCTGGTGGGCAAGCAGCTGCTGGCCAAGGGCCTCTGCGGCCTGCACGCCGTGGGCCGTGCCGCCGTGGTCCCGCCGCGCCTGCTGCTGCTGGAGTACAAGCCGCGCCGCGCACGGCTGAAGGTGGGCGTGATCGGCAAGGGCATCGTCTACGACACGGGCGGCCTCTCGCTGAAGGTGGGCGGCAGCATGCCGGGCATGAAGGCCGACATGGGCGGCGCGGCCGCCGCGGTGGGCGCCACGCTGGCGCTGGCGGCGGCGGGCGAGCGCGTGCACGTGGTGTGCGCCGCGGCGCTGGCCGAGAACGCCATCGGGCCGGACGCCTACCGCAACGACGACATCCTGCACATGCACTCCGGCAAGACCGTGGAGATCAACAACACCGACGCCGAGGGCCGGCTGCTGCTGGCCGACGCGCTGTCGTACGTGGGCCGCACGACGCGTCCCGACCTGCTCGTGGACATGGCCACGCTCACGGGCGCGCAGGCCGTGGCCACCGGTTCCAGCCACGCGGCCGTGGTGAGCAACCGCGAGGGCCTCGAGCACCTGGCCCGGCGCGTGGGACGCGCCTCGGGCGACCTGGCGTGGCCGCTGCCCTTCGCGCCGGAGATCTACCAGGACGAGTTCCGCAGCAAGGTGGCGGACATGAAGAACAGCGTGGCCAACCGCATGAACGCACAGTCGTCCTGCGCCGCGCAGTTCGTCTACAGCCACATCGCCGACCTGGACATCCCGTGGCTGCACGTGGACCTGGCCGCCCCGGCCTTCCGCGGCGAGCGGGGCACGGGCTTCGGCGTCGCGCTCACGGCCAGCCTGCTGCGCGCGGTAGACCGCGACGCCCTGTCCCAGTAGGGCGGCCGCGGGCGGCAGCCCAGCCGGGTGGGCAAGGCGGGCTCCATCCGGCCCGCACACCCCTGCGACGCGGTAGGCTGGCTCCCGGTGCGGGTCGTTGCGCCGGCCACGGGCCGCACCAAGGACGCGGGCCCTCCCTCTCGCCCGCGCTGGAGGAACGCATGCTCGTGCTCCGCTCTCTCGCCGCGGCCCTGGCGCTCGTCGTCGGCCTCGCCTTCGCCCCGCCCCCGGCCCTGGCCCTGGCCCTGCCCGCCGTGCAGCAGGCCACGCCCGCCGCCGACATCGACATCGGCTTCGGCATCGGCGTGGGCACCTGCGCGCCGGCCTACGGCCCCTACCGCCTGGGCTACTGCACGCCCGCCACCTGCGCACCGCAGTGCCTGCCCGTGGCGTGGTGGCGCCCGGTCACCTACGTGGCGTGCATGCCCACGTACACCAGCCACGGCGCGCACATTGGCTACAGCGGCCGGCCGGCCTACGTGACCCCCACCACCACCTGCGTGCCCGTGGTCGCGCCCCCGGTGCTGGTGCCCTACCCCCAGCCGGCCTACGTGGTGGGCGGGCCCACGGTGACCTACGGCTACGGGGCGCATGGCTACGCGCCCTACGGCTACGCCATGCCGTACGGCACGGCGTACCCGTACGGCACCGTCTACGGCAGCACGACGTACAGCACCGGGTCGCGCAGCTGGTTCGGCATCGGCTTCGGCTGGTCCAGCGGCGTGCGCACCTACCCCGCGCCCTATCCCTATCGCTATCCCTATCCCTACGTGACGCCGCGCACGTACTACCCCTACCCCAGCCCGCGCTACCCCAGCACGTACCGGGGCGGCTCGGTGCACACGCCGGGCCGGCGCCGCTAGGCGGCACGCCCGCGGCGGGCGCAGGCAGGCGCCACGGGCAGGGCGGGCACGCGAGCCGTTCCCCTCGCGCGCCGCTTCGCGCACGATGGGCGCATGAGCGCGCGCCCCGTGCCCTGCCTCGAGCCCTACGCCGCCGACGCGCCCGTGCGGCTGGGCACCTCGTCCTTCAGCAGCGAGGACTGGGTGGGCCCCTTCTACCCGCAGGGCACCGAGGCTGGCGCGATGCTGGCGCACTACGCGCGGGCCTTCGACACGGTGGAGGTGGACAGCACCTGGTACGCGCTGCCTGCCGCGCGCACGGTGGACGGCTGGGCGGAGAAGACGCCCGAGGGCTTCCTGCTCAGCGCGAAGTTCCCGCGCAGCATCGTGCACGGCGGCAGCGGGCCGAGGCCCGACGCGCGCCTCGTGCTGGACCCCGGGGCCAGCTACGAGGTGCGTGACACCTTCCTCGAGCGCATGCGGCGCCTGGGGCCCCGGCTGGGCCCGCTGGTGCTGCAGTTCCCCTACTTCAACCGCGAGGCGTTCCCCTCCGCAGGCCCGTTCCTCGAGCGCCTCGACCGCTTCCTGCGCGACCTGCCCGCCGAGGGGTTCACCTACGGCGTGGAGGTGCGCAACAAGGCGTGGGTGACGCCCGCGCTGCGCGAGGTGCTGGCCCGCCACCGCACCATCCTCGTGCTGGTGGACCAGGCGTGGATGCCGCACGGCGACGAGGTGGAGGCGCGCATGGACCCCGTGACGGGGCCGCTGTGCTACGTGCGCCTGCTGGGCGATCGCGAGGCCATCGAGAAGGTCACCACCGCCTGGGGACGCGAGGTCGTGGACCAGGGCCCGCGGCTCGAGCGCTGGGCACGGCTGCTGGTGCGCATGATGGACCGCGGCGTGAAGAGCCTCGTGTACGCGAACAACCACTACGCCGGCCACGGCCCGGCCACGGCGCGGCGGCTGCGCGACCTGTTCCTCGCCGCAGCGGCCGTACCGCGACCGCCGTCCACGGCCGGCCCGTAAACGAGGCGAGCCCGCCGGGACGCACCCGACGGGCCCGCGTGAGGCCGGCGCGCAACGCGCGCCGGCGCGAGGTGCGAGGCTACTTCGCCTCGCCCTCCTTGGGGGCCTCGGCCGGCTTGGCCGCCGCCTCGTCACACGCCTTCATGCGCTCCTCGAGGGCCTTCTTGAGCTCCTCCTGCGCCGCGAGCTCGGGATCGCGCAGGGGCAGGGCGTACATGGCCTTGGCCTCGGCGTGACGGCCCTTCTCGCTGAGCCAGTCGGCGGTCATCGCGGCCAGCTGCAGCAGGGCCTGCCCGTTGAGGTCCTTGCTCGCCTTGAGCAGGCCGTGCACCGACTCCCAGTCGATGTCTTCCTTCTTGCGCTTGCCCTTGAAGAACTTGGCGATCTCGGCCTCCTCGGCCTTGCTGCGCTGCGCCGCACGCTCGCGCTCCACGATGGCCTTGAAGCCCAGCTTGCCGTCGGCGTCGGCCTTCTCGGCCTGCGCCAGCGTCCACGCCCAGTCGGGGTGCGCCAGGAAGCCGGCCTCGGCCAGCGCAGGGAAGCCCTCCTTGAAGGCCGCCGCGTCGCTCTTGCCCTTGGCCGCCAGCGCCTTGATCGCCACGCCCTTGGTGCGCAGCTCGGCGAGGTGCGCCAGGTAGGGCTCCGGGCCGCCGTCCTGGTAGCCCGTGCGCGCATAGGGCAGGCCCTCGGCGTTGGCCAGGATGATCGTGGGGAAGCCCTGGACGCCGTAGGCCTCCTTGAGCTTCTCGTTCATGGCCGGGTCCACGACCGCCTTCTTGGGCTCGGCGCCGCGCGGGAAGTCGAGGAACACGAACACGAACTGCTTGGTGGCCTGCTCGAGGAACTTCGCCTCCGAGAACACCTCGCCCTCGAGCTTGACGCACCAGCCGCACCAGTCGCTGCCGGTGAAGTCGATGAGCAGGTCCTTGCCCTCGGCCTTGGCCTGGGCCACGGCCTTGGCCCAGTCCTTCACCCACGGGATCTCGGGCTCGGCGGCGGCAGCACCGGGCTCCGCCGCGGGGTCCTCGGCCCGTGCGGGCTGGGCCGCGCTGCCCAGCAGGCCGGCCAGCGCCAGCGCCAGGAGGGTGCCACGGACGGGGAAGAGGCGGGCGAGCGTCATGCGGGCTCCGGGAGCGAGGGATGGCGCCCCACCGGGGCGCACCCGCGGATGGTACGCCCGGGGGCCCGCCTGCGCCCGTTCCCGCCCGCCCCGACGGCCCCTGCGGCGGCCCTGCGGGGGCTCAGCGCAGCGTGAGGAACACCTGCGTCCACCAGGTGTCGCTGGTGTCGAGCACGCCCACGCCCAGGTGGGTGTAGCCGGGGTTGAGGATGTTGGCGCGGTGGCCCGTGGACCCCATCCAGTCCGACATGACCGCCGCCGGCGAGGGCTGGCCGCGCGCGATGTTCTCGCCCACCGCGCTGAAGCCGGTGATGCCGGCCTCCACGACCCGGTCCAGCGGGTCCTGCCCGTCGGGATTGACATGCGCGAAGAAGTTGCGCGCATCCATGTCCACGTCGTGGTCGTAGGCCACCGTCGAGGCGGCCTCGTGCCACTGCAGCGGCGCGAGGCTGGCCGCCACCCGCTCCACGTTCACGAGGCGCAGCACCTCGTCCGCGAGGGCCCGCTCCCCCACCGACATGCTGCCGCCGCTGGGCGGCGGCGGCTCCACGCCGGAGGACCCTGCGCCTCCCCCGCCGCAGGCCGACAGCAGGGCCACGCAGCCCAGCGCGAGGAGGAGGACTCCGGGGCGCAGGCGGTGCAGGAGACAGGTCACGGAGGGCTCCAAGAAGGCTGCGGATCTCCTCATCGTCCATCCGCCCCAGCCGACTTGAGGCCCGGCCTCAGGGGCGCAAGGTGGCCCGCACCGGCACGTGGTCGCTGGGCTTCTCGCCCTTGCGCTCGTCGCGGTCGATGTCGCAGGCCGTGCAGCGCGCGGCGGCGGCCGCGTTGCCCAGCACGAGGTCGATGCGCAGCCCGCGGTCCTTGGGGAAGGCCAGCGCCCGGTAGTCCCACCAGGTGTAGCGCCCGGCCTCGGCGTGGTGCTGGCGGTAGAGGTCCGAGAGGCCCAGCGCGCACAGGCCGGCCAGGGCCGCGTGCTCCTTGGGGTGGAACAGCACCTGGCCGCGCCAGGCCTCGGGGTCGTGGACGTCGCGATCCTCGGGGGCGATGTTGAAGTCCCCCACCAGCAGCAAGGGCAGGCCGCGAGAAAGCTCGTGGGCGAGGTAGCGCTGCAGCCGCGCCAGCCAGTCGAGCTTGTAGGGGAACTTCTCGCTGTCCACGGCCTCGCCGTTGGGCACGTAGACGTTGACCACGCGCACGCCCTCCAGCGTGGCGGCCAGCAGGCGGCGGGCGTCCTCGGGCCCCTCGCCCGGCAGGCCCCGCTGCACGTCGGCCAGCGGCCGGCGGGAGAGGAAGGCCATGCCGTTGTAGGTGCGCTGGCCGAAGGCGGTCACCTGCCAGCCCGCCGCCTCGAAGGCCGCGCGCGGGAAGTCCTCGTCGGGGACCTTGGTCTCCTGCAGTGCCACGAGGTCGGGCTCGTGGCGCGCGGCCCAGGCCAGCACGCGCTCCTGGCGCTGGCGGATGCTGTTCACGTTCCAGGTGGCGACCTGCATGCGAGCCCTGCCGGGGAACGGGCGGCGCACGGGGCCGGCCACGGGACGGGCAGCCTACCGGGTGCGCGGCCCGGCAGCCACGGCCCCCCGCGCCGCGCACGGAGCAGGGTCCGATGGGCTTGGCCCCGTTCCCCCCGGCCGGTAGCCTCCGGGCTCGCCGCAGGCCCGCATGGCCTGCACCGCCATCCGCTCTGTTGCCCCGTGGAGCCCGCCATGTCCGAGGTCGAAGCCGAGGTCCCCCCGAGCAAGCCCCTGTTCACGATCACGGAGGCCATGCTCGACACCGGCCTGCGCGGCTTCCCGCTGGGCACGGTGCGCACCAGCCACGTGAGCCCCGACCTGGGCGTCACCTACCGCGGCTACCCGGTCGAGGACCTCAAGGACCTCTCCGGCGAGGACGTGGTCTACCTGCTCTTCCACAAGGAGCTGCCCACGCCCGCGCAGGCGGCCGACTTCAAGGCCGACATGGCGCGCCGCTGCGTGATCGACCCGGCCGTGTTCGCCGCGATGAAGGCGCTGCCGCGCAAGGGCCACCCGATGGAGTGGTTCATCACGGCCATCAACCTGCTGGGCATGACGGGCAAGACCGGCGACTACCGCGAGGACTGCCTGAACATCATCGCCCGCATCACGAGCGTGACGGCGGCGATCTACCGCATCCGCGAGGGCCTGGGCGATCCCATCGCGCCGCGCCACGACCTGCCGCTGCACGAGAACTTCGTGCACATGCTGGGCATGAAGTCGGTGCACCCGATCCTGCCCGACCTGCTGCGCCTGTTCTACGTGCTGCACATGGACCACGGCGGCGGCAACCTCTCCACCTTCGTGGGCAAGGCCATCGCCTCGGGCAAGGCCGACATGTACGCCAGCATCGGCGGTGCGATGGCGGCCCTCTACGGCCCGCGCCACGGCCGCGCCAACCAGGAGTGCCTCGAGTTCGTCAAGCTGGTGGGCACCAGCGACGCCAAGGAGGCCGAGGCCAAGGTGCGCGGCATCCTCAAGTCGGGCGGCCTGGTGTTCGGCTTCGGCCACGCCGTGCTGCGCGCCGAGGACCCGCGCGCGAAGATCCAGTACGACTTCGCCAAGAAGCACTTCCCGCAGGACAGGCTGCTGGCCGTCGCGCACACCCTGCGCACCGTCGTGCCGCCGATCCTGAAGGAGAACCCGAAGATCGCCAACCCGTACCCCAACGTGGACGCGGTCTCGGGCTCGCTGATGACGGCCGCCGGCCTCACCGACCCCGAGTACTACACGCTGCTGTTCGGCTGGTCGCGCGTGGCGGGCATCGCCTGCCAGATCGTCGACGAGCGCATCGTGAAGGGGAAGAAGGACGGCTTCCCGATCTACCGGCCCAAGTACCTGCCGGTGGACCAGCCGGCGCGCCGCCTCACGAAGTAGCGCGGCAGGCGCGCCGCCTAGGCGCCGAAGTAGCGCGCGTCGGGGTGGTGGAACACCAGCGCCGAGACGCTGGCCTCGGGGTCCATCATGTGGCCCTCGGTCAGCGTCACGCCCACCTCGGCCGGCTCCAGCAGGCGGAACAGGGCCTCCTGGCCGGCGAGGTCAGGGCAGGCGGGGTAGCCGAACGAGTAGCGCTTGCCGCGGTAGGCGCAGCGGAAGGCCTGCTCGGGCGCCAGGCCCGGGTCGTCGGGGAAGCCCCAGGCCGCGCGCATCTGCGCGTGCAGCCACTCGGCGGCCGCCTCGGCTGTCTCGACGGCCAGCGAGCCCAGCACGTGGCCCTCGAGGTAGCGACCCTCCTGCGTGAGCGCAGCCACGCGTGCGCGCACGCCCTCGCCGGCCGTGGTGACGAACAGGCCCAGGTGGTCGAGGCCGCCGGGGCCCGGCACCACGTAGTCGGCCAGGCACAGGCCCTCGCCCTGCGCCTGTCGCGGGAACGCGAACCGCTCGCGCTCGCGGCCGTCATCGCCGTCGAGCACCCCGACGGTGTCGCCCTCGGCCCGCACCGGCACCCAGCGGAACACGGCGCGCGCGCGCAGCCAGCCCTCGCGGGCGCGCTGCTTGACCTCCTCGACGGCCTGCACGAGGCGCAGGGCCTTCTCGTCCCGCTCCTCCAGCAGCGTGGGCACGTGGCCGCGCAAGCCCAGGTGCTTGCCGTAGAGCATCTGCGGGTTGAGCCAGGCCCACACGCGGTCGAGGTCCAGCGCCTGCAGCACGGTGCGCACCCGCGGCGGCATGCCCGGGCGCGGCACGTCCCGGCGCACGCTGGCAGCGCGCGCTCCGGCCTCCCGCGCGGGCGCCGGCGCGGGGGCGGGCGCCTGCGCGGCGCGCTCGCGCTCCGCGGCCAGCTCGGCCAGCAGCACCGGCCGGGAGGCGCTGTCGCGCAGGCGCTGGGCCAGCGCCAGGCCCTGCATGGCGTCGCGGGCGTAGGCCACCGGGCCGCCGTAGGCGGGCGCGATGCGGCGGTAGGTGAAGGCCGGCGAGAGGGCCGCGCCCCCCACCAGCAACGGCGTGTCGATGCCGGCCGTGCGCAGGTCCTCGGCGGTGGTCACCATCTGCAGCGCGCTCTTCACCAGCAGGCCCGAGAGGCCCAGGATGTCGGGCCGGTGCTCGCGCACGGCGGCCACCAGCGCCTCGCTGGGCACCTTGATGCCGAGGTTGACCACCTCGAAGCCGTTGTTGCTGAGCACGATGTCCACGAGGTTCTTCCCGATGTCGTGCACGTCGCCCTTCACGGTGGCCAGCAGCACCTTGCCGCGCGAGGCGCCGCCCTCGCGCGGCATGTGCGGCGTGAGGTGCGACACGGCCGCCTTCATGGCCTCGGCGCTCTGCAGCACCTCGGCCACGATCAGGTCGTTGGCCGCGAACAGCCGCCCCACCTCGGCCATGCCGGCCATCAGGGGGCCGTTGATGATGTCGAGCGCGCGCGGCCAGCGCGGGTCGGCCAGCGCGAGGTCGAGGTCGGCGGCCAGCCCCTCGCGCGTGCCCTCCACCACGTAGCGCGCCAGGCGCTGCTCCAGCGGCAGCGCGGCCGCGGCACGCGCCTGCGCGGCCCGTGCGCTGCCCTCGCCCTCCCGCCCGCGGAAGTGCGCGGCAAAGGCCGCCACCGGGTCCGGCCCGCGCGCGAAGAGCAGGTCCTCGCAGGCCTTGCGGTCGGCCTCGGGGATGCGCGGGTAGCGCTCCAGCCGCTCGGTGTTGACGATGGCCATGTCCAGCCCGGCCTGCACGCAGTGGTGCAGGAACACGGCGTTGAGCACCTCGCGGCCGGCCTCGGGCAGGCCGAAGGAGACGTTGCTGATGCCCAGCACGGTCTTGCAGCGCGGGAAGCGCTCCTTCAGCCGCCGCACGCCCTCGATGGTGGCGCCGGCGCTGCCCACGTAGGACGCGTCGCCCGTGCCGCAGGGGAACACCAGCGGGTCGAAGACGAGGTCCTCCTCGCGCATGCCGAAGTCCTGCACGAGGATGCGGTGCGCGCGCGTGGCCACCTCCAGCTTGCGCTCCACCGTCACGGCCATGCCCTGCTGCGGGTCCTCGTCGATCAGTCCCACCACCAGCGCCGCGCCGTGGCGACGGGCCAGCGGCACCACGCGCTCGAAGCGCTCCAGCCCGTCCTCGAGGTTGACGCTGTTGAGCAACGCCTTGCCCTGGCAGTACTCCAGCGCGCGCTCCATCACGCGTGCGTCCGTGGTGTCGATCACGATCGGCACCCGCACGGCGCGCACGAGGCGCTCGAGGAAGGCCTGCATGCCGCCCAGCTCGTCGGCGTCGGGGTCCTGCAGGCACACGTCGAGCATGTGCGCGCCCCCGCGCACCTGCGCGCGCGCCACCTCCACGGCCTCGTCCCAGCCCTGGTCGCGCACCAGGCGACGGAACTTGCGGCTGCCCAGCACGTTGGTGCGCTCGCCCACCAGCACGGGCCGGATGCCGTCCTCCACCTCCAGCGCCTCGGTGCCCGACAGCCAGGTGCCCGTGGGCGCGGGCGGCACGGCCCTCGGCGGCTGGCCCCGCATGGCCTCCACCAGCGCCCGGACGTGCTCGCCAGTGGTGCCGCAGCAGCCCCCCACCAGGTTGAGCCAGCCCTGCTGGGCGAAGCGCACCAGCACGCCGGCCACCTCGCCGGGCCCCTCGCGGTAGCAGCCGTCCTCGTCGGGCAGGCCGGCGTTGGGCACGCAGGCCACGCGCGTGGCCGCGCGCGCGGCCAGCGTGCGCACGTGGTCGGTCATGAAGGCCGGGCCCGTGGCGCAGTTGAGGCCCAGGTAGAGCAGCTCGCGGTGCGCAAGGCTCACGGCCAGCGCCTCCACGTCCTGCCCGGCCAGCATGGTGCCGGTGGGCTCGATGGTGGCGGAGACGGCCACGGGCAGGCGCACGCCCAGCTGCGCGAAGGCCTCGTCGATGCCCAGCAGGCCCGCCTTCACGTTGCGCGTGTCCTGGCAGGTCTCCAGCAGCAGGTAGTCGCAGCCACCCTCCACGAGCCCCAGCGCCTGCTCGCGGAAGTGCCCGACCAGCGCCTCGAAGGTCACGCCACCCGTCACGGACAGCGAGCGCGTGGTGGGCCCCATGGAGCCAGCCACCCAGCGCAGCGCGCCCGGGCGCTCGTGGCGCGCGCAGGCGGCGCGCGCGATGCGTGCCGCCTCGCGGTTGATCTCGCGGGCGCGCGCGCCCAGCCCGTACTCGTCCAGCACCAGCGGCGTGGCACCGAAGGTGTTGGTCTCCACGATGTCGCAGCCGGCCGCAAGGTAGGCCTCGTGCACGGCTTCCACCACGTCGGGGCGCGACAGCACGAGGTGCTCGTTGCAGCCCTCGAGCGCCGCGCCGCCGAAGTCGGCGGCGGTGAGGTTGCGCGCCTGCAGGGCCGTGCCGGTGGCACCGTCCAGCACGAGGATGCGCTGCGCCAGCGCCTGCTCCAGCGCGGCCAGGCGCTCGCGGCGGTCGGGCGGGAGGGGCAGGGCCGGCGGCGTGCCCGCGTGCGTGCTCATGGGCGTGCTCCTGCCGCGGCCTTGGTGGCGACGCCCAGCAGCACCACGAAGGGCGTGCCGCGGCGGCGCTGCACGGCCTCGATGCGCGTGGGCACCAGCCCTGCCCCCGCCAGCCAGCCGCGCAGCTGCTCCGGACGCGTGCCCTGCCGGCAGTGGCGCAGCCGCTCGCGCACCCAGGCCTCGCCGTGCGGCAGCAGGTCCAGCACCAGCAACCGGCCTGCGGGCCGCAGCAGCCGTGCGCCCTCGGCCAGCACGGGCAGCGGGTCGGCATGCTGCGCCAGCGCCTGCGACACCACGACGAGGTCGGCGCTGGCCGCGGGACGCGGCACGCGGTCGAGCGCCGCCTCCACGACCTCCACGCCGGGCAGGCTGCCCACGCGCTCGCGCGCCCGTGCGGCCTGCTCGGCCTCCGGCTCCACCGCGTAGAGGCTGCGCGCGAAGCGCGCCAGCTCGACGCAGAGCGCGCCCTGCCCCGCGCCCAGCTGCACCACGTCCTGCGCGGGCACCAGCCAGGCGAGGGCATGCGCCCAGGCGGCCCACGAGCGCCCGGGCTCGGGCAGCGTGCCGTGCCCGTCGGCCTCGCCACGCTCCTCGCGCACGGCCAGCACCTCGGCGAGGCGCGCGTCGTCGCCGTGGCGGTCCGGCGCAGCCTCCAGCTCGGAGCGCAGGGCGGGCCACAAGGCCGCCAGCCCGGCGGGCGGCTCGGCCGGCAGGGCAAGGCGCGCCCCCCCGCCACGGCGCTCGTCCACCACCAGCCCGGCCCCCTTGAGCAGGCCGAGGTGCCGCGACACCCCGCTCTGGGCCACGCCCAGCACGGTGGTGGCCTCCCCCACGGTCAACCCCTCCCGAGCCAGCAGGCGCAGCAGCCTCCAGCGCACGGGGTCGCCCAGCAGGTGGAAGCAGCGCGTCCGGGGCTCTTGGAGGACCATGTTTTCAATGTATGTTGATACATGGATTCTAGCCATGATGCCACATTTTCCGGCGTGGTGTATCGCGTGCGTCACGCACTTGCCCCCGCTGGGCGCAGTGCCACGGCCCCCGCGCCAGCCATCCCCGCCGCAGGCGGGCTGCGGGCAGCCCGGCGCGCACCCGTAGCATCCGCGCATGGCCCAGCCGCCCGTCGCCGTGCCCGCCGCTGGCGTGGACCTGCGCCCCTCCGGGCGCCTGGCCTCGGCCACGGTGGAACTGCTGCTGCTGGCCGCGGCCATCGCGGGCCTCGAGGTGCTGGGCCGCTGGTTGCCCGCCAGCGACCTGGCTGCGCTGGGACTGCTGGTGCTGGGCGTGGGGCCGCTGGCGTGGGCCGGGGCCGGCCTGGCGCGTCGCGGCCGGTTGCCGCTGTGCACGGCCTTGGGCGGCGCCCTGGCCGCAGGCCTGCGCCGGCTGGTGGACGCCGCGGTGCCGCGCTACGAGCTGGCCCTGCGGCTGGCCCCGGGGCAGAGGCTGGCCCGCGACCCTGCGTTGCTGCTCCCGCTGCTGGGCGTGGCGCTGCTCACCACCGCGGCGGTGCTGGGCGGCCCCCACCTGGCCCCCGGCCTCGCGTGGGTGCGCGCCAGCCTGTCGGTGACGCTCTGGGTGCTAGGCCTCTGCCTGCTGTGGGGCCTTCTGCTGCTGCTCGTGGCCGCAGCCTTTGCGCTGCAGGTGCGCGCGCTGGGCCCGTGGATGGCCATCACGGTGACGCTGGTGAGCCTCGCACCCGCCCTGCTCGTGCCGGCGCCGTGGCTGACCGCAGCCGTGCTCGCGCTGGGACTCGTCCAGTCGCTGCGCCTCGCGCGGCGGCCGCTGCCGCCGTACGTGTTCACGCGCACGGGCCGACGCGGCGAGCTGCGCGGCGTGCGGGCGCAGACCCTGCTGCGGCGCATGCACCTGCTGTGCACGCTGGGCCTCGCCTGCGCGCTCACGCTGGGCACGGCCCAGCGCCTGCCCGGCGCGGAGCCCACGGCAGCGCAGTATCCGTTCACCTTCGGGCTGGGGCTGCTGGCCTCGCTGGCTTGCGTGCTGCTGGCCGTGCGCGTGGACCTGCACTTCGGCCGGTTGCTGTGGCTGCGGCGGCCCGCCCCGGAAGTGCCGCTGGACCTCACGCTGGCCTGCAGCGCCCCCAGGCCCTTCCCGCCCCACGTGGCTGCGGCAGCGCAGCACGGGTGGCGCGTGGTGAGCGAGGCGGCCCCGCTGCCCGACGGGGTGGACCTTGTCACGGGGCCGGGCATGCGGGGCCCGCACGCCGTGGCGCTGGAGCCGGGCATGGCGCCCGCAGGCCTCGCCTTCCGCCTGCGCCGGCGCATGGACATCGCCTACCGGCGCGAGTTCTACGCCCGGCTGGAGGCGTTGTGGAAGGCCATGCGCCCGGCGCGGCAGCTGGGCGGGCAGGGCGTGCTGTTCTGCCCCGGCAACTGGCTGATCCCGTGCCTGCTGCGCGACACAGGCCGCTCGGCCACGCCCATCGGGCCGCCCTACGACCAGGTGTTCTCGCCCAGGCTGCGGCGCTACCTGGCGGGCGTGATGCGCCACCTCGAGGTGGACGTCATCTACTGGGAAGACGCCGTGCGCTGGCGCGACCTGCGGCGCGTGCTGGGCGTGGCCCTGGAGTGCCACGACCAGGGCCGCGTGCCGCTGCGGGCGCGGCACTTCGTGGGCCTGCCCCGCGTGCGCGTGCTGGTGCAGCAGGAGGACCCGCCCGGGATGGCGGGCGCCCCGGCCTCGGCGCGCATGCCGCGCGCGCCCATCGGCAGCGGCGCGCGCGTGCTGGCCATCCTGCGCGACCGTGGGGGCTCCAGCGAGCGCACCCTGCTGCGCGACCCGGGCAGCCAGCGGCCGGCACCCTCACCGCTGGCGGGCTAGGCCGCGCGTCCCTCGCAGGCCGCGCCAAGGCCAGAAAGCGCATCCGGCCGCAGCCCCCCAGCGGTAGGGTGCGGTCGTGGCGAGCCGCTCGCCGTGGCTGGCGCGCATGCCGCACGCCCTGCCTTCACCCGATCCCCTCGTCAAGGAGCCCGCCCATGCGCAAGGTCCTCATCGTCCTGCTGCTCACCCTCGCCGGCACCAGCGTGTCTGCCTGCCGCGGTGGCTGCACGGCCTGCGGCCGCTAGGCCGTCCCGGGCCCGGGGCAGAAGCCCCGGGCCGCCCCAACCGATCCCATCCCCTGTGTCCCGAGCCCCGCAGGCTCGGGCTTTGGAGCCTTCTCATGCGCAAGATCGCCATCGCCCTGTTCCTGCTGGTTGCAGGGGCAGTGGCCCAGGGCTGCACCGGCGGCTGAGCGAACGGACGTTGCGCGGTGCCGTCGGCATCGCCCGCCTCGAACGACTCGCCCGACCGTGCCTGGACCCCCACGACCCACGACGCACGCGCCTAGGGCGAGCCGCGCAGGCCAGGCGGCGCTCGGTGCCGTAGGCTGCGCGCATGCAGGTCGACACGCAAGGCCTCGCGCCGGGGGCTGCCTACAGGTTGATGATCGCCTGCCTCGTCCCACGCCCCATCGCGTGGGCCAGCACGCTGTCAGCCCGCGGCGAGCCCAACCTCGCGCCCTTCTCGTACTTCGGGGGCGTGTCGTCGCAGCCGCCCCTCGTGATGCTGTCCGTGGGACGGCGGCGCGACGGCTCGCGCAAGGACACCGCGGCCAACCTGCTGGCCACGCGCGAGGCGGTGCTGCACATCCCCGACCGCGCGCACGCCGCAGCCATGGTGGCCACCAGCGCCGAGGTGGCGCCCGGCGTGGACGAGTTCGGGCTTGCCGGCCTCGCCCGCGTGCCCAGCGCGCACGTGCGCCCCGCACGCGTGGCCGGAGCGCCCATCGCCATGGAGGGCGTGCTCGAGCGCCACATGGAGGTCGGCGACGGGCCCGTGGACCTCTTCCTGCTGCGCCTGCTCTGCTTCCACGTGGACGACGCCCTGCTCGTGGACGGCCTGCCCGACCCCACCCGCCTCGCCGCCCTCGGCCGCCTGGGCTCCGACGCCTACTGCGACACCGCCCACCCCTTCTCGCTCCCGCGCCCGCCTCGCCCCGCCTAGCGCCCGCCGCCACTCTCCCCAGCTCGCGCCCTCTTCACGCCTTGCTAGCCGGCGCACCGCACGTTCTCCCGCCCCACACCCCGTCACTCCCGCTCACGCACCGGCGCGCTGGACGGGGTGCGGAAGGCCCATGACGACGACGTCGCGTATCCGGCGTACGCGAGGACGAGGAAGGGGCCCGAGCGCCCCCGGCCCAGCGCGCCGCACGTGCTCTCGCCCCTATCCCCGACTCCTTACACGTCAGGTCGGTCGCTGAGCAGGGCGAGGTCGTTCATCACCTGCCACATCGACGCCAGCGCCTCGCGCACGTTGGCCGCGGCCGCCGGCGGCAGGTCTTGCTCCAGCAAGGCCTTGAGGCCCTCGTAGGAGGCGACGAGACGCTGCTCCACCTCGCTGAGCGGGCGGCCCAGCAGGTCGGTGCGCGGGCTGGGGGCAGGGCTCATCGGGACGCTCCCTTCACGACACGCTCGTCCTTGACGCGCTTGGCCTTGAGCTCGAAGCGCGGCAGCGTGCCGCGCGCCACCTCCACGACGGGGATGGAGAGGCCCTCGATGGCGGCGGCCAGGTCGGCGGCCAGCCGCTCGCGCACCTGCGCCCACTCCGCCTCGTGGCCCGGCCGCACCTCGCAGCGCACGGCAATCTCGTCGCGGATGCCCTCCACCGTCGTGAGGTGGATCTGGAACTCGTCCACCGCCGGGTACTCGCGCACGATGGCCTCCACCGCGCGCGGGTAGACGTTGGTGCCGCGCACGAGCAGCATGTCGTCCACGCGCCCCAGGATGCCGCCGTCGTAGAGGTCGAAGGTGCGCCCGCACGTGCACCGCGTGTGCGGCACCTTCACCACGAGGTCGCGCGTGCGGTAGCGGATGAGCGGGATCATGCCGCGCCCGAAGCTGGTCACCACGCGCTCGCCGCGCTCGCCGTAGGCCACGGGCCGGCCCGTCTCCGGGTCGATCACCTCCTCGATGACCTGGTCCTCGATCACGTGCGTGCCGCCGGGCTGCTTCTCGCACTCGAACATCATGATCGTGCCGATCTCGGTCATGCCCGCGGTGTCGGCGGCCTTGGCGCCCCACTGCTCCTCGATCAGGCGCTTGGTGGCCGGGATGCTGCCGGCCGGCTCGCCCGAGAGGATCAGGCGCCTGACGCTGCCGCCCGGCAGGTCGATGCCGCGCTCGCGCCCCTCCTGCGCCAGCCGCAGCGCATAGGTGGGCGTGCTGCACACCACCGTGGCGCCCATCTCGTGGATCAGCGCCACCCGGTTCTCGGTGGTCATGTTGCCGCCGGGCAGCACGAGGCAGCCCATCTTCTCGGCGGCGTAGTGCGCCCCCCAGAAGCCGATGAAGGTCCCGTAGGAGAAGGCGAAGAAGACGCGGTCGCCGGGCCGGATGCCGAAGCCGTGGAAGCCGTAGCACCAGCACTCGGCGATCCACTTCCAGTCCACGCGGCCGTCCAGCACGCGCAGCGGCGTGCGGCCGGTGGTGCCCGAGGTGGTGTGGTAGCGCACGGCGCGCTCCACCGGGCGCGTCACCATGTCGCCGAACATGGGCGTGCGGCGCTGGCACTCCATCCACGCCTCGCGCGTGGTGAAGGGCAGGCGCTCGAGGTCGTCCATGCCGCGCACCTGCTCGGGGCGCACCCCCGCCTGCTCCAGCAGGCGGCGGTGGAAGGGGCTGGCGTGCCAGGCTCGCTCGACCACCTCGCGCAGGCGCACGCCCTGCAGGCGGCGCAGGTCGGCGCGCGGCAGGGTCTCGGTCTTCGGGTTCCAGTAGGGACTGGCGGGCATGCGCGCCTCCGGGGGCGGCCCTTGTACGCGGAGGCGGCCCGTCCCGGCAAGCCGCAGCCCCGCATCGCGCGGGGATCCTCGCGGCGGCCCCGGCCGCGTCCTAGGCTGGGCCCATGCCCTTCACCTGCCGCCTGCCCGTGCGCTTCGGCGACCTCGACCTCGCCAAGGTCATGTACTACCCCCGTTTCTTCCACGCCTGCCACGTGACGATCGAGGAGCTGTTCCAGCGCCGGCTGCGCATCTCCTACACCGACCTCATGCTGCGCAAGGGCCTGGGCTACCCCACGGTGCAGGCCGAGTGCGAGTACCTGCGTCCGGTGGGCGCGCAGGAGGTCCTCGTGGTGACGGTGGAGCCCGAGCGCGTGGGCCGCACCTCCGTGACGTGGCGCTACGAGGGCCGGCGCGCCAGCGACGGCCTGCTCGCCTTCCGCGCGCGCAACACCTGCGTGGCCATCGACATGCGCCGCTGGCGGCCCACGGCCCTGCCCGCCGCGCACCGGCGGGCCTTCGAGCGGTTGATGCGGCCGGCCACGCGCCGCGCTGCCGCCGCCGGGCCGGCTGCGCCGCCCCGCACGCCGACCCGCTCGCGGGCGCGCACGGCCCAGCCGGTCAGGAAGCGCGCGGCCCGCCGGGCTTCCGCCCGGTCGCGACGATGAGCCACCAGCCCACCCAGCGCTCGGGGTCGCGCGCGGCCCGGATGACCTGGGCGTAGCGCCGCTCGACCTCCTGCGGCGCGACACCCAGCATGCGCGCCTTGAGCGCCGCGTAGCCATCGCTCCAGTGCTGGAACATCGCCACCCACAGCTCGCGTGGCGTGCTGGACGTGTCGATCACCAGCGCGTCGGTACGCACCTGCTCGAGCCCCAGCCCGCGGAAGCGCCGGTAGGCCGTGCGGCCGTGGCGCAT
Organism: Planctomycetota bacterium; assembly: GCA_964228555.1. Classification (GTDB taxonomy): domain Bacteria; phylum Planctomycetota; class PLA2; order PLA2; family JAEUHO01; genus CAXQZU01. Next base: position 32,131 of record CAXQZU010000027.1, read on the forward strand.
GTCGGTGCCCAGCGGCTGCAACGGGTCGGCACAGTCGAGGACCAGGTCGCGCGCGTCCACGTCGTCGCTGTCCACCAGCAGCGTCTGGTAGTCCTCGGCCAGCTCGTAGAGCAGCCCGCCCGGGGCCAGCAGGCGCACGGCCTCGGCCAGCACCTGCTGCCGGTCCGGGATGGCCTGCAGCATGTGGCGGATGACGACCGCGTCGAGGGAGCCGGACGGCAGGCCCGTGGCGCGCGCATCGCCCTGCAGGAAGCGCAGGTTGGGCACGCGGCCCGGGGGGAAGTCACGCCGGCCGCAGGCGAGGTGGTCCTCGCACAGGTCCATGCCCGTCACCTGCACGCCCGGCCAGGCCTCGGCCATGCGTCCCGAGAGGCGGCCGGTGCCACAGCCCAGGTCCAGCAGGCGCGTGGCGGCCGGCAGGCCCAGCCGCTCCATGAGCGGGCGTTCCTGCGGCCACAGCAGCGCCGCCTGCGCCGCCAGCGTGCCCTGCATGCTGGCGTCCTCCATCTGCTCCTGCTGGCCGTAGCGCGCGTCGCCCATGGCCCCGAGCCTAGCGCCGGGCCGGGCCTGCGGGCGCGTCCGCGCCCGGCGGCGACGAGGCGGCCGTCGCTCCCCCGCAGGAAGAGCCCTGCCCGGCCGTGCAGCCCAGGCAGTGTCGCGCCACGCGCACGGGCCTGCCGCGCAGCAGCTCGTCGCGCCAGGCCGTGATGGTGCGCGCGGGACTGGCCACCTCGAGCCCCAGCATCTGGTTGAAGTCGCAGTCGTAGAGGCGCCCGTCCCAGCCCACCGACAGGGTGTCGCGGCACATCACGCCCTCGACCGCGCCGGGGTTGAACGCGGCCGAGAGCGTCCCGAGGTAGCGATCCAGGTCGCCGCGCTCGAGGAGGAACTCCAGGAAGCGGTGGATGGGCATGTTGGTGAGCTCGACGAGGCGCGTGAACTCGATGCCGTGTCGCTCGCGCAGCAGCTGGCGGAAGCGGGCCTCCTGCGCGGCCTGCGGGGGCGGCAGGAAGGCGCCCGCCGGGTTGCTCATCAGGGTCAGCTCCAGGCCGGTGCCGGCATGCCCATAGCCCAGCGCGTTGAGGCGCCGCAAGCCCTCGAGGCTGCGCTCGAACACGCCCTCGCCGCGCTGCGCATCGGTCTGGCCCGCGTGCACGGCCGGCAGCGAGGCCACCACGTGCACGCGCATGCGTGCGAGGAATGCGGCGAGGTCCCGCTGCGCGGGCAGCAGCAGCACCGTGAGGTTGCAGCGGTCGATCACCTCCCGCACGCCCAGGCCGCGGCAGGCCTCGACGAAGCGGCGGAAGTGCGGGTTGAGCTCGGGGGCGCCGCCCGTGATGTCCACCACCGGCGGCTGCGCGGCGCGCACGACCTCGAGGCAGGCCTCGAAGGTGGGCCAGCCCATGTTGGCCTCCACCTGGTGCGGGCCGGCGTCCACGTGGCAGTGGCGGCAGGCCTGGTTGCACAGCTTGCCCACGTTGACCTGCAGCACGCGCAGCGGCCCGGCCGAGAGCGGCGGCAGCCCGGCACGCGCCAGGTGGTCCTGGAAGGCCGGCACGGGCACGGCGGCCAGCGCGGCCAGCTGGTCCGGCGGCGCCAGCCGCTGGGGCGCGGGAGGAGGCGGGGAGGGCTGCGGAGCCACGGGCCTACATCGAGACCTTGCCGGCCTGCTTGCGCATCTGGACGCCGTGGACGAGCGCCGAGCCACCCTTGATGGCCGCCGCCACGTGGAGCGCCTCGGTCATCTCCTCGAGGTTGCTGCCGGCCTGCAGCGAGCCCGTGGTGTGGGCCTCGATGCAGTAGGGGCACTGCACCGCGTGCGCGACGGCCAGCGCGATGAGGCTCTTCTCGCGCACGGTGAGCGCTCCGGGCGCGAATACCTTGCCGTACCAGGCGAAGAAGGCCTCGGCCAGCTGCGGTGCGTCCTTGCCGATCTCGGGGAAGCGCGCGAGGTCGCCGTGCTCGTAGTGGCTCATGCGGGGCTCCGGGGCGGGCGCCGCATCCTACGCGCACGCCCCCGCGGCGCGCGGCGGCCTAGCGCGCGGTGCCTCGCGCGCCGGGCAGCGCCGGCGCGGCACGCACGCGGCTGGGCAGCGCCCGGCCCAGCGCGGCGGCCACGACCTCGCCTGCGGCGTGCAGGCGGGCGCGGTCGATCCCATGCGCGAGCCCCAGCCCGTCGAGCAGGAACACCAGGTCATCGGTGGCCAGGTTGCCGGCCGCGCCGGGCGCGTAGGGGCAGCCGCCCAGCCCGCCGGCGCTGGCGTCGAAGCGCACGATGCCGCGCTCCAGCGAGGCCAGCACGTTGGCCACCGCCATGCCGCGCGTGTCGTGGAAGTGCATCACCAGCCGCGCCGCCGGCACGCGTGCCAGCAGCGCGTCCAGCAGGCGTCCCACCTCGCCGGGGGTGCCCGCGCCGATGGTGTCGCCCACCGAGACCTCGTCGCAGCCCAGGTCCAGCAGGCGCAGCACCACCTCCAGCACGGCCGCCGGCGCCACCGGGCCCTCGTAGGGACACGCCACCGCCGTGCTCACGTAGCCGCGCAGCAGGCGCCCGGCGGCCTTGGCCCCGCGGGCCACCGGGGCGAAACGCTCGAGGCTGTCCGCCACGCTGGCATTCACGTTGCGCTGGTTGAAGGTCTCGCTGGCCGCGGTGAACACCGACACCTTCTGCACGCCGGCGGCCAGCGCCCCCTCCAGCCCGCGCTCGTTGGGCACCAGCGCCCCAAAGCACACGCCGGCCGGCGCGGGTCCCAGCAGGCGGAAGAGCTCGCCCGCGTCAGCCAGCTGCGGGATGCGGTCGGGGCGCACGAAGCTGGAGACCTCGATGTCGCGCAGGCCGGCAGCCACCAGCGCGCGCACGAAGGCTGCCTTGGCCTCGGTGGGCACCACCTGGCGCTCGTTCTGCAGGCCGTCGCGCGGCCCCACCTCGGTCACCTCGATGCGCGGCAGGACCGCCGGGATCATGCGCGACCCGCCGCAGAGGCCTCGAAGGCCACCACCACCTCGCCCAGCGCCACCTTCTCGCCGGCCTTGCGGCGCACCTCGCGCACCACCACCTCGCGCGTGGCGCGCACCACGTACTCCATCTTCATGGCCTCGACGATGAACAGGGGGGCACCCGCCGCCACGCGCGCGCCCGGCGCCACGGACACCTTCGCCACGAGCCCCGTCATGGGGCTGGTCGCGAAGGGCTCCTCGGCGGCTGCCTGGCCGGGGGCCGCCTGCTCGGCGTCGCGCAGCTCGTAGGCGCGGCCGCCCACCACCACCGTCGTGACGTCGCCCTGGCGCACGACGCGCGCGCGCACGGCCTCGCCCCCCACGCGCAGCAGCACGCTGCCGTCGGGCGCGCGCACGGCCTCGGCGGCCAGCGAGCGACGCGCCTCGCCCTCGTGCACGTGGCCCTCCAGCAGGCCCTCGGACGACAGGCGCAGCTCGGCCGCCAGCACGCGCGTGCCCAGGGCCAGCCGGCGGCGGAAGGAAGGCGCGCTCACCGGCTGGGCTCCCCGAGGCGGAAGCCGGCCAGCGACTGCCACGGCGAGTCGGGCGTGGCGCGCGCCGCCCCAGCAGCGCCCACCGCCGGCGCGGTGACGGCCGCGCCCCGCAGCAGCGCATGCGCCGCAGCGGCCAGCAGCACGAGGTCGGCCGGCGCCGCGGGCTCCGCCAGCTCGCCCGCACGCCGCTCCAGCAGGTCGATGGCCACGCGCCCGGCCCGCACCTCGGGGTCGGCCAGGATGGCGCGCAGGTAGCCCACGTTGGTGCGCACGCCGGTGACGGCCGTGCGTGCCAGAGCATCGTCCAGCCGCGCGAAGGCCTCCTCGCGCGTGGCGCCATGCGCGATCACCTTGGCCAGCATCGGGTCGTAGTGCGGGCTCACCTCCTGCCCCACGCCCCACGCCCCGTCCACGCGCAGGCCCGGGCCCTCGGGCACGTCCAGCGCCGTGATGCGGCCGCAGGAGGGCAGGAAGCCCTGCCCCGGGTCCTCCGCGTAGACGCGCGCCTCGACGGCGTGCCCGCGGGCCACGAACTCGTCCTGCGGCGGCAAGCGCTCGCCGGCTGCCACGCGCAGCTGCCAGGCCACCAGGTCCACGCCGAAGGTGGCCTCGGTGACCGGGTGCTCCACCTGCAGGCGGCGGTTCACCTCGAGGAACCAGCAGCGGCCCTCGGGGTCCAGCAGCATCTCCACCGTGCCGGCATTGACGTAGCCCAGCGCGCGCGCCGCGGCGGCGCCCGCCTCGTGCACGCGCCGGCGCTGCTCGGGCGGGAGGCCCGGCGCGGGCGCCTCCTCCAGCACCTTCTGGTGGCGGCGCTGCAGCGAGCAGTCGCGCTCGCCCAGCACGCGCACCTGGCCGTGGCGGTCGCACAGCACCTGCACCTCGACGTGGCGCGCGTCGGTCACGAGCCGCTCGAGGTAGAGCACGGTGGAGCCAAAGGCGCCGCCGGCCTCGCGCCGCGCCGACTCGGCTGCCTCCAGCAGGCCGCCGGCCTCGCGCACCACACGCATGCCCTTGCCGCCGCCGCCGGCGGCGGCCTTGAGCAGCAGCGGGTAGCCCGTCTCGCGCGCCGCCGCCTGCAGAGCGGCGGGCTCGTCGGGCACCGCGCCCAGCGGGCCCGGGATGACGGGGACGCCGCCGGCGGCCACGCGGCGCTTGACGGTGAGCTTGTCGGCGCTCGCCTCCAGCACCTCGGCCGGCGGGCCCACGAACACGACGCCGGCGTCGGCCAGCGCGCGTGCGAAGGCCGCGTTCTCGGACAGGAAGCCGTAGCCCGGGTGCACCGCCTGCGCGCCGCTGTCGCGCACCGCCTGCAGCAGCGCCGGGATGGACAGGTACGACTCGCGCGCCGGGGCCGGGCCGATGCGCACGGCCCGGTCGGCGGCCAGCACGTGCGGCGCGCCCGCGTCGGCATCGCTGTACACCGCCACGCTGCGCAGGCCCAGCACGCGCAGGGTGCGGATCACGCGCAGCGCGATCTCGCCGCGGTTGGCCACCAGCACCGTCGTGAAGGGGAAGCCGCTCACGGCGCCCACCGCGGCTTGCGCTTCTCGAGGAAGGCCGTGGTGCCCTCGCGGCCGTCGGCCGACGCGCGCGCGTCGGCGATGGCCTCCCGCGCCAGGCGCTGCTGCAGGTCGCGGTCGCCCCCCGCGGCGGCCTGCGCGCGCAGCACGGCCTTGGCATGCGCCACGGCCTGCGGCGAGCAGGCCTTGAGCGCGTCCACCACGCGCGTCACCTCCACGTCCAGCTGCGCCTCGGGCGCCACGACGTGCACGAGGCCCATGCGCTGGGCCTCGTCGGCGTCGAAGCGCTCGCCAGTCACGAACCAGCGCCGCGCGGGGCCGGGCCCGATGCGCCGCAGCACGTAGGGCGAGATCACGCCGGGCACCAGGCCCAGCCGCACCTCGGTGAATCCGAAGCTGGTGCCCTCGGCGGCCAGCGCCACGTCGCAGGCGGCCACCATGCCCGCCCCGCCGCCCAGCGCCGCTCCGTGCACGCGCGCCACCACGGCGAAGGGTGCCGTGTCGATGGCCTCGTAGGCGCGCTGGAAGGCCGCGGCGTCGGCCAGGTTCTCCTCGCGCGAGCGCTGCGCCGCGCGGCGCATCCACTCCAGGTCGCCGCCGGCGCAGAAGGCCGCGCCGGCGCCCGAGAGCACCGCCACGCGCACGTCGCCTCGCGCGCACAGGCCCGAGAAAGCCTGCTCCAGCGCCGCGGCGAGCCGCTCGTCGAAGGCGTTGCGCTTCTCGGGACGCTCGAGGCGCACGCGCGCCACGGCACCTTCCACCGAGACCGAGAGGGGGCTGGGGAGCGCCTCCACGCGCTACATCCGGTAGACCGGCGGGCGGTTGGGCTCCAGCGGGGCGTAGAGGCAGGCCGCCAGCGCGAGGCCCAGCACGTCGCGCGTCTGCGTGGGCTCGATCACGCCGTCGTCCCACAGGCGGGCGCTGCCGTAGAGCGGCTGGCCCTCGCGCTCGTACTTCTCGCGGATGGGGCGCGTGAGAGCCTCCTCCTCGGCGGGCGTGAGCGGGGCCTTCTTCTCGTAGGCCAGCTGCTCGCGCTTGACCGTCAGCAGCACCTGTGCCGCCTGCTCGCCCCCCATCACGCTGATGCGCGCGTTGGGCCAGGTGAACAGGAAGCGCGCGTCGTAGGCGCGCCCGCACATGCCGTAGTTGCCCGCCCCGAAGGAGGAGCCGATGATGACCGTGATCTTGGGCACCGGGGTGGTGGCCACGGCCTGCACCATCTTGGCGCCGTCACGTGCGATGCCGCCGTTCTCGGCCTCGCGGCCCACCATGAAGCCGGTCACGTTCTGCAGGAACAGCAGCGGCACGCCGCGCTGGCCGCACAGGCCCACGAAGTGCGCGCCCTTCTGTGCCGAGGCCCCGAACAGCACGCCGTTGTTGGCCACGATGCCCACTGGCATCCCGTGGATGCGCGCGAAGCCCGTCACCAGCGTGGTGCCGTAGCGCGCCTTGAACTCGTGGAAGCGGCTGCCGTCCACGAGGCGTGCGACCACCTCGCGCACGTCGTAGGGCGTGCGGCCGTCCTCGGGCACGATGCCCAGCAGCTCGGCAGGGTCGTAGCGCGGCGGCTCGGCCTCGGCGACGTCCAGCGCGCGGCGCGCCGGGCGATTCCACGTCTCGGCCGCCGCGCGCGCGCGACGCAGCGCGTCCTCGTCGTCGAGCGCGAAGTGGTCGGCCACGCCCGAGACGCGCGTGTGCACGTCGGCGCCGCCCAGGTCCTCGGCGCTCACCTCCTCGCCGGTGGCGGCCTTCACCAGCGGCGGGCCGGCCAGGAAGATGGTGCCGTGGCCCTTGACGATGATGGCCTCGTCGCTCATCGCCGGCACGTAGGCGCCGCCGGCCGTGCACGAGCCCATCACCACGGCCAGCTGCGGCACGCCCATGGCCGAGAGCACGGCCTGGTTGCGGAAGATGCGCCCGAAGTGCAGCTTGTCCGGGAACACCTCGGCCTGCAGTGGCAGGAAGGCGCCGCCCGAGTCCACGAGGTAGACGGTGGGCAGGCGGTTCTCGATCGAGACCTCCTGCGCGCGCAGGTGCTTCTTGACGGTCAGCGGCAGGTAGGTGCCGCCCTTGACGGTGGCGTCGTTGGCCACCACCACCACCTCGCGGCCGTGCAGCAGGCCGATGCCCGTCACGAGGCCGGCCGACGGCACCGGGTCCTCGTAGGCCTCGTGCGCGGCCAGCGGCGAGAGCTCCAGGAAGGGGCTGCCCGGGTCGAGCAGGCGCTCGATGCGCTCGCGAACGAACAGCTTGCCGCGCGCGCGATGCTTCTTCTGGGCCGCCTCGCCGCCGCCCTGGCGCACGATGGCGAGCGTGGCCCGCAGGTCGGAGCACAGTCGCTCGTGATGGGTGCGACGCGCCCGGAACGCGGCCGAGGACGTGTCGACCTGGGTCGGCAGCACCTCCATGGCGGCCGCCTAGGAGAGGCCGCGCAGCTGGAAGGTGCCGGGCGCGGCCGGCGGCGCCGGCGGCGGGGCCACGTTGCGCACCTCCTGCACCCCGGGCACCACCTCGCGCAGCGCGTTCTCGATGCCCATGCGCAGCGTCATGAGGCTCGAGGGGCAGGTGCCGCAGGCGCCGTGCAGGCGCACGTTGACGATGCCGTCCTCGTAGGAGAG
>CAXQZU010000028.1:0-17669 GCA_964228555.1 Planctomycetota bacterium
GCCACGTCCTCCCCGGCTTCCGCGCCGGCGCCGGCGCGGCGCACCCTCGTCGGGGTGCGGTGCGGGCGAGCCCGCGTCAGGATTCGAAGTCATCGCAGGCGAGGGTACCGCCGGGCGCAGGGTGGGCCCCCTTCCGCCCCGGCGTGCGCGCGGCCTCCCCCATCGGCGCCTGTCCGCGCGATGTTCGCCTGCCCGCAGGCCGCGACCGGCGCGGGCCGTCCACAGGTGGCGGCCCGTCCCGGCTGGGCGCCCGCAAGGCGTGCGTGCTACAACCCTGCCCTCGCACCTCGCGGAGAGGTGGCTGAGTGGTCGAAAGCACCGGCTTGCTAAGCCGGCGTACGGGCAACCGTACCGCGGGTTCGAATCCCGCCCTCTCCGCCATGTTCTTCCTGGCCCGGCTGCGCGTGATGCGCGGGCCCGGCGGCGGGCGTGCTCCGACGGCCGGCAGCCACGCCCTGCGCTAGGCTGCGCGCGTGCGCCACCTGCTCGCCCCGCTGGCCGCTTGCGGCCTGTTCCTGCTGGCCTGCGGCGGAGGAGGCGGGGGCAGCCCGCCCGTGCCCGGCCCGCCGCCGCCCGAGCCGCCGGCCGCCGCACGCGAGGTGATGGGCTGGGTACCGCCCTATGGTCTGGCCGCCTGCCAGGCGGCGGTGACCGCCGACTTCGGCGACCACGACGTGCAGGACGGGCTGACACGCGTGGGCCTGCAGTTCTGGGTGCCGCGCAACGACGGCACGCTCAAGTACGCCGACCACGAGGCGACCACGCCCGGCGACAGCGACGTGGCGTGGTGGAAGGCATGGGCGCAGCCGCGGGGCATCGAGGTGCTGCTCACGGTCTACAACAACGTGGGCAGCGGCTGGGACTGGCCGCTTGCGCGCGCCGCCTTTGCCACGCACCGCGCCACCTTCGTGGCTGCGCTGCTGGCCGAGCTGGACCGGCTGGGCCTCGACGGCATCGACCTCGACCTCGAGGGCCTCGGCGACCTGGACGGCGACCGCGCGGCCTATGCCGCCTTCGTGGCCGAGCTCTCGGCCGGCCTCAAGGTGCGCGGCAAGCTGCTTACCGTGGACTCGTTCCACTACATCTGGAATGGGCCCAACCAGTCGTGGTGGCCCGACTGGGTCGGCAAGGTGGACACCATCCACGCCATGGGCTACGACGACCTCTACGAGGGCGGCAGCCTCTACCAGCCCTACTCCTTCCAGCAGTCCACGGGCGTGGCGGCCGGATTCCCCGCCTCGGCCATCCTGATGGGCCTGCCCACCTACGTCGACAGCTGGGGCACCTCCTCGGGGCGCGGCACCGGCGCGCTGGCGCACGTGCAGGAAGCGCGCCTCGATCTCGACGGGCCGGCGGGCATCGCGCTCTGGGACCTACGACTCACCGCACCTGCGTGGCGCGACGCCACGCTGTGGGCCGAGCTGGCCGCGCTCAAGGCGGGCGACGCACCCTGAGCGGCTCGCGCGCTGCGCGCTAGCGCCCGGGACGCTGGCCGGGCGGCGGGCCGCCCGGATCGGTGACGGGCACCTCGGTCTTCCACTCCACGCCGGCACGACGACCTTCGGCGATGAGCTCGCGCGCGTCCTTGCGGCCCGGGTCGTGCCTGGCCAGCGCGGTGGACAGTGCCTTCTCCAGCGCCGCCGGGGTGGCCTCGGTGGCCTGCGCCAGCACCTTGCCCTCCAGGCCGAAGGCGTCGGGCTGCACCAGCACCAGCGTGGCGCCGGCCTCGACGCCCGCGACGCCCTTGATCTCGGAGGTGGCCTTGGCCGGCGCCCAGGTGAAGCGCCCACGGAAGGCCTCCGACCACGCCAGCGGCCGCAGCGACTTCTCGAGCGCCGCGCGGCTGGCCTCGTCGCGCGCCACCACCACGGCCCGCGGCAGCATGTCGCAAGCGGCCGCATCCAGCGCGCGGCGCACGTCCACGCAATGCGGCAGCGCGCCGGGCTGGGACGTGGCGGCGTCCTTGGCCGGGTAGCGCCGGCGCGCCTCGGCCATCTCCTCGACCATGGCCTCGACGGCCAGCAGGCCGCTGCCGCCGTAGACCATGCCCGGGGCGCGGCCGGTGCGCGACAGGCGCGTGCTGCCGTCGGGGCCCAGCAGCGCGTAGACGGTGTTCTCCAGCGCCCCGCTGCGGCCGCGGAACAGCGACTCGAGCAGCTGCGCCTCGCCGGCGTCTTCGTAGGTCAGCAGGCGCACGCACACGAAGTCACGCGACACGCGCACCACGGTGCTGTCGGACAGGAAACTCCTGTCCATCTCTTGCTTGCCGGGTCACCAGACGCCGGAGATGCCGTGGCAGTGCGGCGCGGCCGACACCAGCAGGATGGGCTTGCCCGTGCGCTGGGCCTCGGCCTTGGCCCCTTCCCAGGTGCCGTACCAGGCGATGGCGTCGCGCTTGGCGGCCGGCACGCCGCTGCCCACCACCTCGCCCTGCGGCCCGCGCCCGCCGCCAGGCGCTCCGGAGGGCGGCTCGGCGCCGGCCGGCGCCAGCGTGCCCGTGCCGGCGGCCAGCAGCGGCAGGGCGAGGAAGGCGGCACGCAGGAGGTGCAGCGGCTTCATGGCAGGTCTCCAGGGGTCCTTGCCTTGTACCCCCGCCCCGCAGCGGGGTAGCGCCGGCGCGGCGCTAGGCCCGGCAGAGGCGCAGGGCCACGGCCTGCGCCAGCCGCACGGCGCCCGCGGGGCCCTCGCCGAAGAACAGGAAGGGCTCCACCTGCTCCAGCTCCATGAGCAGCAGGCGGCCCTCGCGCACGATGCCGTCCACGCGCGCGTAGAGGCCGGGCTCGGGCGCCGCGGCCAGCACGGCGCGCGCCTGCTCCAGCAGCGCGGGCGTGGGCTCCATCGCCACGTGCGTGCCGCCGTGCGTCCACTGCACGCGCCAGTCGCCGGGCTTGGCGCGCTTGCGCACCGCATGGCTGTAGCGGCCCTCGAAGAACACCAGCGAGACCTCGCCCTCGGCCTCGATCTCGGGCAGGAAGGGCTGGGCCAGCAGCGCACCGCCGGACAGCACCTCGGCGAAGGCGGCGCCCGCTCCGGCCACCTGGTGCGCGCGCAGGCGGTGCGTGCGCCAGGCCCCGCCCGAGACGGCCGGCTTGACCACCACCTCGTCCCAGCCCATGGCCGCCACGCGCGCCTGCGCCTCGGGCACGGCCGTGCCCTCGGGCACGACCAGCGTGGGCGGGATCGCGACGCCCCGCGCAGCGAGGTCGTGCAGGTAGCGCTTGTCGCCGTTCCAGCGCACGAGCGAGGGTGGGTTCCACGTGCGCACGCCGGCCCGCTCGAGGCCCGCCAGCCACGGGAAGAACTCGCCCGGCCGCTCGTAGTAGTCCCACACCGAGCGCAGCAGCACGGCGTCGAAGGCCGTCCAGTCGCGCGGCGCGTCCCACACGGCCACCTCGACGGCCACGCCGCGTGCCTCCAGCGCCGACACCAGCGGCAGGTCGTCCTCCAGCAGGCGCGGGTAGGCGGAGCAGGTGGCGATGGCGAGGCGCGCGGTCACGCACGCGATGGTACGGCGCCTCGCCTAGACTCGACGCGTGCCCGGCCCCGACATCGATGCCTACACCGAGCACGCCAGCAAGCTGGCCCGCTCGCCCCACTACATGCTGCGTCGCGCGCTGGCGGTGCTGGAGGCTCGCGGACGGAGGTGGCGGCAGGTGGCTGCGCCTCGCGCAGGACATGCCCCGGGCCTCGCCCACGACCCCGCGCCGCTGGCCGTGGTGCACGTGGACCTGAGCGTGGTGCCTCCCGGCTGCACGCCCCCGCCCGGCCGGCACGCCAGCACGCTCAATGCGGCGGCCCTCGACATCCGCCGCACGCGCTACACGCAGGCGCGCCTGCTGCCCGGCGACGCCTGGCGCGGGCCGGTGATCGTGAAGAGCGTGCTCAACCACCGCGGGCTGCCCGAGCACGTGCACCGCCGGCACGTGGAGGCCGGCTACCGCTGGCGGCAGCGCTTGCTGCGGCTGGCGGGCATCGACGGCACGGCCCGGGCATGCCCGCCGTACGCGATCTATCGCGACGCCGACGAGGTCCCGCCACGCACGTGGGCTGACCCGGACCTGCTGGTGGAGCGCTTCCTGCCGGGCGCCATCGCGGTGCCGGTCGTGAAGCACCGCTGGGACTTCCTGCTCGACGTGGACGTGCGCAAGCGCTCCACCTTCAGCACGTTGCGCTGCGAGCCGGGCTCGGTGCTGCACATGGAGCCCTTCGATCACGTGCCCGAGGCCGTGCGGCGCGTGCGGCACGGCCTGGGCCTCGAGATGGGCTCGATCGACTTCTTCGTGGTGGACGGCGAGGCCTTCGTGATCGATGCCAACAAGACCACCACCGCCGACGAGAGCCTGGAGCGACGCTTCCCCTTCGTGGCCCGCTACATGCACGCGATCGGCGAGCGTGTCGTGGCGGCCGCGCAGGCCGGGCGCTGGCACGCCTAGCACGCCGTGCGCGCGCGCTGCGGCCCGTGGGCCCGGCTCAGCGTCCGGCGACCAGCCGCTCCACGGCAGCGAGGCGCCGGTCTCGCTCGGCGGCGGTGGCCGCCACCACGGTGACGTGGCCCAGCTTGCGGCGTGCGCGCGGCTCCTTGCCGTAGAGGTGCACGTGCGCGCCCTCCAGCGCCAGCAGCGCCTCCAGCGGCGGCACGGTGCCCACGAGGTTGACCATGCCCGCGTGCCCGCGCGCGGCCGTGGAGCCCAGCGGCAGGCCCAGCCCGGCACGCAGGTGGTTCTCGAACTGGCTGGTCTCCGCGCCCTCGATGGTCCAGTGGCCGGAGTTGTGCACGCGCGGGGCCATCTCGTTGGCCAGCAGCCGCCCGCCCTCCTCGAACATCTCCAGCGCCATCACGCCCACGAAGCCAAGGTCCTCCACCAGGCGCGTGACGTGGCCTCGCGCGGCCTCCTCCAGCCCCGGCGCGAGGCCGGTCGCCGGCGCCCTCGACACGTGCAGGATGCCCTCGCGGTGCACGTTCTCCACCAGCGGCCACATGCGCACCTCGCCCTGCGGCGTGCGCACGGCGAGGGCCGACAGCTCGCGCGTGAAGGGCACGAGCCGCTCCATCACCAGTCCCGTGCCCAGCGTGGCCAGCGCACGACGTGCCTCCTCCTCGGTGCGCACCACGGCCTGGCCCTTGCCGTCGTAGCCCGAGCGGCGCGTCTTGAGGACGGCGGGCAGGCCGACGGTGGCCAGCGCCGCCGCCAGCGAGGCCGGGTCGTCCACCGCCGCGTGCGCGGCCACGGGGATGCCCAGCCGCTGGAAGTGCGCCTTCTCGCGCAGGCGGTCGCTGCCCTCGGCCAGCGCGCGCGCGGGCGGGAACACGCTCGCGGAGCGCCCCACGCGCTCCAGCGCCGGCACGGGCACGTTCTCGAACTCGAAGGTGACGTGCGACAGTCCCGCCACGAAGCGGTCGAGGGCGGCAGCGTCCTCGTAGCGCCCCACGTGCAGCTCCCCCACCGCCGCGCCGGGCGGCTGGGTGGCGGGGTCGAGGAAGCGCAGCGCGATGTCCAGCGGGCGACCCGCCTGCGCCAGCATCCGTCCCAGCTGGCCGGCCCCCAGGCAGCCGACAGTGCGCGTCACGGCTGTACCCGCGGGTCGGGATGGTCCAGCACGTCCTGCGCGCGGCGCGCGCGCTCGGCCTCGAGGCGCTTGCGCAGGTCGGGCCGCGCCAGCGCCAGCACCTGCGCCGCCAGCAGGGCGGCGTTGATGGCACCGGCCTTGCCCACCGCCAGGGTGCCCACCGGGATGCCCGCCGGCATCTGCGCGATGGAGAGCAGGGCGTCCACGCCCTGCAGGTGGCCCACGGGCACGGGCACGCCCAGCACGGGCAGGTGCGTCTTGCTGGCCGTCATGCCCGGCAGGTGCGCGGCACCGCCGGCGCCCGCGATCAGCACCTGCAGCCCACGCTGGGCCGCCGAGGATGCGTACTCGAAGAGCAGGTCGGGCGTGCGGTGGGCGGAGACGACGCGCGACTCGTAGGGGATCCCCAGCGTGTCGAGCATCGCGCCGGCGTGCTGCAGCACGTCCCAGTCGCTGCGCGAGCCCATGATGAGGCCCACCAGCGGGGCGGCGACGGGCGCGGGGGCGGGGCTCATCGGGACCTCCAGCCGGTCAGGCATCCGACCCTAGCGCAGGAGCGTGCCCTGTCCACGGAATCCATCCACCGCGCCCATCCAGCAGGCTCAGCGCGACGGCGCCTCGCGCACGTCGAGGTCCGGCTTCGTGGTCCAGCGCGGCGCCCAGCCCGGGCGCTCGATGCGCACGCGGAAGATGACCGTGTTGTCCAGCACGAGATCCCGGGTCCAGATGAACCGCGCCTCGCCCAGCGCCGAGAGGTCCAGCGCGGCCGGCGGGCGGATCACCTCGGCCGGGTACTCCACCGCCTGCGGCCAGTCACGGTCGTCGAAGTCCACGGCCCACCAGCGCTCGGGCAACGGAGAGGCCTCCACGCGCGGCTGGCGCGTGTCCCCGCCCACGGGCCCGTGGTGGAAGCAGCGCGCCTTCCAGCGCGCGTCGGTGACCGTGCCGTCGCTGAAGCGCAGGATGAAGCCGGCGTCGCCCACCTGGCTTCCGTACTCCATCCCCGTGGCCGGGTCGGCATTGTCCTTGGCCAGCACGGCGATGGTCATCGGGTACTCGGGCAGCAGGTCCAGCTGCACCACGTTGTGCGGCAGGAAGTCGATCGGGTCCACCGCCACCGGCTTGCCGTTGACGTAGAGCATGAACCAGTTGTCGGCGTAGGCCGTGCCACGCAGGGTGTCCGCGAGCGTGGGCTTGGTGACGCCCGGCGTGCCGCCCGGCGCCGCCGGCCGCTCCCGGCCCGCCTCCGGGGCGCCGCCCCGGTTGCCACCGCCCCCGCGATTGCCGCCGGCGGCGAGGTCCGCGGCCTGCAGGCGCCCGTCGCCGTCGCGGTCGGCGCGCGTGAACATGCCCACGGCCACGCGCGCGAGATCGCTGCGCGACATGCGCCCGTCGCCATCGATGTCCAGCTCGGGCCAGTGCTGCTGCACGAAGCCGCCCAGCGAGGTGCGCACGCCACCTCCGTCGCGCTCCGCCGTGCTCACCTGCCCATCGGCGTCCTGGTCGTAGCCCTTCATCGTGCGCTCGATGTCGGCCTCCACCTCGGCACGCGTGAGCACGCCGTCCCGGTCGCTGTCCAGCTCCGGCAGGTGGGCCAGCAGCCACGGCTGGCGCGGCTCGCCGGCCGGCGCCGGCGCCGGCCCAGCCTGGCCCCCGCCCGCCTCGCCCCGCTGCCCGCCGCGGCGGCCTCCGCGCCCCTCGCCGGGCGGTCGCTCGCCCGCCGGGCGGTCACCCTGCGGGCGCGAGCCGTTGTCGCCCGTGCTGCGCCGGCGATAGCGCTCCTCGCGCACGCTGCCGTCCGGCGCCGTGAAGGTGAACAGCAGCGAATCCCCGGCCTCCAGCGTGTAGCGCACGGTGCCGCTGCGGCCGCCCACGGCATAGGTGAGCGTGCTGGTGCGCCCGTCCGGGCTGCGCTCGAAGCCCGTGATGCTGGCGCCCTGCAGCGGCGGGAGCGCCTCCCGCACGCCGTCCGCGCGCGGCTGCGGATCCACCTGCCCCTCGCGCTCGACCACCTCGCCGTGGAATCCTCCGTTGAGGTACGGGTAGGCCTTCGTCGCGTGATAGTGGTAGCCGAGCGTGCCGTGCTCGTGCCCGTTGAGCGCATCGAGGCCGCGGGGCGGCTTGCCGTCGGCCTCCGCGTACCCGTAGATCGCGTAGCCATCGAGCGCGTAGGCCACCACACGCGAGGCGTCGCCGCCGTTGAGGAACACCGGCGCGACGTGGTAGTGGTAGTCGTCGCCGCGGCCGCAGTGGCCGCCGAACTCGTCGAGCTCGCCCGCCAGCAACGTGTCGGTGCGCCCGTCGTTCTTGATCGGGTTGAAGATCGGCACGCCGTTGACGGCCAGCGCAATCGCGCCGCGGAAGAACCCCGTCTTGGCCGACAGCGGCTGCGCCGCCGGCCGGGGCTGCAGCGGCACCTGCCAGGCATTCGCGCCGCGATAGGGCTGCGGCAGCGGCACCTGCTGCTGCCAGGCGGTGATGCCCACCATCATCTGGTGCGCGGGCAGTCCGTCGGACTCCACGTAGAGCCAGCGCTCGTCCCAGCGCGTGCGCAGCGCGGCCCCGGCGCGGTCGAAGGCCAGCGCCTGCGGGGGCCGGTCGGCCGCCCGCGCGGTCTCCAGCAGGGGCAGGCCCAGCCCGCCTGCCGCCAGCAGCACGGCCCCGGCATGCACGAGCGCCCAGCGCGAGGGAGTTGCGGGCATGGATGGCCTCCACGGGGACTGGACCATGCTCTAACCCCCCGGCGGCGCTCCCGGATCGTCCTCGCGCCCGGCGGGCGGCGCCCCCGGCCCGCCCCCTGGGCTCCCTTGGGGCCCGGGCGCTAGCATCCGGGGCATGCGCCGCGCCCGCCCCGGCCGTGCAGCCCTGCTGCTGCTGGCCCTCGCCTGCACCCTCCTGCCCTGCCGGCCGGCCCGGGCCGACGCCTTCGGCGACCTCAAGGCGCGCTACGAGAAGGAGAAGGAGAAGGACTTCAGCACGCGCATGGCCACCCTCAACGAGGTGGCCGCCCTGGGCACCGAGGAGGGCCTGCGCTGGCTGGAGCGGGTGAGCAAGGACGACCACGACCCCAGCGTGCGCATCAACGCGTTGTGGTCGATCGCCAAGGTGAAGCTGCCGCAGGCCGGGCAGTCGCTGCTGGAGACCTTCCGCAAGGGCGACCCCAAGGACCGAGGCAGCATCCTCTCGGCCTGGACCAGCTACCGCACCGAGGACCTGCCCGAGGACGTGATCGCCACCGCGCTGGCGAGCAAGGACGTCTCCGCACGCAGCAGCCTGCTGACGGTGTTCGCGCGCCGCAACGACGCGCGCCTGCTGGCCGAGTGCGGCCGCTACCTCAGCGACTTCCCCACCAACGCCTCCAGCATCATCAACCCGCTCTCGCAGCGCATGAGCCCCGGGGCCGTGCCCCTGCTGCTGGCCGTGTTCGACGACACCAAGGCCTACGAGCGCGACAACGTGCCGCGCGCCTTCTCGGCCGTGGCGCCCGACGTGAAGCAGGCGTTGGTGGATGCCATCACGAGGGGCGTGGAGCCGACGCTCACGCGCGCCGCCCAGGTCGCCGCGCGCGCGCGCATCGCCGAGGCCGCGGCCGCCCTGCTGGGCGCCGCGCACGCCGCGAAGGAGGACGAGCGCAAGGCCTTCTTCCTGGACGCTGCCGCGCGCGTGGGCCTGGCCAGCGAGGAAGGGCGCCTGCTGGCGCTGGAGTGCCTCAAGAGCCCCAAGGAGGTGCTGGTGCTGGGCGGCGCGCGCGCGCTGCGCGTGCGGCCCTGCCCCGCGGCCATCCCGCCGCTGATCAAGCTGCTGGGCTCGCGCTCGACGGCCATCCAGGCCGAGGCGCGCGTCACGCTCGAGCGCATCACGGGCCAGGGCTTCGGCGACCGCGCCGACCTGTGGGAGGCGTGGTGGAAGGACCACGGCGACACCTTCGACCCGGCCAGCGTCAAGCCGCCCCCCGAGGGCGAGGTGCTCGACCGTGCGCTGGTGGACCTGGCGCTGGAGAAGGGCGCCGAGGCGCTGCGCGCCATGGCGGCCGGGCGCGAGGCCAAGTCGTCCAAGGCGCCCTGGGAGTACGCCAGCCACCCGGTGGGCACCACCGCGCTGGTGCTGCTGGCGCTGCACGCCGTGGACCCCGACACGAAGGACAAGGTGTTCAGCGAGGGCCTGCGCTGGCTGCTGGCGCAATCGGTGCCCGACTCCACCTACGACGCGGGCATCGTGGCCATGGCGCTGGAGACCATCGGCGGCAAGAAGCATGCGGGCAAGGTGAAGGAGGCCGCGCGCGTGCTGCTGGCCGCGCAGAACGAGCAGGGCGGCTGGGGCTACTCCTCGGCCAACCAGAAGACCGACCACAGCAACGGCCAGTACGCCATCCTGGGCCTGCGGCACGCGGTGCGGGCAGGCGTGAAGGTGCCCGAGGCGGCCTGGCGCAGCGCCCACGCCGCGTGGATGCGCACGCAGAATCCCGACGGCGGCTGGACCTACGTGCCCACCGGGCCCAAGGACACCAGCACCTGCAGCATGACGGCCGCGGGCCTGTCGAGCCTGCTGATCTGCGCCGAGAACCTCGCGCTGGACGACGCCAGCCGCGAGGCCACGTGGGCTGCCATCGACCGCGGCTTCGTCGCGCTGGGCACGCTGATGAAGGTGGGCACCGACAGCCTCTACGCGCTCTACGGCGTGGAGCGCGCGGGCGTGCTGGGCCGCCGCGCGCTGCTGGGCACCGTGCCGTGGTACGCGCCCGGCGCCAAGCGCATCCTCGACGACCAGGCGCGTGACGGCCTGTGGACAGGCACCTACCACCGCGCCGTGGACAGTGCGCTGGCCCTGCTGTTCCTCAAGAAGGCCACCGCCCCCATCGCAGGGCCCGTGACGGGCAGCTCGCGCCCGCTCGCACCGCCACCGGCCCCGGCCACCGTGCCCCCCGCGCCGGCTCCGTCCGCGCCAGCGCCCGCGCAACCTGCCCCGGCACCGTCGCAACCTGCCCCGGCGCCCACGCCCGAGCCGGCCGCGCGCTAGGCCACGACGCCTCGCGCGCGCAAGACGGCGTCGGCCAGCGCCTCGCCGCTGCGCCAGGCGGCCTCGACGCGTGCGCCCGCCAGGGCATCGCCGCACAGGCCCAGGCCCGTGGCCTCGTCCAGCAGCGCAGGCTCGCCCGCGCTGCCCGGGATCGCGCGCGCGTAGCGCCAGCGCATCGGCACGCGCTCCACCACGCCGGGAAGCGGGCCCACGACGGCCTCCAGCGCCGCGAGCAGCTCGGCGCCGGCGGCCTCGGGATCGCCCTCCAGCCGCTGCGCCGACCAGTCCGCGCGCGCGTAGAGCACCCACGCCTCGCGCGACGCGCGGCCAGGCTTGCTGGCCACGCGCAAGGCCCAGTCCAGCGGGCCCTGCGACGGCCGCAGCGCGTCGTGGTCGCGCAAGGCCGGCGGCAGGGCCTCGCGCGGGCCGCAGAGGCCCAGCATCAGCGTGAAGCACGGCTCGTAGGCCAGCGCGGCCGCGCGCGCGGCCAGCGCGGGCGCGGCCTCCAGCAAGGGCACGGCCTGCGGGCCGGGCACGCTCACCAGGACGCGGTCGAAGCAGCCGAGAGGACCGCCGTCCGCGCAGGCAAGCTCCACGCCGCGCGCGGTGGGCGCGAGGCGCGTGACGCGCGCGCCCGCGTGCAGGTCAAGGCCCTGCGCCAGCCAGCGGCACAGCCCGTTCATGCCCGGCACGCCCACCCAGCGCTGGCGCGTGGCCTCCCGCGTGCGGATGCCGCGGTGGCACGACTCGGCCACGCGCGGCACGTAGCGCGCCACCGCCCCAGCCGCCTCGGCCTCGGCCAGCAGCGCGACGAAGCGCGCGTCGTGCGCGCCGAAGGAGGGCGCTCCGTGGTCGAAGGCGCCGCCGTGGTCGCTGCGCCGCGTGGCCGTGCGCCCGCCCGGGCCGCGCGACTTCTCGAACACCTGCACGTCGCAACCCGCACGGGCCAGCCGGCGGGCGGCGGCCAGCCCGGCCACGCCGGCACCCACCACGCCCACGCGCAGGCGAGCCGGCACGCCGCCTGGGGTGTCGGGGCGGGCGGGTCCGTGGCAACTGGAGGGCTGCACGCGCGTCATCTTGTATAGATTTATTCCTATACACAAGGCCCCTGCAGGAGCCCCCATGAGCACCCCCCTCACCACCCTCGTCTTCGGTGCCACGGGAGGCATCGGCGGGGCCCTCGTCGAGCAGTTGCGCGCCCGGGGCGACACCGTGCTGCTCTCGGCCCGGCCCGGCCCGCGCCTGGAGGCGCTGGCCGCGGCCACCGGCTGCGCGGCCTACCCGGCCGACGCCACCGACGAGGCGCAGGTGGGCGAGGCGATCGCGCGAGCCGGCAGCGAGCACGGGGGCCTCAGCGGCATCGCGCTGGCGGTGGGCAGCATCCTGCTCAAGCCCGCGCACGCCACCAGTGCCTCCGACTTCGACACCACGCTCCGGCTGAACCTGCTCACGGCCTTCCACGCCGTCAAGCACGGCGCGCCCGCGCTCAAGGCGCGCCGCGGCGCGCTGCTGCTGTTCTCGTCGGTGGCCGCGCAGCTGGGCCTGCCCAACCACGAGGCCATCGCCGCCGCGAAGGCCGGCGTCGAGGGCCTGGCGCGCTCGGCCGCGGCCACCTACGCGCCGGCGGGCGTGCGCATCAACGTGCTGGCGCCCGGCCTCGTGCGCAGCGCGCTGAGCGAGCGCCTGCTCTCGGTGGAGGCGCAGGCGCGCGCCTCGGCGGCGATGCACCCGCTGGGCCGCGTGGGCGAGCCCGCCGACCTTGCCGGCATCGCGGCGTGGCTGCTGGGCGCGGAGTCCACGTGGGTCACCGGGCAGGTGATCGGCGTGGACGGCGGCCTCGGGCGCGTGAAGAGCGCGCGATGAGCGGCTGGCTGGAGGCACTGCAAGGCTTGCCGCCGGCTCCGCTGCTGCGCACGCAGCTGGGCGTCACCTGTGCGCTCGCGGGCCTCGCGTGGACCATCCAGGCGGTGCACTACCCGCTGTTCGCGCGCGTGGGCCGCGAGGCCTGGCCGGACTACCACGCCGCGCACGTGGCGCGCATCACCCCGCTGGTGACGCCGCTGATGGTGCTGGAGCTGGCCCTCGCCGGCTGGGTGCTGTGGGCAGGCGCGCTGCCCCCGGCCATGGCGTGGGCCGGGCTGCTGCTCGTCGTGGGCATCTGGCTCTCCACGGGCCTGCTGCAGGTGCCGCTGCACGAGCGCCTCGCCCAGCGCCACGACGAGGCGCTCGTGCGACGCCTCGTGGCCACCAGCTGGCTGCGCACGCTGCTGTGGACCGCGCGCGCTGCGCTGTGCCTGGCCTGCGCCTAGCGCGCCACGCCCGGGACCACGCCCTGCCGCGCGAGGTGCGCGGCCCACAGGTCGTAGAGGCCGGGCGCCAGGCGCGCGGCCACCTCGCGCTGGCGATCGGGCGGCAAGCCGGAGGCCGCGGGGAAGGTGCGGCTCACGTCCAGCACCACCGCACGGCCCTCGTGCTCGACGTAGTCCACCTCGCCGTGGTCCAGGCGCAGCGCACGGGTGAAGGCCAGCACGTCCGGATGCGCGGCGACCTCCTCGCCCCAGCCCTGCTCCGCCGCCTGCACCACGGGATGCGTGCCCAGCACGCGGCGCGTGAGCGTGCGCGGGCCCAGCACGGCATGCGTGCGCAGGGCGTAGTGCGCGCCCTCGCGCTCGGGCATGAAGCGCTGCACCACGAGCCCGCGACGGGCCCACACCGCGCGCGGCACGGCGTGCAGGCCGGGCAGCACGGACCGCTCGCGCGCCGGCAGCGGCCGGCCCTCGCGCCAGCGGCCGCCCGGCAGCCGGCCCCACAGCGCAGCACGGCATGCGCCCATGCCCTGGCCCAGCAGGCGCTGCTCGGGCTCGCCCCCCGCATCGAGGTCGGAGGCCACGATCACGGGGCCGGCCCAGCGGTCCTCGCGGCCCAGAAGGTCCTTGCGCAGGCGCCGCTTGCTGGTGTCGAGCACCGCCGCATCCAGGGCCAGTGCGTGCCGCAGCAGGCAGGCGGCGTAGTCCGAGGGCGTGATCGTGAGGTCCACGTGGTTGAGGGCCACCTCGGCCTCCCGCACCTCCTGCGGCCCATGCTGCAGCACCACCTCCACGCCGTCGGCGCGCCAGCACTCCGCCAGCCTCCACGCCAGCAGCGGGCGCGCGGTCGCCTCGCGATCCCGCGCATGCAGCAGCACCAGCACGCGGCGCGGGCGAGGCACGCTCATGGATGACCGGATGCTACCTGCCGCCCACGCCGGGCTGGGACCCGAGCCTTGCCGCCGTGCGCAGCGCCGCGCACAGCGCCTCGGCGTCGTCGCTGCCGATGCGCAGCCGGCGCCCGTCGGCGAGCAGCACCTGCACGCCGTGCGGCCCGGCCAGGTTCCACATCCAGCCCTGCGGCGTGAGGCGGATGCCGTAGCCCCACCACCACGGGCTGCGCACCGTCTCCGCGCCGACGATGTCCTGCACGCGCAGGCTGCGCCGCGGCCAGCCGGGGCCGAAGGCGACCTGCGCCTGCTGGGCGTCCACGCGCACGCGCAGGCTGGCGAAGAGCCAGCCCACCACGACGAGCAGGCTGCCCGAGAGCACGAAGGGCCAGGCCGGCACCGGCTCGGGCACGGCCACCAGCCAGGGCAGGCTGCCCACCAGC
This sequence comes from Planctomycetota bacterium, assembly GCA_964228555.1. Taxonomy (GTDB): domain Bacteria; phylum Planctomycetota; class PLA2; order PLA2; family JAEUHO01; genus CAXQZU01. Next base: position 14,224 of record CAXQZU010000028.1, read on the forward strand.
AGCCCAGCACCCGCGCACAGGCGCGGCCATCCTGCGCGCTGGCGATGGTCGTAGGTCTGCATCACGGGCGCGGGCTCACGCGCCCGATGCTACGCCCCGGCCCCGGGCCGGCGGGTGCGGCCCGCAAACGACGACGGCCGGGGCAAGGCCCCGGCCGTCGCGTGGCGACCCCCTTGCGGGAGCCGCACTGGGTTGCTCGCTGGGACTACCAGCGGTCGCCGCCGCGGCCACCGCCGCCGCCGCCGCCGTAGCCACCACGGCCGCCGCCGCCGCCACCGTAGCCGCCGCGGCCACCGCCGCCGCCGCCACCGTAGCCGCCGCCGCCACCGCCGTAGCCACCGCGGCCACCGCCGCCGTAGCCACCGCCGCCGCCGCCGCCGAACGACTCGCGGGGCTTGGCGATGTTCACCTTGAGGTTGCGGCCGCCGAGGGGCTTGCCGTCCATGGCCGCCACCGCGGCGTTGGCCTCGGCCTCGGTGCCCATCTCGACGAAGGCGAAGCCGCGCGGGCGGCCCGTCTCACGGTCCATGATGAGAGCCACGCTGACCACGTTGCCGTGGGCAGCGAAGGCGGAACGGACCTCGTCCTCCGTGCTCTGGAAGGAGAGGTTGCCGACATAGAGCTTGCTGTTCTGGGGCATGACTCGAGAAAGATTCCTTGGTCTGCCCGGCCTCGGCTCGAAGGCCTCGGTCGCGGGACTCGGGAGAAGGGAACGGGAAATGTCCTAGCCCAGGACGAGCGCGAGGAGCTGCGGGCTGGACAACATCCGACCCAAGGCAAGACGCGAGCGACGAGAGGTTTGGACAGGGAGGAGACTACCCGCGCTGCGGGCCCCCCCGCCCACAAACCGGGGTCCCCCGCCTGGAGCCCAAGCAATGGCCTCGGCAGGACCGTGCGAGCGGCACTTTGCGCTGCGGCGGGGGGCATGTTCGGCCGATGATCGTAGGGTGCCGACGCGCCGCCGCGACTCCGCCTTCGCCGTGATCGTGAAGGATGCCCGCGTCCTGCTGGTGCGCGCGCGGGGGCGCCGCCGCTGGCAACTGCCCGGGGGCGGGCTCAAGCGCCGCGAGACGCCGCTGGAGGCCCTGCGCCGCGAGGTGGACGAGGAGACGGGCCTCGCGCCGCGGGTGCAGGCCCTCATCGGCGCCTATCCCCGCACCGACGGGTCCTTCGCGCTGGTCTACCTGGCGCGCGTGGACGGGCGCGCCCGGGACGGTGGCCCCGGCCACGAGATCGAGCGCCTGCGCTGGGCGCGCCCGCGCAAGGCGCGGCGCCTGCTCCCGCGCAGCGCGCGCAGGCGGCTGCAGGACGCCCTGGACTGCCACGCCGGGCAGCGCCGCCCCGCCGTGCGCAGCGTGAGCAGCCCCGCGCGCCACGCGCAGGCCGTCGCGCGCGTGCTGCGCACCGCGACCTGGTCCTAGCCGCGCCTCGCCGCCGCGCGCGGCGCCCGGGTGCTCAGGCGCTCAGCGCGCGCGCAGTCGGCCTCGCGCTGCGTCCAGGTCGGCACGGATCTCGGCGGCGCCGTAGTCGTGGCCGGGGCGCACCACCAGCGGCTTGCCCGCCGGGCCCAGCACGGCCAGGCCGTGCTTGTCGGGGCCGAAGCCGAACTCCATGCGCGCCACCTCGCTCTTCGGGTGCTCCCACGGCAGCACCTCGAAGGCCAGCCCGGCGTACGCCTCCTCCTTGAGCACCGCGCGCACGGCGCGGATCACCTGCAGGCAGCGCATTCAGCCTTCGCTGATCTGGTAGTACTCCACGACCACGTCGGCGGGCACGGCCGCCGCCGGGGGCACAGCCGGCGCCGTCACCTGCGGCGGCGTGGACGCCACGGCCGCCTCGCCCCCGAGGCGCGCGCCGCGGCAGCCCGCACCCAGCAGCCCCAGCAGGCCCAGCGCCACGAGGGCCCACCGGGTCGAGGGCGGGCGCAACGCGGGCAGCGGGGCAAGCGCGGCGCGTGAGGCAGGCCGGAACAGCATCGGCGCACCTTACCGCAGGCCGGCGCATGGACGAGGCTCGCCCGCGAGCTCGGCCGCCGGCCGGGGCCGCCGGCAGGCGCGGGCCAAGGCCGGTAGAGTGCGGCCCGCGGGCACGGGACGCCCGCGCATGGAGCCCTGCATGGCCGCCCGCACGACGCGATCCGCACGCACCCGCCGCGCCCCCACCCAGGCATCGGCGCCCGAGGCCCCGGCTGCGGTCGCCGGCGCCGGCGACTTCCTCGCACGCACCCGAGCACTGCACGACCTGCTTGCCAGCCTGTGGCGCGAGCCGGCGCGCGAGGCACCGCGCCGCGCCATCCACGACGCATGGCGCACGCACCTCGCGCCGCGGCGCAGCACGCTGGAGGCCGCGCTGCAGGGCCTGCGCAGCGCGCGCACCTGGCTGCTGGATGCGGACGACCATGCCGTGGCGCTGGCACCCGCGGCGTGGGCCACGCAGCCCCGCGCCCTCGCCCGGCTCTACGCCACCGTGGCCGGCGCGCGCGACGGCTACGCACGCGCACGCATCCGCTGGCAGGAGCCCACGCGCATGGGCATGCACGCGGTGCGGCAGGCCCCCATCGTGCGCGTGGGCGAGCACGCCAAGGAACGCGAACGGCAGTCCAAGGAAGCCGCCGAGCTGCGCAAGCGGCTGGCCGAGCGCCACGGGCAGGCGCTGGCCGACGTGCTCAAGGACTGGCACGCGCGCCAGGCCGGGCTGCAGCAGGCGCTGGACCTGCTGCGCGACCTCGTGGTGGACCTGTGCGCCGCCGAGGAGCGCCGGCTCTCCTCCGCCGCGGCCACGGCGGCCTCGACGCTGCAGGCCCTGCGCCACGCACGCATCGACCTTGCCCACCTCACCGGCACGCCCGCCTCGCGCTTCGGTTCGTTGCTGGACCGCTGGCTGGCCGCACGCGTGGCCGCGGCCACGCGGTGAGCACCGTGCCCAGGGCCCCCCGCACGCCGCGACGCGGCGGGCCCCTGGCATCCCGTAGCCCGTCCCGGAGCCCGGCCTTGCGCACCGTCCCCCGCCTCCTCGTCCTCGTGCTGGCCGCGGGCCTTGCCCCGGTCGCACGCACGGCCCCTGCGCAAGGCGGCGAGCCGGTCCCGCCCGAGCCGGCCGACCTCTCGCGCTACGGCGAGGGCGAGGGCCCCGCAGCCATCCCGGGCGGCTGGCGCCTGCTGGACACGCAGGGCACGCAGAGCCAGGCCAACGCCGTGGCCCTGCCGCGCACCACCGAGGGCGCCACGGCGCGCGTGCGCGTGGAGGCCACGCTGCGCATCGAGCCCGGCGGCGACGGCGCCTGCCTGCTGCTGCTGCCCACGGCCCGCTTCGGCGTGCGCGGGCCCGCGCCCTTCCTCGCCTCGTGCGTGGAGCCCAACCTGCCCGGCACCTTCGCGGTGGCCTTCGACGTGCACAACCCGCCCAGCAAGGAGATGTTCACGGCCCAGGGCAACTACGAGGACAAG
>CAXQZU010000029.1:0-37500 GCA_964228555.1 Planctomycetota bacterium
CTCGTGCAGGCCATCCGGGGCCGTGTCGCTCGCGACACGATCATCGATGCCGTGCACGACGAGGTCGTCGTGAAGGAGAACGAGCTCATCACCGACGACATCGCGCGCCGGCTCGAGGAGCTGCAGTACACGAAGGTGCGCGTGCGGTCGCCGCTGACCTGCGAGAGCGCGCGCGGCATCTGCCAGCTGTGCTACGGCATGGACCTCTCGCGCGGCCGGCTGGTCGAGCAGGGCCTGGCCGTGGGCATCATCGCGGCGCAGTCGATCGGCGAGCCCGGCACGCAGCTCACGATGCGTACCTTCCACATCGGCGGCACGGCCAAGCTGGACATCGCCGGGCCCACCGAGGTCAAGGCCAAGGAGTCGGGCAGCGTGCGCATCCCGCGCTCGGTGCGCCTGGTGCCTGCCCCGGACGCCCCGGGCTGGAAGATCTGCCTCACGCGCGGTGCCACGGTCGAGATCCTCAGCGCCAACAGCGCGCCCAAGCTGCAGGACCTGCCCTACGGGTCGCGCACGCAGCTGGAGGATGGCAGCCTGGTCAAGAAGGAGCAGGTCCTGATCCAGAAGGACGCCTTCTACACCCCGCTGCTGAGCGAGGTGCGCGGGTGGATCCGCTGGGACGGCCTCGAGCTCAACCGCACCTACAAGGAGGAGGTGGACCGCAAGACGGGCACCACCGCCACCGTGGTGCTGGAGCGCAGCGGCGACATGCAGCCCACGCTCATCGTGGAGACCTCGGCGCTGAGGCTGCGCCGCACGGAGGGCAGCAGCAAGTCCTCCAAGCCGTCCTATCCGTGGACGCTGTCGCTGGGCGAAACGCCGGCCCGCGGGCGTGATGCCGTGGCGTCGCCCGTGGACCTCGAGCAGCTGCGCCAGGCCCTCAGCGGGCTGGACGTGCTGGTGCACGTGCAACCGGACGACAAGAAGCCGGTGTACGGCACCCGCGTGCTGCGCCTGCGCAAGCAGGGCCCCGGGGTCGTCACGGCCGCCGACCTGCAGGTGCTGGGCCCGTCGGGCGAGGTGGAGGGGGCCACGGGCCGCGCGGACAGCAGCGGCCTCGTCGTGGATCCCAACATCGAGATCCTGAGCAAGGACGTCGTGATCTGCGAGCTCGCCGCCAAGGAGGAGCTCGTGCTCGAGGTGCGCGACGTGGCCCTGGAGCGTCGCGCGCTGGCTCACTACGCCCTGCCGGCGACGGCGGAGCTCGCCAAGGGCACGCAGCGGGGCGATCCCGTCCTGCCCGGCAAGGTGCTGGCCAAGATCCCGATGGCTGCGCAGCGTACGCAGGACATCACGGGTGGCCTGCCGCGCATCACCGAGGTGTACGAGGCCCGCAAGCCGCGCAACGCGGCCACGCTGGCGCGCATCGACGGCGTGGTGGAGCTGGGCGAGAAGAAGCGCGGCAAGCGCAGCATCCTCGTCCGGGCCGAGGGCGGCCAGGCCGAGGAGCACGCCGTGCCGGCGGGCAGCCATCTGCTCGTCCACTCGGGCATGGAGGTCCGCGCGGGGGATGCCCTCGTCGAGGGCGACCGCGTGCCGCAAGACGTGCTGGCCATCAGCGGCGTGGAGGCCCTGCAGGACTACCTGCTGACCGAGGCGCAGAAGGTCTACCGGGCCCAGAACGTCACCATCGACGACAAGCACCACGAGATCATCATCGCGCAGATGCTGCGCAAGGTGCGCGTGACGGATCCGGGCGACACCGAGCTGCTGCGTGACAGCCGGGTGGACAAGTTCACCCTGCGCAAGAAGAACGAGGCCGCGCACGCCTCGGGCCTCAAGCCGGCGAAGTCCGACCCCGTCCTGATGGGCATCACGAAGGCCTCGCTGCAGAGCGACTCCTTCATCTCGGCGGCCTCCTTCCAGGAGACCACCAAGACGCTGTCCGAGGCGGCCCTGCAGGGTCGCGTGGACGAGCTCGTCGGCCTCAAGGAGAACGTGATCCTGGGCCACCTCATCCCGGCCGGCACCGGCTTCCGCGCCTACGTGCGCACGCGGGTGCAGAAGAACATCCCGCTGGAGGAGACCGTGGCGGGCTACGCCGAGGTGCCCGAGAACCTCGAGGCCCTCAAGGAGCTCAAGGACCTGCTGGGTGGTGGCCCCGAGGCCGCCACGCCGCCGGCGTCCTAGGCCCCGGGACGGCGTCCTGCGCCCGGGCCCCTGCCTGCGCCGTGTGGCGGGGCAGGGGGCCGTGGGCTCGGGCTGCCCCCGCCAAGGCTTCCCGCGGGCCCCGGACGGGCCTACCCTCTCCCGCTTACCCCCGGAACTCCCCATGCCGACGATCAACCAGCTCGTGCGCCGCGGTCGCAAGCAGCAGACCAGCCGCACCAAGAGCCCCGTGCTCGAGGCCTGCCCGCAGAAGCGCGGCGTGTGCCTCTCGGTGCGCACGATGACGCCCAAGAAGCCGAACTCGGCGCTGCGCAAGATCGCCCGCGTGCGCCTCTCGAACAACCGCGAGATCACGGCCTACATCCCCGGCGAGGGCCACAACCTGCAGGAGCACAGCATCGTGCTGATCCGCGGTGGTCGCGTGCGCGACCTGCCTGGTGTCCGCTACCACATCGTGCGCGGCACGCTGGACGCGTCGGGTGTCGAGGGCCGCAAGCAGCAGCGCTCGAAGTACGGTCAGAAGAAGGGCAAGTAAGGGGAGGCTCCGATGGCTGGCAAGTACTACGAGTCGTTCGAGAAGCTCCTCAAGCCGGACCCGGTCTACGGCGATGCGCAGGTGGCGAAGTTCATCAGCTGCATGATGCGCGACGGCAAGCGTTCCGTGGCGCAGCGCATCTTCTACGACGCGCTGGACATCGTGCGCGAGCGCGTGAAGGACCGCGAGCCGCTGGACGTGTGGCGTGCCGCGGTCGACAACGTCAAGCCGCTGGTCGAGGTGCGCAGCAAGCGCGTGGGCGGCGCCAACTACCAGGTGCCGGTCGAGGTGAGCCCGCGGCGCCAGCGCGCGCTGGCCTACCGCTGGCTGCTCGAGGCCGTGCACGGCCGCAAGGGCAAGCCCACGCACAAGGCGCTGGCCGAGGAGCTGGTGGCCGCCTTCAACAAGGAGGGCGGGGCCATCCTCAAGCGCGAGAACACGCACAAGCAGGCCGAGGCCAACAAGGCCTTCGCCCACTTCGCCTGGTAGCGAGAGGCCGCCGCCCTGCGGGGCGGCGCCCGTGACGCCCGCACGGCTGCGGGCTCCCTGCGGCCCGGGAGCGCACGCTCCCGGGCCGTGTCGCAGGCAGCCGGCATCCGGTCCGGCCGGGGTGCCGGGGGGATGGGTGGCTACAACGGCTCCATGCCGCAGCCTGCTCCCGTCCTTGCCCGGTTGCGAAACTTCGGCATCTGCGCCCACATCGACGCGGGCAAGACCACCGTCTCCGAGCGCATCCTGTTCTACACAGGCAAGGAGCACGCGATGGGGGAGGTGCACGAGGGCAGCGCCAAGATGGACTACCTGCCCGAGGAGCAGGAGCGCGGCATCACGATCACGGCTGCGGCGACGACCATCGGCTGGCGGGACCACGTGCTCAACCTGATCGACACGCCCGGCCACGTGGACTTCACGGCCGAGGTGGAGCGCAGCCTGCGCGTGCTGGACGGCGCCGTGGTGGTGTTCGACGCCGTGAGCGGCGTGGAAGCGCAGTCGGAGACCGTGTGGCGGCAGGCCGACCGGTACCGGGTGCCGCGCCTGTGCTTCATCAACAAGATGGACCGCGGCGGAGCCGACTTCGACGCCGCCGTGGCCTCCATACGGCAGCGCCTGGGCGCCTCCGTGGCCGTCGTGGCGCGCCCGCTGGGACGCGGCGACTCCTTCGAGGGCGTCATGGACCTGGTGTCGCGCGAGTTGGTGCGCTTCACCGGCGACCAGGGGCGCACCGTGACGCGCAGCGCCCTGCCGGACGCGCTGGTGGAGGAGGCCGAGCTGCATCGCGGCGAGCTGGTCGAGGCGCTGGCCGACCACGACGATGCGCTGGCGGAGCGCTACCTGGCCGGCGCCGACATCGGGCCGGAGGAGCTGCGCGCTGCGCTGCGCCGGGCGACGCTGGCCACGCGGCTGTTCCCGGTGCTGTGCGGCGCGGCGCTGCGCAACGTGGGCGTCCAGATGCTCCTGGACGGCGTCGTGGACTGGCTCCCCAGCCCGCTGGACGTGGCGGAGGTGCAGGGCCAGGATCCGGCCGACCCGGCGCGCCAGCGGCCCGTGCGCCCCGACCCGTCGGCGCCCCTGTGCGCGCTGGTCTTCAAGATCCTCACCGACGCCCACGGCGACCTGACCTTCGTGCGCGTGTACGCCGGGACCCTGCAGCAGGGCCAGGGGCTCTGGAACCCACGCCTTGCCAAGCACGAGCGGGCCATGCGCCTGCTGCGCATGCACGCCAACGAGCGGGAGCCCGTGGAGCAGGCCGGTCCGGGCGAGATCGTGGCGCTCGTGGGCCCGCGCCTGTCGGCCACGGGCGACACGCTCTGCGACAAGGCCCAGCCCCTCGTGCTCGAGCCCATCCGCTTCCCGCCCCCCGTGATCTCGATGGCCATCGAGCCGCGCACCAACGCGGACCGGGACCGCCTGCACGAGGCGCTGGCCCGGCTCGCCCGCGAGGACCCCACCTTCGTGACCAGCCAGCACGAGGAGACCGGCCAGACCATCATCTCGGGCATGGGGGAGCTGCACCTCGAGGTGCTCAAGAACCGCCTCGTGCGGGACTTCGGCATCGAGGCCAACGTGGGCGCGCCGCGCGTGTCCTACCGCCAGACCGTGCGCGGCCGGGCGGAGGCCACCCACCGCTTCGAGCGACTCGTGGCCGGCAAGCCCCAGCAGGCCGAGGTGCGGCTGGCCGTGGAGGCCCTGCCCGGCGGTGGGGGCCTCGAGGTGCTCTCGAGCGTGCCGGCCGGCGCGCTGGAGGCGCGCTACGTGGCGGCGGCCCTGGAGGGGGCCCGCTTCGCCGTGCAGGGGGGGCTGGGCTTCCCGATGGTGGACCTGCGCGTGACCCTGGCCGGCGGCCGGGCCCACGAGACCGAGAGCAGCGAGATGGCCTTCCAGGCCGCGGCGGGGGAGGCCTTCCGCCAGGCCGCCGAACAGGCCGGCCTGGTCCTGCTCGAGCCCGTGATGCGCTTCGAGGTGAGCACGCCCAACGACTTCGTGGGCCCCGTGACCGCCGACCTGGTGCGCCGGGGCGCCTTGCTGGAGGGCGATGACCTGCGTGGCGACCTGCGCCTGATCCGGGGCTCGGTGCCCTTGGCCCGGATGTTCGGCTACAGCACGGCCGTCCGCAGCCTCACCCAGGGCCGGGCGGGCTACAGCATGGAGCCGGCGGGCTACGCACCGGCACCGCCCGAGGTGGCCGCCCAGCTGCTGATGTCATAGTTAGCACGATGTAAGGTATCAGGCAGGGCGGGGTGGGGCCGGGGACCCGCACCCGTGACCTGCCCTGACGGGGTGCGGGCCCCTCCCCGAGGCGTGCGTCGAGGCCGAGGAACAGCCCCGCCAAGCCTTGCGGGTGCGACGGGTGCCCGTACCTTCCGCCCTTCCGCCTCGTTTCCCCGGTGCGTGTCCTAGCCGGACAGACCTCTGGGGCAAGAGGGGCGGAGCCTTCGCCGCGGCGACAGGCCGCAGTTCCCCCTGTCCCAGGACCACGCCCGATGCGTACGCAGCACATCAAGATCCGCATGGAGGCCTACGACCACGAGGCGCTCGACAAGAGCGCCAGCGAGCTGGTCGACACGGCCAAGCGCACCGGCGCGCGCGTGACGGGTCCCGTGCCGCTGCCCACGCGCATCGAGCGGTACACCGTGCTGCGCTCGCCGCACATCGACAAGAAGAGCCGCGAGCAGTTCGAGATCCGCACGCACAAGCGCATCCTCTTCATCAGCGAGACGACGGCGAAGACGGTGGACGCGATCAGCAAGCTGAACCTGCCCGCCGGCGTCGACGTGAAGATCGAGGCTTGATCCCATGAGCAAGACCAGCATCAAGTCGCTGCGGGACGGCAAGGTGGGGCAGGCCAGCCTCGACACGTCGTTCCTCGCCACCGCCACGCGCCCGGCCGTGCTGCGCGAGGCCGTGCTGATGTTCGAGGCCAACCGCCGCGTGGGCACCGCCGACACGAAGACGCGTGCCGAGGTGGCCGGCTCGACGAAGAAGCTCTACAAGCAGAAGCACACCGGCCGCGCCCGTCACGGCGACAAGAAGGCGCCCAGCTTCCGCAAGGGCGGCGTGGCCCACGGCCCGCACCCGCGCGACTACCGCCAGTTCATGCCGCGCCGCGGCAAGGTCGAGGCGCTGCGCGTCGCCCTGGCCGGCAAGGCCGCCGACGGCCAGGTCGTGGCCTGGTCGGGCGCCTCGCTGCCCAAGCCCTCCACGAAGGCGGTGGTGGCCGCGCTCGCCGCGCTGGGCGCCGAGGGCGGGGCCCTGCTGGTGGCGGGCGGCAAGGTGGACCGCAACCTGCTCCTGAGCGTGCGCAACCTCGACCGCGTGCGGGCCCTGCCCGCCTCCGACGTGAACGCCCGCGACCTCGTGGCGCACCGCTACACGGTGCTGCTCGATGGCGGCTTCGAGGCGCTGCGCGACCGTCTGGCCGCTGCCACGGCTGGGGAAGGGAAGGCCTCGTGAAGTCCCAGGACGTCCTGCTCCGCCCGCTGGTGACCGAGAAGTCGCTGCGCCGCGCCGAGCGCGAGCACACCTACACCTTCGAGGTGGCGGTGGGCGCCAACAAGGCGCAGATCCGCGACGCCATCCAGCGCACCTTCAAGGTGACCGTGACCAGCGTGCGCACCCAGCGCGCCGAGGGCAAGCTGCGTCGCATGGGCCGCTGGACCGGCCGTGCGGCGGACTGCAAGAAGGCGATCGTCAGCGTCAAGCCTGGCGACTCCATCGAGTTCGTCTAGCGGCCCGGACAGGAAGAGGAGACCGACCATGCCCATCCGCCGCGTACGGCCCACGTCGAACGGACGCCGCAGCATCACGTTCCTGGACACCAGCGACCTGACGAAGAAGCGCCCCGAGCGCGCGCTCGTCGAGGGCCTGCGCAAGCACGGCGGCCGCAACAACCTCGGCCGCGTCACGACGCGCTTCCGCGGCGGTGGGTCGCGCCGCCTGTGGCGCCGCATCGACTGGTTCCGTGGCGACAAGGACGGCGTGGCAGCCAAGGTCGTGGCGCACGAGTACGACCCGAACCGCAACGCGCGCCTCCACCTCCTCGAGTACGCCGACGGCGAGCGCCGCTACGTGCTGGCCACGCACGGCGTGGAGGTGGGTGCCACGGTCACCAACGGCCCCAAGGCCGAGCCCAAGCCCGGCAACTGCCTCACCCTCGAGAGCATCCCGGTGGGCCTGCCCATCCACAGCCTCGAGCTCACGCCCGGCAAGGGTGCGCAGCTCGCGCGCGGTGCCGGTGCCATGTGCACGCTGTCGGGCAAGGAGGGCGACTGGGCCCTCATCACGCTGCCGTCGGGCGAGATGCGCCGCGTGCTGCTGGCCTGCCGGGCCACCGTCGGCCAGGTCGGCAACCTGGACGCCAACCTCGTGGTGGGCGGCAAGGCGGGCCGTACGCGCTGGCGCGGGCGCCGCTCGCACGGCCGTGGCTCGGCCCAGAACCCGGTCAGCCACCCGATGGGTGGTGGCGAGGGCCGCCGCAACGGCGGTCGCCACCCGGTGAGCAAGTGGGGCGTCCTGAGCAAGGGCGGCAACACCCGCAACATGAAGAAGTCGTCCAACCGTCGCATCGTGCGTGGCCGTCGCCGTGGCCCGCGCGTGGGGAGGTAGCCCATGGGGCGTAGCGTCAAGAAGGGCCCCTACGTCGACGAGCGCCTGCTCGGCCGCGTGGAGAAGCTCAACGAGTCTGGCCGCAAGGAGCCGATCAAGACCTGGTCGCGCCGCACCTTCATCGTGCCCGAGTTCGTCGGCCACACCTTCATGGTCCACAACGGCCGCGCCTTCCTGCGCGTGTACGTGACCGAGGACATGGTCGGCCACAAGCTTGGCGAGTTCGCCCCGACGCGCCTCTTCCGCGCCCACACGGTCGCGGCGGCGAAGGTCGAGGGCGAGGCTGCGGGAGGCGCATAGCCCATGGCACGCAAGCAGACCCTCCCTACGCCGGCCCCGGGCGCCAAGGTGTTCAGCGCCTCGTACCGTGGTGCGCGCATCAGCCCGTACAAGGCCCGCCCCGTCGTGGACCTGGTGCGCGGCAAGCCCATCGAGCAGGCACTCAAGATGCTCGAGTTCGACTCGCACCGCGCCGCGCCGATGGTGCGCAAGGTCCTGAAGTCCGCGCTGGCCAACGCCGGCAACGACCAGGGCACGCGCCTGGACCGGCTGGTGGTCGTGGAGGCCCGGGTGGACGGCGGCCCGCTGCTGTCTGGTCGCCGGCGCTTCCGCCCGCGCGCCATGGGCCGCGCCTTCCCGATCATGAAGCGCACCAGCCACATCCGCGTGGCGCTGGCCGAGACGGCCGCCAAGGGCAAGGAGGAGTAGCGCCGTGGGACAGAAGATCAACCCGGTCGGTTTCCGCACCGGCATCTACCTGGACTGGGAGTCCCGCTGGTACGCGGGCAAGAAGGACTTCGCGCGCCTCCTCAAGGAGGACCGCCAGATCCGCGACTTCGTGCGCAAGGAGTTCGCCGGCGCGGGCATCCCCAAGGTGGAGATCGAGCGCAAGGCCGACGCCGTGAGCGTGATCGTGCACACGGCCAAGCCTGGCGTGCTGATCGGCCGCAAGGGCTCGAAGGCCGAGGAGCTGCAGGCCCAGATCCAGAAGGTCACCGGGCACACCGTGACGCTGGACATCCGTGACGTGGCCAAGCCGGAGCTCGATGCGACGCTGGTCGCGCAGGGCGTGGCCGAGCAGCTGGTGAAGCGTGCGGCCTACCGCCGCACGCTCAAGCGCGCCATCCAGCAGACCCGCGAGCGTGGCGCGCTGGGCGTCAAGATCCGCATCTCGGGCCGCCTGGGCGGCGCCGAGATCGCGCGCGTCGAGAAGCAGAGCGAGGGCTCGATCCCGCTGTCCACGCTCAAGGCCGACATCTCGTACGGCACGGCCACGGCGTTCACGACCTACGGCGCGATCGGCGTGAAGTGCTGGGTCTACCGCGGCATGCTGCAGACCACCAAGGCCGAGGCGGTGCAGGGGGAGGTCGTCTGACATGGCGATGATGCCCAAGCGAGTGAAGTTCCGCAAGCAGCAGCGCGGCGTCGTCCGCGGGCGCGCGATGCGGGGCAACACGGTCGCCTTCGGCGACTTCGGCCTGCAGGCCCTGCAGGCAGGCTGGATCAAGGCCACCGTGATCGAGGCCGCGCGCGTCGCGGCCGTGCGAGGCGCCCCCGAGGGTCGCGTCTACATCCGCATCTTCCCGCACAAGTCCGTCACCTCGACCCCTGAGGAGACGCGAATGGGCACGGGCAAGGGCGAGCCGGACTACTGGTGCGCCGTGGTCAAGCCGGGCTCGATGATGTTCGAGATCGGCGGCGGCGTGGCCGAGGACCAGGCGCGCAAGACGCTGAAGAAGGTGGCCCACAAGCTGCCGATCCGGACGCGGTTCGTGAAGCGGAGGGCGAAGCGATGAAGGCCCGTGACATCCGGCGCCGCGAGGCGGGCGATCTCGAGCAGGAGGTCAGTCGCCTCCGTGGCGAGATCTTCCAGAAGCGGTTCCATGGCCACAACGAGGACAAGGGCGATCGCGGCGTGATCCGCCGCAGCCGCCGTGACGTGGCTCGCATCCTGACGGTGCTGCGCGAGCGGCAGCAGGCGGCGACCGCAGGGAAGGCGAGGTAAGCCATGGCACGTGCAGAGGCAAGCAAGGGCGGCCAGCCCGAGGCCGCCGACCGCGGCCCGCGCCGGACGATCGTGGGCAAGGTGGTCAGCGACCGCATGCACAAGACGATCGTGGTGGCTGAGCCGCGCCTGGTGCGGCACGCCCGCTACGGGAAGATCCTCAAGCGCGAGGTGACCTACAAGGCCCACGACGAGAAGGACGAGGCCCGCGTCGGCGACGAGGTCGAGATCGTGGCCGCGCGCCGCCTGAGCAAGACCAAGCACTGGCGCCTGGTGCGGGTGCTGCGGCGCGGCAAGGCCGAGGCCGTGCGCGGCGACGAGGATCGCGAGAAGGTGGCCGTGCGCACCGTGCGTGCCCCGGCGGCCAAGCCCGCCAAGGGCGAGGAGGCTGCCTCGTGATCTTCATGCGGACCTGGCTGGACGTGGCCGACAACAGCGGCCCGAAGCAGTGCACGGGCATCAAGGTGCTCGGGCGCGGCAACAAGGCCTACGCCGAGGTGGGCGACATCATCGTGGCCAGCGTCAAGAAGGCGCTGCCGAGCAGCACGATCAAGCCCGGCAGCGTCGTGCGTGGCGTGGTGGTGCGCTCGCGCAACGCCGTGCGCCGGCAGGACGGCAGCTACGTGCGCTTCGACACCAACGCCATCGTGCTGATCAACGAGGACAAGAGCCCGCGCGGCACGCGCGTGTTCGGTGCGGTGGCCCGCGAGCTGCGCCGCAAGGGCTTCACCAAGATCGTCAACCTCGCGGCGGAGGTGGTCTGATGCCCGCTCGCATCCGCAAGGGCGACATCGTTGCCGTCATGTCCGGCGAGGACAAGGGCAAGCGCGGTCGCGTGCTGCGCGTCATCCCCGGGAGCGGCCGCGTGGTCGTCGAGGGGATCAACATGGTGTTCAAGCACCTGCGCAAGTCGCAGAAGAACCCCCAGGGTGGCCGCATCCAGCGCGAGGCGCCGGTGCACGGCTGCATCCTGATGCCCATCGACCCCAGCACGGACAAGCCCACGCGCGTGGGCTACGCCCAGGTGGACGGCGCGGCTGCGCGCGTCGCCCGCAAGAGCCGCGCCCAGATCACGGGCGAGGCCTCGGCGAAGGCCGAGAAGGGCGGCAAGGCCGCCAAGGCCTCCGGCAAGGACAAGAAGGAGTAGCGCATGCCCCACCTGCGCAACGAGTACCGCACGCGCATCCGTCCCGCCCTGGCCAAGCGCCTCGGCGTGGACAACGTGCACGCCCTGCCGGACCTGCAGAAGATCACCGTCTCCTGCGGCGTGGGCAAGGCCAAGGAGAACAAGAAGCACCTCGAGGTGGCCGTGGACATCCTCGGCCGCATCACGGGCCAGAAGGCCGTGGTCACCAAGGCGCGCAACGCCGTGGCCAACTTCAAGGTGCGCGAGGACATGCCCATCGGCTGCAAGGTCACCCTGCGGGGCGACCGCGCCTGGGAGTTCCTCGAGCGCCTGATCCACGTCGTGATCCCGCGCATCCGTGACTTCCGCGGCCTGGACCGCAAGTTCGACGGCCGCGGCAACTACAGCATGGGCCTGGCCGAGCAGAACGTGTTCCCCGAGCTCGAGGCCGACCTGCTGGAGAGCCCGCAGGGCATGAACATCACCATGACCATCCGTGGCGGTTCGGACGAGGCCAGCGCTGCCTTCCTGGAAGAGCTGCGCTTCCCCTTCCGTCGCGAGGAGGACGAGCGCCGTGGCTAGGACCTGCCTGATCATCAAGCAGCAGCGGGAGCCGAAGTTCTCGACCCGCAAGTACAACCGCTGCCAGTTCTGCGGCCGCGTCCGCGCGTACTACCGCAAGTTCGGCGTGTGCCGGCTTTGCTTCCGCGGCATGGCGTCGCGCGGGGAGATCCCCGGCGTGCGCAAGGCATCGTGGTAGGGGGGCTCGCATGTCGATGACCGATCCCGTCGCTGATCTCCTGACGCGCATCCGCAACGGACTGCGCAAGCAGGGCGACCGCGTGCTCGTGCGCAAGTCGCGCCTGTCCGCCGCCGTGGTGGACGTCCTCGCCCGGGAGGGCTTCCTGCGCAGCGTGCGCGAGGTGGCCACCCCGGACGGCCGCAACGCCCTCGAGGTGGAGCTGAAGTACGACGAGGACGGCGCCCCGCTGATCAGCAAGGTCAGCCGCGTGTCCCGTCCTGGCCGCCGCGTCTACAAGGGCGTGCGCGAGATCCCGCGCGTGCTCAACGGCATGGGCATCGCCGTGCTGTCCACGTCGCGCGGCGTGATGAGCGATCGCGAGGCACGCGCCGCCGGCGTCGGTGGCGAGGTGCTGTGCGAGGTCTGGTAGCCGTCACGGCACCCCGGAGCTGACCTGACATGTCCCGTATCGGCAAGATCCCCGTCCCGATCCCCTCGGGCGTGACCGTCAACACCGACGGCACGACGCTCACCATCAAGGGCCCGAAGGGCGAGCTCACGCGTCGCCTGGTGCATGGCATCACCGCGAAGGTGGATGCCGGCGCCCTGCACCTGGCCCGCGCCGGCAACGAGGCGCTGGACCGCGCCCAGCACGGCCTGGCGCGTGCGCTGGCCATCGGCATGATCGAGGGCGTGAGCAAGGGCTTCGAGCGCCGCCTCGAGGTGCATGGCGTCTCCTACCAGGCCGCCGTCGAGGGCCAGCGCCTGCGCCTGAACGTGGGCTTCAGCCACCCGGTGCACGTGGCCATCCCCAAGGGCATCAAGGTCGAGTGCCCCCAGCCCACGCAGATCGTGGTCACGGGCTGCGACAAGCAGCTGGTGGGCGAGTTCGCCGCCACCGTGCGCCGCCAGCGCAAGCCCGAGCCCTACAAGGGCAAGGGCGTGCGCTACCTCGGCGAGAAGATCGTCCAGAAGGCCGGCAAGTCCTTCGTGGGCGGGGAGAAGTAGCCCATGTCGATCCAGAAGACCATCGCGCGCCGCCGCGTGAACCGTGCTCACCGCGTGCGCAAGGCCGTGCGTGGGACGGAGGCCCGGCCGCGCGTGACCGTGCACCGCACGAACCTGCACCTCTACGTGCAGGTGATCGACGACCTGGCCGGCACCACGCTGTGCGCGTCCAGCAGCAAGGCCCTCGAGCTGCCCTACGGGGGCAACGTGAAGGCGGCCAAGGCCGTGGGCGAGGACCTGGCCTCCAAGGTCAAGGCCAAGGGCGTCAAGCAGCTGTGCTTCGACCGCGGTGCGTACCGCTACCACGGCCGCATCAAGGCGGTCGCCGAGGCCCTGCGGGCCGCGGGCCTCGAGCTCTAGTCCCGGGAGGATGTGATGCGTCGCGAGATCGACTACGTAGACAGCGATGGCCTCGACCTCACCGAGCGGGTGGTCGACGTCAACCGCACCTCGAAGGTGGTGAAGGGTGGCCGTCGCTTCGGCTTCAGCGCCCTGGTCGTCGTGGGCAACGGCAACGGCGTGCTGGGCCTGGGCTTCGGCAAGGCCGCCGAGGTGCCGGTGGCGGTCGAGAAGGCCGTCAGCGACGCCAAGAAGCGCCTCGTGCGCGTCTCGCTGCGTGGCACGACCGTGCCGCATGCCAGCGTCAGCAGCTTCCGGGCCAGCAGCGTCAAGCTGCTGCCGGCCGCCCCGGGCACCGGCATCATCGCCGGCAGCGCGGTGCGTGCCGTGCTCGAGTCCGCCGGCATCAAGGACGTGCTCTCGAAGGCCATCGGCAGCACGAACAGCATGAACCTGGCCAAGGCCGCCTTCGAGGGCCTGATCTCGATGCGTACGCGCAAGGCCGTGGCCGAGCGCCGTGGGGTGAGCATCTGATGGAGCTCAACGACGTCCGCACCATCCGGGTCCCCCGGAAGAACCGCAACCGAATCGGCCGTGGCCCGGGCTCCGGCTGGGGCGTGACCGCGGGCCGTGGCTACAAGGGCCAGGGCAAGCGCACCGGCAAGCGTCGCCGCCTGCGCTTCGAGGGCGGCCAGATGCCGCTGTACCGCCGCCTGCCCAAGAAGGGCTTCAGCAACGCTGCCTTCTCGCTCTCCTACCACGTGGTGAACGTGGGCGAGCTCGAGGCGGGCTTCGCTGCCGGGAGCACCGTGGACCTGGCCGCCATCCAGGCGCTGGGCCTCGCGCCCAAGAAGGCTCGCTACCTGAAGGTGCTGGGCTTCGGCAAGGTGTCCAAGGCCCTGACCGTGCGCTGCCATGCCGCCAGCGGCGGTGCTCGCCAGAAGCTGGAGGGCGCCAAGGGCACGCTCGAGCTGCTGCCCGTGCGCGCGACGCACCGTCCCAAGGGCGTCAAGGCCGGCGCGGCCGTGACCGGAGCCTGAGCGTGCTGAGCCGCCTGGCAGCCATGTTCCGGGTGCCCGAGATCCGCACGCGGCTGTGGGTCACCATCGGGTTCCTCCTGCTCTACCGGGTGGGGTGGAACATCCCGATCCCCGGCGTGGACCTCGCCGCGCTCAAGTCCGCGGCGGGGGAGGGCACCGACGCCTTCGCAGCCATGTTCCAGCTGCTCTCGGGCGGCAATCTCGTCTCGTGCGCGATCTTCAGCCTGGGCATCATGCCCTACATCAGCGCCAGCATCATCTTCAGCCTGCTGGCGAAGGTGGTGCCGGCGCTGGAGGCCGTGGCGAAGGAGGGGCCGGCCGGCCAGCGCAAGATCAACCAGTGGACGCGGCTGGCGACGATCCCCCTCGCGCTGGTGCAGGCCCTGATCGTGGTCAACACGCTCTACGACAGCCCCGTGGCGCCCCTGCTGCCCGACGGGTTCGGCATCTCGCTGGTGGCGGTGCTGACGCTGACCGCCGGCACCATCTTCCTGATGTGGGTGGGCGAGCAGATCACCGAGCACGGCGTGGGCAACGGCATCTCGCTGCTCATCATGGCGGGCATCATCGCCCGCGTTCCGCACGCGCTGCTGGAGCTGGTGCGCAGCAAGGACGCCAGCCTCGTGGTGCCCGTGCTGCTGGTGGCGCTCTTCCTCGTCATCGTGGTGTGCACCGTGTTCATCACCAAGGGCACGCGCAAGATCGCCGTCCAGTACGCCAAGCTGACGCGCGGGCGCCGCGTGTATGGCGGCCAGAAGCACTTCCTGCCGATCAAGGTCAACCAGGCGGGCGTGATGCCCGTGATCTTCTCCAGCGCGCTGCTCAGCTTCCCCCAGATGCTCGGCAGCAGCTTGGGCTGGGCGTGGCTCGCCGGCAGCTTCCAGCAGGGTGCTTGGGTGCACACGGTGCTCGACATCGGCCTGATCTACTTCTTCGCCTTCTTCTGGACCTCGCTGATGTTCAACCCGGCGGAGATGTCGAAGAACATGAAGGAGCACGGCTCCTTCATCCCGGGCATCCGGCCGGGCAAGAAGACGGCCGAGTTCCTCGAGCGCGTCATGACGCGCATCACGCTGGCGGGTGCGACCTTCCTCTGCGTGATCGCGCTGATCCCGCAGCGCCTCGCCTTGATGGTCGCGCCCAACGAGTTCCAGATCGCGGCCTTCCTCGGCGGCACCTCGATCCTGATCGTGGTGAGCGTGGCCATCGAGCTGGTGGACAAGCTCAACAGCGCCCTGCTCCAGCGTGACTACGAGGGCTTCTTCGGCAGCGGCGCGGCCCGGAAGAAGGCGTGAGCGTGGTTCGAGCCGTCCTCCTCGGCCCGCCCGGGTGCGGCAAGGGCACGCAGGCCACGCGCGCGTGCGCGGCGCGCAGCCTCCTGCACCTGAGCACGGGCGACCTGCTGCGTGCCGCGGTGAAGGACGGCACGCCCCTGGGCGTCAAGGCCAAGGGCTTCATGGACCGCGGCGAGCTGGTCCCCGACGACCTGGTGTTCGCCCTGCTGCGCGAGCGGCTGCGCGCGCCTGCAGCGGCCTCGGGCTTCCTGCTGGACGGCTTCCCGCGCAACGTGGCGCAGGCCGGCACGCTGGACCTGGAACTGGGCGCCTCGGGCATCACCCGCGTGGTGCACATGCGCCTCGACGACGAGGAGATCGTGCGCCGCCTGCTGGGCCGGGGCCGTCCTGACGACACCGAGCCGGTGATCAGGAACCGGCTGAAGGTCTACCGGGCGGAGACGGCGCCCTTGATCGACTTCTACGACCGTCGCGGCCTGCTCGTCACCATCGATGCGCTGGGCACGATGGACGCCGTGGCCGTGCGCCTCGAAGGGGCCCTGTCCGGCGACGGCCGGCCGGGCCGGGGCTAGGGCGCCATGGCACGCGAGGACAACCTGCGCCTGGAGGCCAAGGTGGTGGAAGCCCGCCCCAACGCCATGTTCCTCGTCCAGCTGGAGAACGGGCACCAGATCCTGGCGCACGTCTCCGGCAAGATGCGCATGCACTTCATCCGCATCCTCCCCGGTGACCGCGTGACCGTGGAGATGAGCCCGTACGACCTGAGCAAGGGTCGCATCGTGTACCGAGAGTAGGAGGACAGCATGAAGGTCAGGTCCAGCGTCCGACGCATCTGCGACCAGTGCCGGATCATCCGCCGGCACGGCAAGGTGCGCGTCATCTGCAAGAACGTCCGTCACAAGCAGGTCCAGGCCTAGAGCCTGGAGGAGGTCCCATGCCCCGTATCGTCGGCGTCGACATCCCGAACGACAAGGTCACCTGGGTGGCCCTGCAGTACATCCATGGCATCGGCAAGAAGACCGCGCTGGACCTGTGCCGCCAGCTCGGCCTCGACCCGCAGCGCCGTGCCCGCGAGCTCAACGATGCGGACCTGGCGCGCCTCGCCGGCGTGATCGAGTCCACCTACGTCGTGGAGGGCAACCTGCGCCGGCAGGTGCAGCAGAACATCTCGCGCCTCAAGGAGATCGCCTGCTTCCGCGGCATGCGCCACCGCCGCGGCCTGCCCGTGCGTGGCCAGCGCACCAAGACCAACGCCCGCACGCGCAAGGGCCCCCGCAAGACGGTGGCTGGCAAGAAGAGCGTGAAGGAGATGCGCTAGCCTAGGCTGAGGGCCTAACCCCTTGCGCAGCATGGGGTTGGGTCGGTAGGCCGGAAACTTGCAGGGCCCCTGTTCGGGGCTACTTTGTCCCGTTCGCCCCCGTACCGCCCGAACTGCCCCCGTCGGAGCCTCCATGGCCGCCAGCAAGAAGAAGATCCGGCGCAACGTGCCGAAGGCCGTGGTGAACATCCTGGCCTCCTTCAACAACACCATCGTGACCTTCGCGGCGCCCAACGGCGAGACGCTGTGCTGGGACAGTGCGGGCACGATCGGGTTCAAGGGGTCGCGCAAGTCCACCCCCTTCGCGGCCCAGAAGGCTGCGGAGCGCGCCTCCGAGAAGGCGCTGAAGATGGGCGTGCGCGAGGTGGAGGTGCGCGTGAAGGGGCCCGGCTCCGGCCGCGAGTCAGCCATCCGCAGCATCCAGTCGCGAGGCCTGAAGATCCGGGCCATCGAGGACGTGACGCCGCTGCCGCACAACGGCTGCCGTCCCAGGAAGCGCCGCCGCGTCTAGCGCGGGCACGAGGGAGCCCACACAGTCACTGCCCCGCGCCGCGGGGCCAGCCAACCAGCCCCGCGCTGCGGGGCGCACAGACAACCAAGCGATGCGGCTGCCGTCCCGGGCGAGGAGCCCGGGCCGGGGGCCACGGAGGTGCCGATGCGGATCCGCTGGCGTGATCTCGAGCTGCCCACCAAGGTCGTCGCCGACAGCGCGACGAAGACCGAGTCGTATGCCCGCTTCACGGCCGAGCCCTTCGAGCGCGGCTATGGCGTCACCGTGGGCAACGGCCTGCGGCGCGTGCTGCTGAGCAGCATCGAGGGCAGCGCCGTGACGAGCGTGAAGATCCAGGGCGTGAAGCACGAGTTCACGCCCATGGAGGGGGTCAAGGAGGATGTCACCGACATCATCCTGGCCTTCAAGCAGCTGCGCGTGCGCTGCCACAACGACGAGCCCAAGGTGCTGCGCATCGAGAAGAAGGGCCCGGGCGTCGTGACGGCGGCCGACCTTGCCGTGAGCAGCGACGCGGAGGTCGTGAACAAGGATCTCGTGATCTGCCACCTCACCACGAACCGGTCCTTCGAGGCCGAGGTCGAGGTGCGCAAGGGTCGTGGCTACGTCACCGCCGAGGAGAACGCCCGCGAGGACCAGGACATCGGCGTGATCCCGGTGGACAGCGTGTTCAGCCCGGTGCTCCGCGTGCGCTACAAGACCGAGAGCACGCGCGTGGGCAAGATGACGAACTACGACCGCCTCGTGCTGGAGATCTGGACCGACGGCACGATCTCGCCCGAGGTGGCCCTCGTCGAGGCCAGCAAGGTCTACCGCAAGCACCTCAACCCCTTCATCCAGCTGTTCGACACGGGCAAGGAGCTGGCGGTGGAGCCTGCGGCCGACCTCGGCGGCTCGCGCCCCGCGGTGCCGGCCCCGCTGCCCCCGCTGCCCGTCGTGGGTGGCTCGGGTGGCCAGCTGGACCAGCCGGTCAGCGTGCTCAAGCTGAGCGTGCGTGCGGCCAACTCGCTGGAGACGCATGGCATCCGCACGCTGCGCGAGCTCGTCTCGCGCACGGAGGACGAGCTGCTGACCGTGAAGAACTTCGGGCGCACCACGCTCAAGGAGATCCAGGAGAAGCTCAAGGGCATGGACCTGGCCCTGGGCATGGACCTCGCGGGCACGCCCGGCAAGGGAGCCTAGCCCGCCATGCGCCACCGCGTCGCCCTCAAGAAGCTGAATGCGGACACGCAGCACCGTGTCGCGATGCGCCGCAACCTGGCGCGCAGCCTGTTCCTGCACGGCCGCGTCGTGACCACGACCACGAAGGCCAAGGCCTTCCGCCCCTTCGTGGAGCGCCTCGTGACGCGCGCCCGCAAGGCGTATGCGCTCCGGGACACGAACCGTCCTGCCTACGTGCATGCGCTGCGCGTGCTGCGCCGTGACGTGCCGGACCGCGTGGCCCTCAAGGTGCTCGTCGAGAAGATCGCGCCCCTGTGCGCCCAGCGCGCCGGCGGCTACACGCGCATCCTGCGCCACGCCAAGAACCAGCTGGGCGACAACGCTCCGCGCGCCATCTGGGAGTTCGTCGACCGGCCCAAGGCCGAGGTGGCTCCGGCCGAGGACGAGAAGGCCGAGGCGCCCGCCAAGGGCAAGGCCTCGCGCAAGCCGGCCAAGCCCGCCAAGGCCGGTGCGAAGGGCGCCGGGGCCTAGTCCCCGTGGCGCGCCCGCGCGGCGCCAGCCCCGCCGAGCCCGGCCCGGGCGCCTCGCAAGGCCCGGGTCCGCAGGCCGTCGTGCGCGTGGTGCGCGACGGCGGCGCGGCCCTGTGGGACTTCGTGCGCGACTTCCTGGAGGCGCGCGACGCCTTCCGGCGCATCTACCGGCGCTACGAGCGACGCGTGGTGGCCGCCGCCCACGAGCGCAAGGTGGCGCGCGAGCACCTGGTGCTGCCCCCGGACCAGCTCTGGCGGCTGTTCGACCTGCGCGACCTCGAGGCGTTGCGGGACGAGCACCTCGGGCGCCTCAAGCGGCAGGCCGAGGCCATCTTCGGCGATGACGGCGACGAGGGCCTGCTGGACACCTACTGCGGGCACGCGTACAGCGAGGTGTCCATCCTGTGCGAGGAGCACCGCGCCGTGGGCCGCTTCGTGCAGATCCACGACCCGGCGCGCTACCGGCAGCTTTTCCAGGAGGTGAGCGGCTTCTACCCGACCCGCCTGCGCCGGCTGCGCCGCTTCTTCCGCCAGGGCCTGCGCCGGCTCGAGGAACTGCTCCCGGCGTGGAGCCGGCACCGCGTCGTGATCCGCTCGGCGTACCTGTTCGGCGAGGGCCTGGCCCGCCGGGCCTGGCGCGAGGGGCTCGAGGGCTTCTACGCGCGCCTCTACCCCGGGGGCGGGGCGCCGCAGGGCTACCTCGAGGCCGCCCGCTCCTTCCACGCGGCCGGCTTCGACGCCGAGGCCGCGGAGGCCGCGGGTCGTGCCACGCAGGCACTGGCCGCCGCGCGCCCGCCCGTGGCGCCTGCGCTGGCGGCCGAGGTGGGGGCCTTCTGCCGGGCCCTGGCAGCCTCGGGCGGCCAGCCGCCCGGCACGGGCAGCCCGGCCGCGACCCGCGGGGCGCGCGGGAGGCGAGCATGACCCCGGCGCTGACCCCTGCGCAGGTGGCGGCCGGCAAGCGGGTGTGGATGACCACGTTCGGCTGCCAGATGAACCTGCTGGACGCCGAGCTGGTCGCGGGCGACCTGGCGCGGCGTGGCTACGTGCGCGTCGAGGCCATGGACGAGGCCGACGTGGTGCTGTTGCAGACCTGCAGCGTGCGCGAGCACGCCGAGGACAAGGTGTGGAGCCTGCTGGGCCGCGCGCGGCTGCTGAAGCAGCAGCGCCCGGGGCTGCTGGTGGGCGTGCTGGGCTGCATGGCGCAGCGGGCCAAGGACCTGATCGTGCGGCGGGCCCCGCACGTGGATCTCGTCCTGGGCACCAGCTCGTTCCGCACGGTGGTGGACGACCTGCAGGACCTCGCCGAGCGAGGCGGCCGCATCCTGCGCACGGAGCGCACGCCCCCGCCCGAGCGGCTCCCGGACGCTGACCGCGACGTGGGGGCTCGCCCCGACCCCTTCCGTGCCTTCGTCACCGTGATGCGCGGATGCGATCACGTGTGTGCCTACTGCATCGTGCCCTTCACGCGCGGGCGCGAGACGTCGCGTCCCCTGCCCGAGGTGGTGGACGAGGTGCGGCGACTGGCCGGGGACGGCGTGCGCGAGGTGACCTTCCTGGGCCAGAACATCAACACCTACGGCAAGGACCTGGGCGAGGGCGGCCTGCCGGCCTTGCTGGAGCAGTCCGCCACGGTGCCCGGCATCGAGCGGCTGCGCTTCCTGACCAGCAATCCCTTCGACATGACCGAGGACATGATGCGCCGCATGGGGGCCGTGCCGCAGGTGATGCCCTGGCTGCACATCCCGGCCCAGTCCGGCCACGACGACGTGCTGCGCCGGATGAAGCGCACCTACACGGTGGCCCAGTACGAGGAGGTGGTGGGCTGGGCACGGCGGCACGTGCCGGGCGTGGAGATCACCAGCGACTTCATCGTCGGCTTCCCCGGCGAGACCGAGCAGGAGTTCGCTGCCACGGAGGCCCTGGTCGAGCGCATCGGGTTCCTGCAGTCCTACGTGTTCAAGTACAGCGTGCGTCCGCGCACGCTGGCCGCGCGGCGCCTGCCCGACGACGTGCCGGAAGAGGCCAAGCGCGAGCGCAACACGCGCCTGCTGGACGCCCAGGACCGGACCGCGGCGCGGCGCCAGGCCTCGCTGGTGGGCCAGCGCGTGGAGATCCTGGTGGAGGGGCCGAGCAAGACGGAGCCCTCGCGCGTCACGGGCCGCGACCGCTACAACCGCCTCGTGCACGCCGAGGGCGACGCCGCCCGGCTGGCCGGCCGCCTGGTCGGGGTCGAGGTGCACGAGTCCAGCGCGCACTGCCTCGTCGGACGCGTGGTCGAGGGCAGCGCTCGGTGAGCGCCCCCTCGCCGCACGACGTGGAGCGCCTGCGACGGGCGCTGGCGCTGGCGTCCAAGGGTCGCTTCCGCGTGGAGCCCAACCCGCCCGTGGGCTGCGTGATCGAGGGCGCGGGGGGCGTGGTGGGGGAGGGCTGGCATGACGGGTACGGTGGCGCGCACGCCGAGGTGCGCGCACTGGCCGTCGCCGGGGCCGCGGCACGGGGTGCCACGGCCTACCTGTCGCTGGAGCCCTGCAGCCGGCACGGCAAGACGCCGCCGTGCGTGGACGCCTTGCTGGCCGCAGGCATCCAGCGGGTCGTCGTGGCCTGCCACGACCCGCACCCCGACGAGGGCGGGCGGGGGCGAGCCCGGCTCGAGGCGGCCGGGGTGCACGTCGTGGGTCCCGTCCTGCCCGGCGAGGGCGCCGCGCTGCTGGGCCGCTTCCGGGAGGCGCTGGCACGGCCACGGCCCTGGACCATCCTGAAGTGGGCGATGAGCGCCGACGGTCGTGCCGCGCCACTGCGTGGGGGCGGCGGGCGCCTCACCGGCGACCGGGCACAGGCCGAGGTGCATGAGCTGCGGGGCCGCTGCGACGCCGTGCTGGTGGGACGCGGCACGCTGGAAGCCGACGATCCGCTGCTGACCTGCCGCCTGCCCGGCGGCCCGCCTGACGGCCGCAGCCAGCCGCTGCGCGTCGTGGTCAGCCGCAGGCTGGAGGGCCTGCGCGGCCGCCTGCTGGACTCGGCGGGACAGGGCCCGGTGCTGCTGGCCGTGGGCCGCGCTGACCCAGCCGAGGCCCGGACGCTGGAGGCGCGCGGCCTGCAGGTGCTGGAGGTGGGGCCAGCGGAGGGGCGTGTGGACCTCGCGCGCCTGCTCGCCGCCCTGCGCGAGCGTGGCGTGGCACGCCTGCTGGTCGAGGGCGGGGCACGCCTGCACGGTGCCTTGCTGGCCGCCCGGCTGGCTGACCAGGTGCAGGCCTGGGTGGCGCCCCTCGTGCTGGGCGGTCAGGACGCCGTGCCCGCGGTCGAGGGCAGCGGGGTGCGGGCGGTCGAGGGCGCATGGCGCCTGCACGATCCACAGTGGCGCAAGGTGGGCGACGACCTCGTGCTGCAGGGCTTTGCCCAGCCGGCCCCCGCCGAGCTCGCCGCCGTCTAGCCCGCCGGCTCAGCGCACGATGGGGCGCGCGTTGGTCACGTCGCTGATGCGCAGCCGGATGCGTGCCTCCGCCAGCTCCTCGCCCAGCGCCAGCAGGGCCGGGTGGACGGGGTCGATGAACGCGGCCCGGCGCGCCCAGTCGTCGGCCTGCCCGTAGTTGCGGGAGCCGGGCGCCGCGAGGAACTGCGCGATGGCGAGGCGCAGGTCGAACTGCTTGCGGTCCAGCGCGTCCAGCCTCCCGGCCACGCGGGCCAAGGCCTCGGTGTCGGTGCGCGGCAGCAGGCGGCGCAGCCGGCCCAGGTGCCTGCGGGCCTGCGCCCAGGCCTCGTCGGCCTCCTCGGCCGCCTTGCGGGCGCGCGTGATGGCACCCTGCTGCCGGGCCGCCCGCGAGCGCTCGGCAGCCGCGTCGCCGGCCGCGATGCGTTCCTCGGCACGCAGGCGCCGCTCGAGCAGCTCCTTGGCCCTGCGCACCTCTTCCTGCATGCGCGCCAGCTCGGCCGCGTCCTCTGCCGCCTGGGCATCCGCAGCATGGACGAAGGCCAGCAGCTCCTCCACGAGGGCGCGGATGCGCGCAGCCTGCGCGGAGGCCCCGAAGGCCAGCTTGAGCTCGCGGGCCAGCGCCAGCGCACCCTCCACGTCGCCGCCCTCGGCACGCAGGCGTGCATGGCGCACGCCCTGCTCGACAGCCGCCTCCTCGGCGCGCGCGGCCAGCACCGCGAACTCCTCGGGCGTCAGGGCGCCCAGGCCCAGCGCCTTCTCGTACTCCGCCCGGGCCTCCGCCCAGAGGCCGAGGTCGGCGGCCAGCTCCGCGAGGCGGCGGCGCGCATGGCCGTCGGCAGGCGGGGCCAGCGCCTCGCGCGCGACGTAGACACCGCGGGGGGCCAGCTGGGCCCAGGGGATGCGCCGGCGCTCCCCGGGCCCGATGCGCAGCACCACCTCCGCGCCGTCGGCCGACTCGACCACGCCCGCCAACGCCGCGCCGCCGGCAAGCGGCAGCGTGACCTGGCGCGCGGCCTCGTCGGCACGCGCCGCGCAGCAGCACGCCAGGCACAGCAGGCAGGCGAGGAGGCGGCCCATCGCGAGGCTCCAGGCGTGCTGGCGCTGCCCCCGGCCCGCCGCGGGCCGGGCCGGCAGGCGATCCGCCAGGCGCATCCAGCCTAGCGCGGCTAGCGCGTGGCGGGCGCCGGCAGGATGGGGGCCATGCCCGCCATGCGCCGGTAGCGGTCGAGCAGCTCGGCGGCCTTCGCCCGCGCGCTGCGCTGGCGCTCAGGGTCCGTCAGCTTGAGGTAGGTCTCGAGGTCGGAGACGGCCTCGCGCCAGCCACCCAGCTTGGCGTAGGCCTGCGCACGCTCCACGAGGGCCGCCGGCGTGGCGGGGTCGATCTCCAGCACGGCGTTGAACTCGTCCAGCGCCAGCTGGTACTCCTCGCGGCGCATGTGCACCGAGCCCAGCAAGAGGTGCACCTTCAGCTCGTTGCGCCGGGCCTCCTGGATCATGTCCACGAAGCGCTTGCGCGCCTCCTGCGTCACCTCGCCCTTGACCATCTTCTCGTAGTCGGCCATCTGCTTGCGCCAGCCCTGCTGCGAGCCGCGCGCCACGAGGATGTAGCGGCGGGCATAGCCGATGCCCTGCTCGTCCTGCCCCAGCATCAGGTGGGCCTTGGCGAGGCCCGCGAGCGCGTAGGGGTTGTCGCCGCGCCGCACGAGGCCGGCCTCCCACAGGGGGATGCTCTTGGCCAGCAGGGCGTTGCGCATCGCTACCTGCGTCTGCAGCTGCTGGCGCGTGTCGGGCGTGTCGGCGCCCGGGTCGCGCGCCATGGCCTCCTCGATGGCCCGCACGTCGCGCTCGTAGTAGGCCGCCAGCTCCTGGTAGGTCGTGGCCAGCGTGCCCTGCACCTCGTGGCGACGGTCGCCGATCTCCGGGTGCGTCCAGTCGAGGGGGATGATCTCGACGAGGATGCCCTCGGCCTGGCGCAGGGTCTCCGGCGTGCCGATCATCTGCAGCGACTTGGCCAGGCCCCACTTGGCCTTCTTGTCGTCGGGACGCTCGCCCAGCACCTTCACCCACATCTGCGCCGACGACTCGTACTTGCCCCCGTCGTAGTAGGTGAGTGCGGCCGACTCGTAGTACTCCGCGCGCGCGGCCGAGTCCTGCTCCTTCTCGGCGGCCGCGCTCATCGGCATCTCGAAGTCGCCGGCCTGGCAGCCACAGAGCCAGGGCACGAGCGAGAGCAACACGGGCAGGGCGCGACGGGCCAGCGGCATGGGCGGCTCCACGGTGAGCGTTTCAGGCTGCGTGGGCCGGGTCACGGCGGGGTCACTTGTGGCGGCGACGCAAGCCTATTGCTGGCAAGGACTTGAGTCGATGTTCGGAGGCTGTCACGCCGGCCCCTGGCGCAGCCGGTTGCGGCGCGCGTCGTCGCGGGTGACCCGCAGCGTGGAGCAGCGCGTGAGCTCGACGAGGCCGGCCGCGCTGCCGCGCGGCTTGCGCACGTAGCGCCGCGGCACGTAGTCCACCTCGTTGTGCGGTGCGGCCGCGCGCGAGGAGTGCATGCAGGCCAGCTCGGCCGCATCCAGCAGCGTCTCCTTGGGGACGCTCTTGCCGCGCGGCGTGGGCACGATCACGTGGCTGCCCGAGGCTCCCCGCACGTGCAGGAAGAGATCGCCCGGCCGCGCGTGGTGCAGGGTGAGGCGGTCGTTGCCTGCGGCGTCCTTGCCCACGAGGATCTCCCAGCCGTCCGCGGAGCGGAAGGTGCGCCACGGCAGCGCAGGCGTGGGCGTGCGCGCCCGGGGACCTGCCGTGGGCAGGCCGCACTCGGCCTCCAGGCCAGCCAGCTCCTCCAGGCCTTGCGCGGCGGCCAGGCGCGCCAGCCACGCATCGGCTTGGGCGCGCCGTGCCTCCAGCAGGGGGGCTCGTGCCGCGGCCTCGGCCGCCGCGCGTTCCGCCTGCCGGGCGCGGCGGAACAGGGCGGCCACCTGCTCGCCGGGCTCACGGGCCGGGTCGAGGTCGATCACCACCATGCGCGGCGGATCGGTGTCGTGGTCCGGCACGCTCACCTGCGCCAGCCCCGGCCGCAGCAGGTGGAAGCTGTTGCGCAGCAGCTCGCCTTGACGCCGCAAGGCCCCAGCCTGTGCCGCCCCGGCCGCCTGCGCGGCGAGCGCGGCGGCCGCCCCTCGCGCCTTGGCCAGCGAGCCCTGCAGCCAGCGCTCCAGCGCCTTGCGCCGGCGGGTCAGTTCCTCGTGCTGCTGGGTGGCCGCGACCACAGCCCGGATGGCCGCCGACGCGTCCTCGCCGGGCGCCGGCGCGGGGGGGTGTGCGGGCTCGCGCGCGCCCATGGGCGTGAAGCGCGCGCCCACCGCGGCCCCGCGCGTGGCGGCCACCTCGCCACGCACTGTCCATCGCACCACGCCGCCCTCGTCGAGGGCGTAGAGGTTGGCCTGCCGCCCGAAGCCCTCGAACCACAGGCTGCGGGCGAGCCCGCCGAGGGAGAGGTCGAGGCACAGCACGCGCTCGCCGGGCACGCTGCGAGCGCCCTCGAGGCGCGCACCGGCCAGCAGGTTGCGCAGGGCATGGGCCAGCGCGGTGGGGGCCCCGGGAGCCGGCTCGTGCGCGGCGAGGCATGCGTGCGGCAGCGAGGGCCCCAGGTCCAGCACGAGGTCCTGGCGTCGCCCGCCCTGCTCGAGCACCAGCAGCAGGCGCAGCGCGCCCGCCTGGTGCACGGCCGTCACCCGGGTGCCCGCAAGCGCACCGAGCTCGCGCGCCAGCGCGGCGTAGTGGGAGGCATCAAGGCCGGCCATGGGGGCCAGCCTAGCGCAGGCGGCGTGCGGCTAGCCCTCCTCGCGCATGTCGATGACCTGCTGCATGCGCACGAGGTCGTAGGCGAGGATCTCGCCGGGCTTGAACCACAGCGCCAGCTCCTTGGCGGCCGAGTCGGCCGAGTCGCTGCCGTGGATCAGGTTGAAGGAGCGCGACAGGCCCAGGTCGCCGCGGATGGTCCCCGGCTCGGCCTCGGCGGCGTTCGTCTTGCCCATCATCTTGCGCACCACGTCAATCGCCTTGAGGCCGCGCAGCGCCAGCGCCACGACGGGCCCGGAGCCCATGAAGGCCACGAGGCCGGGGTAGAAGGGCTTGTCCTTGTGCGCACCGTAGTGCTGCTCGAGCAGTGCCTTCGGGGGGACGATCATCTTCAGGCCCACCACCTGGAAGCCGCGCGCCTCGAAGCGCGCCAGGATGGTGCCGACGAGCCCGCGCTGGACGCCGTCGGGCTTGACGAGGACGAGGGTGGTCTCGAGGGCCATGGGCGGCTGCTCCGTGGGTTCGTGGGTGGATGCGGGAGCCTACGAGCGCCCCCGCGGCAGGCGCAGGAACGGACCGGGCGCCGCCGTGGCGGGCGGTGCCCCCGCCCGTCGCGTTGGGGTAGCCTGCACGGCTCCACCCCGGGAGACGCCGTGGCTGCCCACCTGCCCACCACCTACCGCACCCACACGGCCGGCGAGCTGGCCAGGGAGCATGCCGGCCAGCAGGTCGTGCTGTGCGGCTGGGTGCAGGCCGTGCGCACGCAGGGCGGCGTGGCCTTCGTGGACCTGCGCGACCGGTACGGGCGCACGCAGGTGACGTTCCGGGGCGAGGCCAGCAGCGCCCTGCTGGCGCAGGCCGAGCGCGTGCGCCCCGAGTGGGTGCTGCGGGTGCGCGGCACGGTGGTGGAGCGTCCTGCGGCGGCACGCAATCCCCACATGCCCACCGGCGAGATCGAGATCGATGCGCAGGAGCTGGAAGTGCTCAGCGAGGCGCAGGTCCCGCCCTTCCACCCCGACGACCGCACCGAGGCGGGTGTCGAGGTGCGCTGGAAGCACCGCTACATCGACCTGCGGCGGCCGCGCCTGTCGCGTGCGCTGGCCGAGCGCGCACGCATCACCCGCGCCTTCCGGCAGCACCTGGAGTCGCAGGGCTTCCTCGAGGTCGAGACCCCGATCCTCTACCGGTCCACGCCCGAGGGCGCGCGCGACTACCTGGTGCCCAGCCGCATCCACCCGGGGTCGTGGTACGCCCTGCCCCAGTCTCCGCAGCTGTTCAAGCAGCTGTTGATGGTGGGCGGGCAGGACCGCTACTACCAGGTGGCGCGTTGCTTCCGCGACGAGGACAGCCGTGCCGACCGCCAGCCCGAGTTCACGCAGGTGGACATCGAGGCGTCCTT
The DNA here is from genome assembly GCA_964228555.1 of Planctomycetota bacterium. Taxonomy (GTDB): domain Bacteria; phylum Planctomycetota; class PLA2; order PLA2; family JAEUHO01; genus CAXQZU01. The sequence goes on from CAXQZU010000029.1 coordinate 27,444, forward strand.
CGTGGCGGAGGCCGACATCCAGGCCCTGCTCGAGCCGGTGGTGGCTGCGCTGGTGCGCGAGTACCGCGGCCACGAGGTGCGCACGCCCTTCCCCGTGATGCGCTACGCCGAGGCCATGGCGCGCTTCGGCAGCGACAAGCCTGACCTGCGCAACCCGCTTGAGCTCCGCGACGCCAGCGCCGAGGCACGTGCGCTGGGCTTCGCACCGTTCGCCAAGGCCCTCGACGAGGGGGGGCAGGTGCGGGTGCTGGTGGGCCCCGGCGGCGGCGCCCTCTCGCGCAAGGAGGTCGAGGCGCTGGAGGCGGAAGCCAAGGCGCTTGGAGCCCCGGGACTCGGCTGGGCCAAGGCCGGGCCTGCGCCCAGCGGCTCGCTGGGCAAGGTGCTGGCGGGGCCCGCGGGGCAGGCGTTCCTCGCGGCTTGCGCGGCGCGCGAGGGCGATCTCGTGCTCGTGGCGGCCGGCAGCAGTGCGCTCACCTCGCGCGTGCTGGGTGCCCTCCGGCTGAGGCTGGGCGAGCGGCTGGGCCTCGTGGACCGCACGCGCACGGCGCTGCTCTGGGTGACGGACTTCCCGCTGCTGGCCTGGGATGCCGAGGAGGCGCGCTACGCCGCGCTGCACCATCCCTTCACCAGCCCGCGCCCGCAGGACGTCCCGGCCATCCTGGCGGCGGCCCGCGCCGGCGTGGCGGCGGCCGACCGTGCGCTGGTGGGTGCCGTGTGCGCGCGCGCCTACGATCTCGTGCTGGACGGCATCGAGCTGGGCGGGGGCAGCATCCGCATCCACCAGAGCGAGGTGCAGCAGGCGATGTTCTCGCTGCTCGGGATGGACGAGGGCACGATCCAGCGCCGCTTCGGCTGGTTCGTGGACGCCTTGCGCTACGGCACGCCGCCGCACGGGGGCATCGCGCTGGGCCTCGACCGCTTCGTGATGCTGCTGCTGGGCGAGACCACCATCAGCGAGGTGATCGCGGTCCCGAAGACGGCCCAGGCGGCGGACCTGCTCACGGGCGCCCCCTCGCTGGTGGACGAACGCCAGCTGCGCGCCTCCAGCATCGAGGCCATCCGGTACCTGTCCTGATGATGGACAGCCCTCGCACCTTCCCGCGCCTCCCCGGCCTGCACATGGCCTGCGCCGTGCTGCTGGGCTGTGCCGCGCTGCTGGGCTGCGCCGTGCTGCCGGGCTGCGGTGCGCCGGCGGACGTGGATGTCGACGTGCTGCTGGCGCGGCTCGACAGCAGCGACATGGGGCTCGTGGAACAGGCGGTGCGGGACCTCGGGCGCCGCGCAGCCCGGGACCCGGCCAGGGTCGTGCCCCCGCTGGTGGCACGCCTCGAGCGCATCCACCGTGCCAGCAGCACCATCGTGGTGCGCGTGGCACCCGACCTCTCGGGCGTGACGGGCGAGGGCCCGCGCAACGAGACGGTCGTGGCGGTGCTGCGGCAGGTACGCCAGCGGCTCGTGGCAGCCGGGTGGCCGCTGCAGCGGGTGGTGCAGCTGGGCGAGGTCATCGACGTGCACGTGCTGCCCCCTGCCGACGCCTCGCTGCTCGAGCGCTGGCGGACCGACCTCGTGGCCGAGCTCTCGGACCGTGGTGTCTACGAGGTGCGTGTCGAGGTGGCTCCGCCGCCGCCGGCCGGGGCGGCGCGCGTCGCGACGGCCTGGCCCGGCGACGCCGCATCTTGGGATGCGTGGTCCCGGGACGAGCGGGCGCTGCTGGCTCGCGCCCGCCAGCAGGGGGTGCCCTACCAGCCGTCCCGCGAGGACGTCGAGATGCTGGCCGTGGCCTCCACGCCCGAGGCCGAGGGCCTGGAGGCGGTCCCCGTGCTGCGCACGTCTGGGGAGGGCGCCGTGCTCTCCGAGGCCGACCTGCGGGCGGGGTGGCGCGATGACCCCGTGACCGGCTCGCCCAGCCTCTACCTGACGGCTGCCGAGCAGCGCGAGGAGGCCGTGCAGCATGCCCTCGCCGGGGCAGCGGGCCAGCGCGTGTGGGTGGTGGAGGATGGGCGTGCGCTGGCCAGCGCCAGGCTGCCCGGCCGGCCCGGCACGTCGATCGCCTTCCCGTTGCGTGCGCCGACGATGGACGGCGCCAGGCAACGGGCCGCCCGCCTGGCCGCGCGCATGTCGGTGGGGCGCTGGCTGGTGCCTTGCCGGGCCCAGCTGGTGCCGCCCACCACGTCCATCGAGGTCGAGGAGCCGGTGTGCAAGGCCTTGGTGCGCTGCGGCCCGGCGGCCGAGGCGGCGCTGGAGGAGCTGGCCGCGCGCGTGCCCGAGCTGGCAGGTCTCGTCACGCGCTTGCGCGAGGGCATCCTGCAGACGCGCACGGAGTAGCCGGGCGTCGCTGGACCTGCGACACCGCCTTGGCGCGGGGAAGGCGACCGGGCGGGCGGCGTGCCGTACCCTCTCGCCCGGTGGCGCGTGCCGCCCCGTCCCCCCGGGAACCTGACCATGAGCGAGACGCTGACCGTGCGCCTGCCCGACGGCTCCACCCGCACGGTGGCGCGCGGCACGACGGTGCGGCAGGTGGCGGCCGCCATCGGGCCGGGCCTGGCCAAGGCCGCCGTGGCCGGCGTGCTGGGGGAGCAGGTGGTCGAGGTGGACCGCCCCCTGCTGGCCGACACGGACCTGCGCATCCTGACGGCCCGGGACCCGGCTGCGCTGGACGTGCTGCGCCACTCGGGCGCGCACCTGCTGGCGATGGCCGTCCTGGACCTGTTCCCGGGCACCGACCTCGGCTTCGGGCCTGCCACCGAGGACGGCTTCTACTACGACTTCCGCACGCCCCAGCCGCTGCAGGAGTCCGACCTGCCGCGCATCGAGGAGCGCATGCGGCAGCTTGCGCGCGAGGCGCGCGGCTACGTGCGCAGCGAGTGCTCCAAGGCCAAGGCCAAGGAGCGCCTGCAGCGGGTGGGCTACCACCTCAAGCTGCCGCACGTGGACGAGATCCCCGAGGAGGCGATCTCCTTCTACGACTCCGGCGCCTTCACGGACATGTGCGAGGGCCCGCACGTGCCGGACACGGGCTGGCTCTCGGCCATCAAGCTCACGGGCGTGAGCGGCGCCTACTGGCGCGGCGATGCCAAGGGCATCCCGATGCAGCGCGTGCACGGCACGGCCTTCTTCACGCAGGCGGAGCTGGACGCGTGGGTCAAGCGCATGGAGGAGGCCCGCCTGCGGGACCACCGCAAGATCGGGCGCGAGATGGACCTCTTCTCGTTCCACGCCGAGGCGCCGGGAGCCGTGTTCTGGCATCCCAAGGGCATGGTGCTGTGGAACACGCTGCAGGACTTCCTGCGGGGCGAGCTCACCCGTCGCGGCTACGGCGAGGTCAGCACGCCCATGGTGCTCAGCGACGAGCTCTGGAAGCGCAGCGGGCACTGGGACCACTTCAAGGACAACATGTACTTCCTGGAGGTGGACAAGCGGAGCTACGCCGTCAAGCCCATGAACTGCCCGGGCTGCTGCATGGTCTTCGGCTCCTCGCCCAAGTCCTACCGCGACCTGCCGCTGCGCATGGCGGAGTTCGGCCGCGTGTACCGCCACGAGCTGTCGGGCGTGCTGATGGGCGCGATGCGCGTGCGCACCTTCACGCAGGACGACGCGCACATCTACTGCACGCCCGAGCAGATGCCTGCCGAGATCGCTGACATGATCGACCTGGTGCAGGTCGTCTACCCGGCGCTGGGCTACGACATGGCCGGCGTGGGCGTGCGCATCGCCACGCGACCGCCCCAGAGCATGGGCGACGACGCCTCGTGGCGCATGGCCGAGGAGGCCCTCGCCGCGGGCCTCCGCCAGCGCGGCCTGCCCTTCACGCTCGCCAAGGGCGAGGGCGCCTTCTATGGGCCCAAGATCGAGTTCCACGTCACCGACGCCATCGGGCGCACGTGGCAGTGCGGCACCATCCAGGTGGACTTCTCGATGCCCCTGCGCTTCGGGCTGGAGTACACGGGCCAGGACGGCCGCAAGCACGTGCCCGTGATGCTGCACCGTGCCATCCTGGGTTCCATGGAGCGCCAGATCGCGGTGCTGGTCGAGCACCACGCCGGCAAGTTCCCGCTGTGGCTGGCCCCGGTGCAGGCCCGCGTGCTGACGATCACGAGCGCGCAGGACGCCGCGGCGAAGGCCGTGCAGCAGCGCCTGGCGTGCGCCGGCCTGCGGGTGGAGGCCGACCTGGGGCCCGACAAGGTGGGGGCCAAGATCCGTGCCGCCACGCTGGAGCGGGTCCCCTACATGCTCGTGGTGGGGGGGCGGGAGGCCGAGCAGGGGACGGTGGCCGTGCGCGAGCGCAGCGGCAAGGACCTCGGCACGCTCTCCGTGGAGGCCGTCGAGGCCCTCATGCGCGAGCAGGTGGCGCGCCGGGCCTAGGCCAGCACCCCGGCGTGTCACCGTCCGGCTCCCCGGAGCCGCCTGTGCCCCGGGCTGGGCGTGCAGGCCGGGGCCCGGCGTGGCATCCTATGTGCTTCGTGCGCACGGGTCCCGTCGGGCCCGCGCCTTCCCCCCGGAGACTGACGCCATCCTTCGCTCTCGCTTCGACTCGACGCCGCCTGCCGACCGCGGTCCCCGCATCAACGAGCGCATCACCATCCGCCAGGTGATGCTCATCGACGCCGAGGGCAAGAACCTTGGCGTCGTGGCCACCGAGCAGGCCTTGCGCATGGCGCAGGAGGCAGGGCTCGACCTCGTGGAGGTCGCCGACCGTGCCCGCCCGCCCGTGTGCAAGATCATGGACTACGGCAAGTTCAAGTACGAGCAGGCGAAGAAGGCGCACGAGGGGCGTGTCAAGCAGCACCGCAGCAAGCTCAAGACCCTGCGCCTGCGCCCCAAGACCGACCCGCACATCTTCGAGATCCGCGTGACGGCCGCGCGCGAGTACCTGATGCGCGGCGACAAGGTGGCGGTCATGATCCAGTTCAAGGGCCGTGAGCTGAGCCACCCCGAGATGGGCCAGGCCCACTGCTCGGAGTTCGCCAAGCGGCTCGAGGACATCGCCAAGGTCGAGCAGTTCCCCCGCCTCGAGGGGAAGCGCATGACCATGCTGCTGGGCAAGAAGTAGCGGGCGGCCTGCGGGGCCAGCCCGGCGGGGCGGGCCCGCGACGGCGCCGGCGGCTGCCGGCCCCCGCCCCGGCTGGCCGCTGGGGTGGTGGCGTCGGCCCCGGGCGGGCCGGGCAAGACCCCCCGCGGCGCTTGACCCCGCGGGGGCCCGGCCTACCCTCCGGCGTTCCCCCTCGCCTCCCCCGAGCCCGTCCATGCCCAAGCTCAAGACCCGCAAGTCCGTGGCCAAGCGCTTCAAGGTCACCAAGAACCGCAAGGTGATCCCGTACGGCTCGGCCAACACCAGCCACATCATGAGCAAGAAGGGCGCCAAGCGCCGTCGCCGGCTCAACCACCCCACGCCCATCGTGGGCAAGCAGCGCCTGACGATGCTGCGCCAGATGGGCCTGTAGGCCCGACACCGACCTCGCGAAGGACCCACCGCCATGGCACGCGTCACGAACACGCCCAAGCGCCTCGCCCGCAAGCGCCGCCTGCTCAAGGCCGCGAAGGGCTACTGGGGCCGCCGGAAGAACCAGTACAAGGTGATGAAGGAGACGGTGCACCGGGCGTGGCAGTACGCCTACAAGGGTCGCCGCCTCAAGAAGCGTGACTTCCGCAGCATGTGGATCGTGCGCGTGAGCGCTGCCACGCGCGCACGCGGCGTGATGTACAGCCGCTTCGTCGCCGGCCTGAAGAAGGCGGGCGTCCAGCTGGACCGCAAGAGCCTGTCGGAGATCGCGATCCGCGACCCGAAGGCCTTCGACGCCATCGTCAAGCTGGCCCAGGCGTCCTAGGCCGGGCCGCCCGGCGCCCGCGCCGCACAGGCGCCTGCCCGGGCCATCGCGACGCTTCGGCCGCGCGCCCGGCGGGGATACCCTGCCGGCATGGCTGACCCCGTGCCGGTGCTCGACGAGATCCGCCGCCTGTGCGCCGAGGCGCTGGCGGCCGTGGAGGCCGCCGGGGACGACGACGCCCTGCGCGCGCTGGAGTCGGGCGTGCTGGGGCCCGAGGCCCCGCTGGGCCGCCACCTCAAGAGCATCCCGCGCCTGCCCCCGGACCAGCGGGGACCCGTGGGCCGGGAGGCCAACGAGGGCAAGCGCGCCATCCAGGCGGCGCTGGCTGCCCGCCGTGCAGCCCTCGAGCAGGCACGCGAGGCGCGGCTGGCCGACCTGGAGTGGGTGGATCCCACGCTGCCCGGCCCCGTGCGGGGTGGCGGCCGCATGCATCCCGTGATGCAGGTGTGCCGCGAGCTCGAGGACATCTTCCTCGGCCTGGGCTTCGACCTGCTCGACGGGCCGTGGGTGGAAGACGAGCAGCACAACTTCACGGCGCTCAACATCCCCGCTGACCACCCGGCGCGGGACATGCAGGACACGTTCTGGCTGCAGGACGGGCGCCTGCTCCGGACGCACACCAGCCCGGTGCAGGTGCGCACGCTGCGCACGCAGCCGCCGCCCATCCGTGCCGTGGCGCTGGGGCGCATCTTCCGCCACGAGGAGCTGGACGCCACCCACGAGAACACCTTCCACCAGGTGGAGGGCCTGCTCGTGGACCGCGACGTGAGCGCCGCGCACCTCGTCTGGGTGCTGCGCACGGTGCTGCAGGAGCTGTTCGGCCGGGACGTGGAGGTGCGCCTGCGGCCCGCCTACTTCCCGTTCGTGGAGCCGGGCTTCGAGATGGACATGCGCTTCCGGGGTCGCTGGATGGAGATCCTGGGCTGCGGGCTGGTGCATCCGGGCGTGCTGCGTGCCGGAGGGCTCGATCCCGACACCTGGTCGGGGCTGGCCTTCGGGATGGGCGTGGACCGCATCGCGATGCTGCGCCACGGCATCGAGGACATCCGCCACCTCATGGCAGGCGACCTGCGGTTCCTGCGACAGATGGCGCGGGGAACGGACGCATGAGGCTCTCCCTGCGCTGGCTGCGCGAGCTGGTCGACCTCTCCGGGCTCTCGCCCCAGGAGGTGGCGGACGCCATCACCTTCCACGTCGCCGAGGTGGAGTCGGTGGAGGCCGTGGGGGCCGCCCTCGAGGCCGTGCGGACGGCGCGCGTGCTCACCTGCGCACCCCACCCGGGTGCTGACCGCCTGCGCGTGACGACCGTGGACCGTGGTGACGGCGTGGTGCGCACGGTGGTCTGCGGCGCGCCCAACGTGGCCGCCGGGCAGGTCGTGTGCCACGCGCCGGTGGGCGCCACGCTGCCCAACGGCATGACGCTGGCCTTGCGGCCCATCCGCGGCGTCACCAGCGACGGCATGCTCTGCGCCGAGGACGAGATGGGCCTGGGCAGCAGCCACGAGGGCATCTTGGTGCTGGACCCGGCGACGCCGCTGGGCCTGCCCGTGAGCGAGGTGCTGGGCCTCTCCGACCACGTGCTGGAGCTGGGCAACACGGCCATCACGCACCGTCCAGACCTCTGGGGCCACGTGGGCGTGGCCCGCGAGCTATCCGCCGTGCTGGGACGCAAGGCCACCTTCCCCGCGGCGCCGGCAGCCGAGGCGGCGCTGGAGGCCGCCCGGGGGCTGCCCGCCCCGAGCGTGGCGATCGACGACGCGGCAGGCTGCCGCCGCTACGTGGGCCTCGCGTTGGAGGGCCTGCGCAACGGGCCCAGCCCCGCCAGCCTGCGCAACCGGCTGGAGGCGGCCGGCGTGCGCAGCGTAGACCTGCTCGTGGACATCACGCAGGTGGTGATGCTGGAGACGGGCCAGCCCCTGCACGCCTTCGACCGGGCGGGGCTGGAGGGCACGGTGCGCGCCCGCCGGGCCCGGCCGGGCGAGCGGCTCGTGACGCTGGACGGCGTGGAGCGGCTGCTGGCCGCCGACGACGTCGTGATCGCCGACGACCGCCGGGTGCTGGCGCTGGCCGGCATCATGGGCGGGCGGGATGGCAGCGTCTCGGCTTCCACCACGCAGGTGCTGCTGGAATCGGCGTGCTTCGACGCCGGCCGCATCCGCCGCAGCTCCCAGCGGCTCGCGCTGCGCACCGATGCGAGCGCACGCTTCGAGAAGTCGCTCGACCCGCACGGCTGCGATGCGGCCGCACGGCGCTTCGTGGAGCTGGTGCTGCAGCACGTCCCCGGGGCGCGGCTGGCCGGTGCGCTCGCCGACGTGTTCCCTGCCCCGCCCGCACCCCTCGAGGTGGACCTCGCCTACGACCGCGTGCGTCGCCGCCTGGGCACGCGCATCGCCGATGCCGAGGTGCGCTCGCGCCTCCAGGCGCTGGGGTTCGGCATCACCGAGACGCGCGACGGCGTGAAGGCGCGCGTGCCCTCCTGGCGCGCCACCCGGGACATCCGCGGGCCCGAGGACCTCGTGGAAGAGGTGGGCCGCACCCGCGGGTACGGCGACATCCAGCCCGTGGCGCCCGTGGGGGCCATGAGCCCTCGGCGCATGCCGCCCTCGCGCCGGGCCGAGCGCAAGGCCGCCAGCGTGCTGAGCCTCGAGCTGGGCTACGCGCAGGCCACGTGCTACTCGTTCTACGCCCGCGAGGACGCCGAGCGCGTCGGCCTGCACGGCGTGCCCCACCTGGGCCTGCGCAATCCGCTGGCGGCGGACCAAGACCGGCTGGTGCTCAGCACCCTGCCCAACCTGCTCAAGGCGGCGGGGCGCAACCTGCCGCGGGAGGCTGGCGGCCGGCTGTGGGAGAGCACCCGTCTCGTGGCGCCGGGCGCAGGCGGCGCGGCACCGGCCGAGGTGGCGGTGCTCGGACTGCTGGCCTTCGACAGGGACGCAGCCGCCGACGCGCGGGGCCTGCTCTACCTCGGCGTGCTCGAGGACCTTCGTACCCTGCTGGCCCGCTTCGGTGCCCGGCGCCCGGTCGTGGAGGAGGGGCCCATGGCCCTGGATCCCCGCCTGCCGGCCCCGGCCGGACTGCATCCGGGGCGCTGCGCCCGGCTGCGGGTGGGCGACGTGGTGATCGCCACGGTGGGCGAGGTGGCCCCGGCCGTGCGGCGCGCCTACGGACTGGCAGGCCGGCAGGTGCATGCCGAGGTGGCCTTGGCGGGCCTCGTGGCCTGCCTGGATGCCCGGGGCGGCGAGCACGAGTACCGGCCGGTGCCGCGCTTCCCCGTGGCGCCCTTCGACGTGGCCGTCGTCGTGCCGCGTCGCACCCTGGCTGCCAGCGTCCTCCAGGTCGTGGAGCAGGCCTTGGGGGAGCAGGGGCAGGGCGCTCGCGTGTTCGACGCCTACGAGGGCGAGGGCATCCCGGAGGGCTGCCGCAGCATTGCCATCACCGTGGACCTGCTGGACCGGGAGGCCACCCTGGGCACCGCCGAGGCCGAGGCACTGCGCAAGCGCGTGCTGGCGGCACTGGAGAGGGCGGGCTGGAGCGTGCGCACAGGCAAGGCCTAGCCAGCGCTGCCAAGGCCTGCACAGCGCTGCGGCGCCCCGCGCCCTCGCCTTGGCTGCGCGTGGGCACTGCGGCCGCCCTGCAGGGTCCCGGGCACGACTGCCCGGCCCCCCAGGCGGGACCCTGCATCGCCACCCGAGGGCGGGACAGGCCTCGTCACCTCGCGGCGCCCGTGGCCGCGCAGCGCGTGCAGGGCCGACGCCGCCCGCAGCACGCCCACCTCGGACATGGGCCTCTGCAGGATCCGACCCGCCGCGCCTCACGCGGCTTCCCGCCCGGGTCACGGCAGCCGCACAAGAGCCGCGCCACGCGCGCCGATCCTCTCGCACGAGGGCAAGCCGGCCCTCACGGCACCGTTGCCTGCCACCCCAGCGGTAGTAGCATCGGCCGCCATGCTCCACCACGCTTGGTGGGGCGCCCGGCGCGGAGGCAGGCATGAAGGCGACGTGGGCAGTGATCGCGGCCGTGGTGCTCGCGCTGGGCGTGGGGGCTTGGAAGCTGGCCGGGCCTGGCGAGGTCGAGGCGCCGGCCCTCTCCAGCACCACCGGCGCCGAGGGCGCAGCGGTCCCGCTGCTGCCGGCCCCGGCCGTGGCGGGCGGCGCGGCTGCCACCGGCGCGGGCGCGGCGCTGCCGGTGCCGCCCTCGCCGCAGGAGGAACGGGGCCGGCTGCTGGTGCACTC
>CAXQZU010000029.1:42500-44995 GCA_964228555.1 Planctomycetota bacterium
TGTGGATAGGAGTAAAAGTCTTGACAAACACCTCGATAGCTGGTTCTCGCCGAAATGCCTTTTGGGGCAGCGTCGCGGAACTGATCGGTGGGGGTAGAGCTACTGATTGGGATGAGGGGTCGCAAGACTGCCTCACCCGACCAAACTACGAATACCACCGATTTGCTGCGGCAGTGAGTCCTTGGGCTATAAGGTCCATGGACGAGAGGGAAACAGCCCAGATCGTCGGCTAAGGTCCCGAATTCATGCTGAGTGCGAAAGGAAGTGGGAGTGCGTAGACAGCCGGGATGTTGGCTTAGAAGCAGCCATCATTTAAAAAGTGCGTAATAGCTTACCGGTCGAGCATTCCTGCGCCGATAATAAACGGGACTAAGCATGAAACCGAAGCCACGGCTGCGCCAGGTCTGCGGACCTGGCGCGGGGTAGGCGAGCGTCGAACAACAGGCTGAAGGCGGACGGAGACGACCGCTGGACGAAGTTCGAGTGAGTATGCGGGCACGAGTAACGACAAACGCAGTGAGAATCTGCGTCGCCGTAAACCCAAGGGTTCCTGGGCAAGGTAAGTCCTCCCAGGGTCAGTCGGATCCTAAGGCGAGGCCGAAAGGCGTAGTCGATGGACAACGGGTCAACATTCCCGTACTGGATGTCGTGTCATGTCGTGGAGGGGTGGAGGAGGCTAGGCGGGCCGGGTGCTAGCAGTCCTGGTCCAAGGTCGTAGGGCGAAAGCCCGAGAGCCGAATGCGAGGCCAATCATGTGCCGAAGCCGCCGATGCCATGCTCCCGAGAAAATCTCCGCGATCTAGCGACAGCCAACCGTACCGTAAACCGACACAGGTGGGTGGGGTGAGTATCCCAAGGCGCTCGAGAGAACCATCGTTAAGGAACTCGGCAACATAGCTCCGTAACTTCGGGATAAGGAGTGCCTTCTCGGGTCAGGGGCCTTGCGCCCTGAAGCCCAGGAGGGCCGCAGTGAAAGGTGAGCTGGAACTGTTTATCAAAAACACAGGACTGTGCTAAGGCCTGAAGCCTACGTATACAGTCTGACGCTTGCTCAGTGACGGAAGGTCAAAGTGAGTGGTTAGCCGCAAGGCGACGCCGCGAGCCCAAGCCCCGTTAAACAGCGGCCGTAACTATGACGGTCCTAAGGTAGCGAAGTTCCTTGTCGGGTAAGTTCCGACCCGCATGAATAGCGTAATCACAGCTCAACTGTCTCAACGGTGGACTCGGTGAAACTGTAGTTGTGGTGAAAATACCATGAACCCGCAGCAAGACGGAAAGACCCCGTGAACCTTTACTGCAGCTTCGTGTTGGCGTTAGACGTTGCATGTGTAGCATAGCTGGGAGACGTCAGACCTGTGGCCGCTAGGTCCCAGGAAGTCTTCAGTGAAATACCAGCCTTGTGACGTTTGACTTCTAACCCCGTCCCGTGAAGCCGGGCGAGGGACAGTGCGAGGTGGGCAGTTTGACTGGGGAGGTCTCCTCCTAAACGGTAACGGAGGAGTCCAAAGGTACCCTCAGCACGGTTGGCAATCGTGCGCAGAGCGTAAAGGTAGAAGGGTGCTTGACTGTGAGACCGATGGGTCGAGCAGGTGCGAAAGCAGGGCTTAGTGATCCGGCGCCTTCCACGTGGAAGGGGCGTCGCTCATCAGACAAAAGGTACTCCGGGGATAACAGGCTGATCGCCTCCAAGAGTCCATATCGACGAGGCGGTTTGGCACCTCGATGTCGGCTCATCACATCCTGGGGCTGAAGGAGGTCCCAAGGGTTCGGCTGTTCGCCGATTAAAGTGGTACGTGAGCTGGGTTCAGACCGGCGTGAGCCAGGTCGGTCCCTATCTGCTGTGGGTGCAGGAGAACTGCGAAGACGTGACTTTAGTACGAGAGGATTTGGTCGCACGGACCTCTGGTGTGCCGGTTGTCGCGCTAGCGGCAGCGCCGGGTAGCTATGTCCGGAACGGATAAACGCTGAAAGCATCTAAGCGTGAAGCCTTCTTCAAAAACAGTTCTCCCTATCAGGCCCCTCGAAGACCACGAGGTGATAGGCCAGGCGTGAAAGCGCGGTAACGCGTTCAGCGGACTGGTACTAATCGGCCGACCGGCTTGACCACTTTCCCTCCGCGCCGCCCGCGTGCGCGAGCCTCGAGCTCGCGTGCAGGGCGTCCTGAGGGAGATCATGTGGCAGGCTCAAGGACTGCAATTCACGTCGCAGCACGCCATGGACGCTTCGAGACGTCCGCGCGCTCGTCATGGTGGATCCATGTGGACATACGGCGCTCCCGCGAGGGAGCGTGACTGCACGGCGCAAGCCGTGCCGCTGCGGAACCCTGTTCCTCTTCTTCTTGCCCGGTGCCCATACCCGGAGGGAAACACCCGATCCCATCCCGAACTCGGCCGTTAAGCCTCCGGGGCCGATGATACTGATTCACATTGGGAAAGTAGGTCAGTGCCGGGCATTTTCTCCCACGACGCGGGGGGGGGGGGGGGGGCCCCCGGCGG